>JAFXIL010000147.1 GCA_017563185.1 Kiritimatiellia bacterium | reverse complement strand
GTGGCCATGAGAAGGGAAAACATGCTGTGGTTCCGCGCGCCCGAGAAGGTGTACCAGAAGAAGGGGTGCCTCGCGGTGGCGCTCCGCGAGCTCGGCGAGGAGATGGGGAAGAAGAAGGCGTTCATCGTGACGGACTCCTTCCTCTACGCGAACGGCTACACGAAGCCGATCGAGAAGTCGCTCGAGAAGCAGGGCATCATGTTCACAACGTTCTCGAACGTGGCGCCCGACCCCACGCTCGCCTGCGCGAAGGAAGGCGCGAAGCTGATGGCCGGCTTCAAGCCGGACGTGATCATCGCCGTCGGCGGCGGCTCCGCGATGGACGCGGCCAAGATCATGTGGGTCCTCTACGAGCACCCGGAAGCCGACTTCCAGGACATGGCGATGCGCTTCATGGACATCCGCAAGCGCGTCTACACGTTCCCGAAGATGGGCGAGAAGGCCTACTTCATCTGCGTGCCGACCTCGGCCGGCACCGGCTCGGAGGTGACGCCGTTCGCCGTGATCACCGACGAGAAGAGCGGCGTGAAGTACCCGCTCGCCGACTACGAACTCATGCCGAACATGGCCATCGTTGACGCCGACATGCAGATGATGGCGCCGCCCGGCCTCACGAGCGCGTCCGGCATCGACGCCGTCTCGCACGCCCTCGAGGCCTACGCCTCGATGATGGCGACCGACTACACCGACGGTCTCGCGATCCGCGCCCTGCAGGTGATCTTCAAGTGGTTGCCCGCATGCTACGACGCGGCGGTCTCGAAGACTGCCAACCCCGTCGCCCGCGAGAAGATGGCCAACGCAGCCACGATGGCCGGCATGGCCTTTGCAAACGCCTTCCTCGGCGTTATGCACTCGATGGCGCACAAGCTCGGCGCGTTCCACCACATCCCGCACGGCATCGCCAACGCGCTGATGATGGAGCAGGTGCTGCGCTTCAACGCCGACCCCGTGCCGCGCAAGATGGGCACGTTCCCGCAGTACGACCACCCGCACACGCTCGAGCGCTACCTCGAGGTCGCCGACGCGCTCGGCATCGCGGGCAAGTCCAAGGGCGAGCAGTTCAACAACCTCCTCAAGGCCATCCGCGAGCTGCAGGCGCGCATCGGCATCAAGCCGACGATCCGCGACTACGTGCCGGACGAGAAGGACTTCCTCGACCGCCTCGACGCGATGACGGAGCAGGCCTTCGACGACCAGTGCACCGGCGCGAACCCGCGCTACCCGCTGATGTCGGAGATCAAGCAGATGTACCTTAACGCCTACTACGGCAAGCACGACGCCGTGTGAAATTGAAGGACTTCGGACATCGGACTTTCGACATCGAAGTCTGAAGTCCGAAGTCTGAGGTCAAAAGCAATCGAAAGGAGATCGAAATGAAGAAAGCGTCAACGAAGAAGGCCTCGACAGCCGTAGATAGGGAGCCGAAGACCGCGAAGAAGGGCGTCCTCCTCGAGCGCGCCGACAAGGTCGTGACGAAGGACAAGGGCACGGTGCTCAAGGTGTTCGGGCCGAGCTACAAGGTGAGCGCGATCCTGAACGAGGCGATGAACGAGGCGCGCGCGGCCGAGACCGGGCTGCCCGTCGCGAAGGTGCTGGAGGTCCTCAAGCTCCGCGAGCACTGGTGCATCCGCCGCGAGTGGATCGAGGGCGAGACGCTCGCCGACGTGATGGCGAAGGACAAGAAGAACCTCGTCAAGTACCTGAAGGAGTTCGTCGCGATCCAGTGCGAGATCTTCAAGAAGACCTCGGAGCGCATGGGCAACCTCGCCGACAAGCTCGACAAGCAGATCTCCGACTCGCCGCTGCCGCGCGAGACGCGCTACGACCTGCACATGAAGCTCCAGAGCTACCCGCGCGGCAAGGCGCTCTGCCACGGCGACTTCAACCCGACGAACGTGATCATCACGCCGAAGGGCGACTGGCGCGTGATCGACTGGAGCCACGTGCGCCTCGGCGACCCGCTCGCCGACGTGGCACGCACGTACCTCCTCTTCTGGCTCTCCGGGCATGTCGCTGCGGCCGAGAAGTACATGGCTCTCGCGTGCGAGGCGCTGAAGGTGAAGCTTCCGGACGTGCAGAAGTGGCTTCCGATCGTCGCGGCGGCGGAGTCGTCGCGCGACCAGACGCCGAAGAACCACGAACTGCTCCTCCACTGGGCGAGCGTCGTCGACATCGAGTAGCCGACACGTGCGCCGGCCGGCATGGTGCCCACCCGTTGAACACTGGAACATGGTTTATGAGACCGATGGCAACAGTGAAAAGGATGTCATGGCAAAACCGAAAATAATCATCTGCATGGGCAGTTCCTGTTTTGCGCGCGGGAACGAGAAGACCGTGGAGGCGTGCGAAAGCTTTCTGGTGGAGCGTGGGCTCAAGGACGAGGTGGACGTTGACCTCGGCGCGAGCCTGTGCACCGGCAACTGCGCGGACGGGCCGATCGTGGTCGTTGACGGCAAGATATATAAGCACGTGGATCCTCTCGTGATGCGCGACATACTCGAGGCGACGTTCCCGAGGGAGGGGTAGGATGTGGTGACGAGTCCCGTTTATACGACGGAGAACGAGTGCCAGGACTGCTACAAGTGCGTTCGGCACTGTCCTGTGAAGGCGATTCGGATCGTCGACGGAAAGGCGAGCGTGCTTCCGGAGGCGTGCGTAGCGTGCGGCGAATGCGTGAAGGTATGCCCCGCCCACGCGAAGAAGATCAGGAACGATCTGGCGCGCCTTGAGGAGCTGGTGGCGTCCGGCGCGAAGCTCTATGCGTCCATCGCGCCGAGTTTCGCCGGCTACTTCAAGGGCGTGACGATCGGACAGATCGCCGCCGCGCTGAAGGCCGCCGGTTTCGCCGGCGTGAGCGAGACGGCTCACGGCGCGGAGTCGGTGAGCGCGCACGTCTCGAAGCTCCTAGACGCGACGAAAACCCCGCTCGTCATTTCGTCGGCCTGTCCGGCCGCCGTGGACATGGTGCGCAAGTACCTGCCCGGGTACGCGGAGTTCATCTCGCCGCTACCCTCGCCCGTTCGCGCGCACTGCCGCCTCATCAAGGAACAGTACGGCAGCCAGGCGAAGGTAGTGTTCTTCGGGCCGTGCGCGGCGAAGAAGAACGAGGCCGACGCGCATCCCGACGAACTGGCGCTCGCCGTCATATTTCCCGCGCTCGAGCAGTTCCTTGAAGGGAAGGGGATCAAGTTCGGCGAGGAGGCGGAGCTGGCGCTGGGGCCGGCCGAGGAAGGGCGGTTCTACTCCGTCGAGGGCGGCATGAACGACACGCTGCGCGACGGGCGTACGGACGTTCGGTACGTCTCCGTCTCGGGCCTTGAGGACTTCCGGCGGATGCTGGAGGATTTCGACCCCGCCGAGTTCAAGCGGCATCCCGAGAAGTTTCCACGCAAGCTGTTCGTGGAGGTGCTGGCATGCCCGGGCGGGTGCGTGAACGGCCCGGCGATGCCGCGCGGCGCGTCGGGCCTCGCGACGCTGTTCGCGACGGACGCGACGGCGCCGATCCGCACCTCCGTGGGGCGGTGCTTCACGCACTGCGGCACTTCCGCGTACCCGGCGGCGGCGGTCGTGGAGGACGAGCCTGACGAATCCGCAATCGCCGGCGCGCTCGCCCGCGTGGGCAAGACCACCAAGGCGGACGAGATCAACTGCGGCGCGTGCGGCTACAACTCCTGCCGCGAATTCGCCAGGGCCCTCCTCGCCGGCAAGGCCGAGGAGGCGATGTGCCACATTTATCTCAAGAAGAGTTTCCAGCGCACCTCCAACGCCCTCATCAAGTACATCCCCGCCGGCGTCGTGATCGTCGACGCGAAGGGGGCCATCGTGGAGTGCAACCGCCTGTTCGCGGAGATGGTGGGCGCTTCCGCCGAATACGAGGTGCTCGGCAACCTAGACGGGCTAGGCGTGGACGGCTTCATGCCCGAGTTCGCCGAGCTCTTCGCCGGCGCCGTCGAGTACGGTAGCGAGATCGTCAAGTACCGCCAGCAGTGGAACGACCGCATAGTGACGATAAGCGTGTTCCCGATCAGCCGCGGCAAGTTCGCCGGCGCGGTGGTGCAGGACGTGACGAAGAACGAAGGCCTCCGCGAGGAGATCGCCGCCAAGGCGCGCGACGTGATCCGCAAGAACGTGTACACCGTGCAGCAGGTGGCGCGTCTCTTCGGCGAGCACATCGCCGAGACGGAGATCATGCTCAACGAAATCGCGGGCGCGTACGAGTCGCAGACCGTCGGCAGGCGTCTCCGCGAGGGCGGCAGCGGGGAATACCTCAATGGCTGATGACCTTTTCATCGAGATGGAGGCCGCCCAGTACACGAAGACCGGGCAGGGCGCCTGCGGCGACGACGTGCGCTTCATGACGGTCGAGAAGGAGAACAGGCATCTGGTGGCGCTTTCCGACGGGCTGGGGAGCGGCGTGAAGGCGAACGTGCTCGCAACGATGACGACGTCGATGGCGATCAAGTTCCTCGAGTCGAACGTGCCGATGCTCGAGGCCGTCGAGATCATAATGGACTCGCTGCCCGTCTGCGAGGTGAGGAAGATAGGCTATGCCACGTTCTCGCTCTTCGACTTCCGCCTCGGCGGCAGGGCGCGGATCAGCGAGATGGGAAATCCCGGATACATCCATCTGCGGGGCGTGGAGGAGATTGCGCCGCTGAAGGACGAGCAGGTGGTGTCGTCGCACTGGCCGGACCGCGAGGTGCGCGAATGCGAGGCCGACTTCCGGGCGGGCGACCGCATCATCATGTGCTCCGACGGCGTAACGCAGTCTGGCCTCGGAGCGAGGAAGGACATGAAGTTCGGCTGGCGGCGCTCGGGCGTCCTTAGGTTCGCGCGCGAGAAGATATCCGCCGATCCCGGCATCTCGGCGAAAGACCTGAGCGCGGCGATCGCGCGCGAGGCGCTGTTCATCACGCCGGGAGGGTGCAAGGACGACATCAGCTGCGTCGTCTGCTATCTGCGCCACCCGCGCGTGATGCGCGTTCTCACCGGTCCGCCCTACTACAAGGAGCACGACGCCGAATACGCCCGCCAGGCGACGCTTGGCTTCGACCATGTGGTCGTGTGCGGCGGCACCACGGCGAACATCGTGGAGCGCGAACTTGGCGTGAAGGTGAAACTTGCCGACATGAAGACCGCAGGCGGTCTGCCGCCGATCGGTGCCATGGAGGGCGTGGGCATAGCGACGGAGGGCATTCTCACGCTGGGGCGCGTTCTCGCGGCGCTCGAGCAGATGCGCCCGCCCGAACGCGAGCCGGCCGCCGCGCGGGCGATTCTCGAGAGGATGATGCGCCACGACAGGATCGAGTTCGTGATCGGCACGAAGGTGAACGAGTCGCATCAGGACCCAAACATCCCGCAGGATCTTGAGCTGCGGCGGTCAGTCGTCAGGCGAATCGCCGCCGCCCTCGAAAAGAACTACCGCAAGAAGGTGACGGTGGACTACTACTGACCACTGATCCGCTCTTCGCGTTTCGACGGGCCGTGCCATAGTTCAGCCTGCGTTGCCGGCATGGGCAACGTTCGGATGGGCGGAATCCGCGCTCCGCCGGAATTGCGGTGATCTTCCGATGGCCGTTTGCGCGTTTGAATTTACCTAAAAGATGGTATGAATATGGTATAATATCCGCCGCCAGTAAAAATCTAGGAGAATGCAATGGACAAGATCAAGGTAGAGATTTGCTGTGGAACCGCCTGCTATCTGTTGGGGGCGGCGAACCTCATGTCTATCGGGGACGAGATTCCCGCCGAGCTCCGCGACAAGGTCGAGGTCGAGGCGCGCACGTGCCTTGAGCTGTGCGATAAGGAGAACCTCGGCGGCGCGCCGTACGTGCGCTTCAACGGCGAGGAGGTAATGGCGCAGGCGACGAACGAGAAGGTGCTCGCGCGCATCGAGGAGCTGGTGGGAGGAGCCGCCTGACATGCTGAACGGATCGACTTTCATCCGTCGCGAGCTGATGATCCGCATCGTGCGAGCGTTCGACGACGGCACGCTCGAAAGCGAACTCGACCAGATTCCCATCAAGCTGAGGCCGAAGAACTCGGTGGCGTCGCGCTGCTGCGTATACCATGACCGCGCGATACTCAAATACCGCCTGATGGCGATGCTGGGCGTTTCCGTGGAGGACGAGACGGACGAGTCGAAATCGCTCGCCGCATACTATGCGGAGAAGGCTTGGGGCGGCGGCGCGGAGCATCCGTCGCGTCCGCGGGCGCCGCTCAGCGTGTGCGGCCCGGCGTGCAGCGGTTGCCCCGACGCGAAGGTCGTCTCCACGCCGAACTGCCGAGGCTGCTTCGCGCGTCCGTGCGTGTACAACTGCCCGAAGAAGGCGATCTCGATCGTCGGCGGCCAGTCCGTGATCGACCAGTCGCTCTGCATCAAGTGCGGCAAGTGCATCACCGCGTGTCCCTACCACGCGATCGTCAAGACCTCGGTTCCGTGCGAGGACGCCTGCCCCGTGGGCGCAATCCGCAAGAACGGGCACGGCGTCGCGGAGATCGACTTCGCCAAGTGCATCTTCTGCGGCAAGTGCTTCGCGGCGTGTCCGTTCGCGGCGGTGATGGAGCGCTCGCAGCTTGTGGACGTGCTCGCGGCGATGAAGCGCGGCGAGAAGCTCGTCGCCATGATCGCGCCCGCCGCAGAGAAGCAGTTCCCCGGCAAGATAGAGCAGCTGCTGTCAGCGTGCGCCAAGGCCGGCTTCGGCGACGTGATGGAGGTGGCCCTTGGCGCGGAGAAGACGACCGAGCACGAGACTGCCGAGTTCATCGAGCGAATGGAGAAGGACCCGAAGACATTCATGACGACGTCGTGCTGCCCGGCGTGGGTGAACCTCGTCGGCAGGCATCTCCCCGATCTCGTCGGTCACGTCTCGCTCACGCCGAGCCCGATGGTCTATGCCCGGGAGCTCGCGAAGGCAAAGGATCCGGACGCGAAGACGGTGTTCATCGGCCCGTGCGTCGCGAAGCGCAGCGAGGCGAGGCGCAAGGACGTCGACTACGTCCTCTCCTTCGAGGAGCTGGGCGCGATCCTCGCCGGGCGCAAGATCGACGTCATCGCCTGCGAGCCGTGGCCTGTAGAGCGCCCCGCCAACCCCACTGCGCGCAACTACGCGCGCTCGTGCGGCGTCACCGACGCCGTGCTCGCCGAGGCGACGTCGAAGATCCCCGGCTTCAAGCTAGACGCGAAGCAGATCAACGGCATCGACCGCAAGACGTGCGCGATGGTGAAGCTGTACGCAGCCGGGAAGATGCCCGTCAACTTCCTCGAGGTGATGGCCTGCCCGGGCGGATGCCAGAACGGTCCGTGCTCGCTGTCGTGACCAAGTGATGACAACAAAGAAAATGGGAGAAACGCAGACTATGAACTACCTTGGCATTGAATTCGGATCGACACGCGTGAAGGCGGTGGTGGTGGACGATACGTTCTGCACCGTCGCCTCGGGCTCACACATCTGGGAGAACAAGTTAGAGGGTGGATACTGGACGTATTCGCTCGAAGACGTCGTTGACGCTCTGCAGCGCGCATTTGCCGCCGCTGCTGCCGACTTTGCGGCAAAGACGGGGGCGGCGCTTTCGTCCATCGACGCGATCGGCATCTCCGGCATGATGCACGGCTATCTGCCGTTCGACGCCGGATGGAACCTGCTCGCTCCGTTCCGCACATGGCGCAACACCACCACGGCCCAGGCGGCCGCCGAGCTTTCGCGCCTTCTCGACTTCAACATCCCGCAGCGCTGGAGCATCGCCCACTACCACCAGGCGCGCCTCAACGGCGAAGCCCACGTGCCTGGCGTGGCGCATCTCACCACGCTCGCCGGCTGGGTTCACTGGCGGCTAACGGGCGTTAACGCGCTCGGCGTGGGCGAGGCATCGGGAATGTTCCCCGTTGACGCCTCGGGCGGGTGGGACTCGTCTCGCCTAGCGAAGTACCGCGAAGCATACGGCGTCGATCTCATCGCGCTTCTTCCTGACGTCCTTCCCGCCGGCGCCTGCGCGGGGCGTCTCACCGAAGACGGCGCGCGACTCATCGACCCCACCGGCACGCTGAAGCCCGGCGCGCTCATGGCGCCGCCAGAAGGCGATGCCGGCACCGGAATGGTGGCCACGAACGCCGTGGCCGCACGCACCGGCAACATCTCGGCGGGCACGAGCGTCTTCGCGATGGTCGTTCTCGAGAAGCCGCTCGCAAGCGCGTATCCGGAGATCGACATGGTCACCACGCCTTCGGGGTTTCCCGTGGCGATGGTGCACTGCAACAACTGCACGAGCGACCTCAACGCGTGGGTGGGCCTCTTGGGCGGCGACTTCGACGCGCTCTTCCGCGAGTCGCTCAACGCGGCGCCCGACGCGGGCGGCGTGGTGATGGTGCCGTTCGTGAGCGGCGAGCCGGTGGCGGGCGTCGAGATGGGTGCGCCGCTCGTGGCGCGCACGCCGGGAGCGGAGTTCACGCGCGCGAACTTCATGCGTGCGGCCATCTATTCCGCGTTCGCAACGCTCAAGATGGGCATGGACATTCTTGCGCGCGAGAAGTGCGCGCTCGACTCGCTCACCGCGCACGGCGGCATCTTCACGACGCCCGGCGTGGCGCAGCAGTATCTCGCCGACGCGCTTGAGACGTCGGTCACGTGCCTTGAGACGGCCGGCGAGGGAGGCCCGTGGGGAATGGCGGTTCTCGCGGCGTACGCCGCCGCGCAGGGCGGCGAAGGCGCGCTTGAGGAGTTTCTCGCCCAGCGCGTGTTCAAGGACGCGAAGGGCGTCGCGTGCGCGCCGGCCGAGAAGGGCGTTGCTGGATTCAAGGCGTACATGGAGCGCTTCGCAAAGGCGCTTGAGGCGGAGAAGACGATATGCTCGATGAACTGAAGAGAAAAGTCTATCGTGCCAACATGCGCCTCGTCGAAGAGGGGCTTGTGGTGCTCACATGGGGGAACGTCTCCGAACGCGATCCCGAGACCGGCTTTTTCGTGATAAAGCCGTCGGGCGTGCCGTACGCATTGCTGAAGCCGCGCGACATGGTGGTGGTGAACATGGAGGGCCACAAGGTGGAGGGCGAATGTCGTCCTTCGTCCGACACGCCCACGCATCTCGCCATATACCGCGCCTTCGGAAACGTCGGGGGCGTTGTGCACACGCATTCCGTCGAGGCCGTCGCATGGGCGCAGGCGGGCCGCGAGATTCCCTGCTACGGCACAACGCATGCGGATCAGTTCCATGGCCCTGTGCCGATCACGCGCGCTCTCGCCGAGGACGAGGTGAAGAGCGCGTACGAGCTGAACACGGGCAAGGTGATAGTTGAGCGCTTCGAGGGGTGCGACCCTCTGGAGCGCCCCGGCGCGCTCGTGCCCGGCCATGGGCCCTTCACGTGGGGCGCGGACGCCTTCAAGGCGGTGGAGAACGCCGTCGCCCTCGAGGCGATGGCGCGCATGGCGCGCCTCACAGAGCAACTTTCGGTGCTCGGGCGCGAGGACGTTCCCGTGCTTCCAGGCTACGTGGCCGAGAAGCACTACTCGCGCAAGCACGGTCCCAACGCATATTACGGGCAGAAATGAAAGGCCGATCTGAAAATCGTCTGCGGGGTGTAAGGATTCTCTACGAGGATCCGCAGATATTCGTCATCGAGAAGGCCGCGGGCGTTCTCTCGCAGGCGCTGCGCAACGTGGACGAGAACAGCGTGGAGGCGGCGCTCGGCGACTATGTGCGAAAGGGGCAGTGGAAGAGCTCGCGACGCGTGTATCTCGTTCATCGTCTCGACCGCGACACGAGCGGCGTGATGGTGGTGGCGAAGACCGAGGCCGTGCAGCAGTGGTTCCGCGAGCACTGGAACGAGGTGACGACGAAGGTGTACCTCGCGCGCGTTGCGGGCGCGCTCGACGCGGAGAAGGGCGTATTCGAAAGCTACCTTGCCGAGGACGAGAAGTTCTTCGTGAGAAGCGTGAGGGACGGCCGTTCTGGCAAGTTCGCGCGCACGGTGTGGCGTGCGGTGGAGCCGCCTGCGGGCGAGCCGCCGTCAACGCTTGTGGAAGTGCTGCTCAAGAGCGGACGCAAACACCAGATACGCGTGCACTTTGCGGAGGCGGGGCATCCCGTGCTGGGCGACGCGAAGTACGGTCCGAAGCCGCCAAAGCCTCCGCCGCGCGCGAAGGGCACGCCCGAGGCGAGGCGCCGCAGGCCCGTGCCGCCTCCGCCATTGTGCCTGCATGCCTGGAAGCTCTCGTTTGAACATCCCGCCACGCACAAGACGCTTTCGTTCGAGGCAGCTCCGCCAAGGTGGGCGAAACAGGTAGGGCGGGCAGTTCCCTGCCCGCCGCTAACGGGCAAGACGCCTGTTCCTCCAGTTCAAACGGGCAAGATGCCCGTTCCCAAAGTGGTTTTCAAACAGCAAAGGCAGAAGGGCCGCAAGCAAAAGGAGAAAAGAAATGACAAACGCAGTTGAAACTGTGACAAACGTGGCCGCGCAGGTGTCCACGCAGGTGACGAACGTGGCGGCGCAGGTGACGTCCCAGGTGGCGGACTCGCTGGGAGAGCAGGTCGCCCAGGGCAAGGAGGTGGTGCAGCAGGGGATGTCGTGGCTTGCGCAGAACGGAATCAAGTGCGCCACGAACATGCTGATGGCCGCGGCGATGCTGATCGTGGGCGGCATCGTGGTGAGACTGCTCGTGAAGGCGATTGACAAGGCTCTTGGCAAGTCGAAGCGCGTGGACGCTCTGCTGCGCACGTTCCTGTGCAGCGTCGCGTCGAAGACGGGCTGGGCGATACTATGCGTGATCGCGCTGGGGCGCATCGGCGTGGACGTGGGGCCGCTTGTGGCGAGCCTCGGCGTGACGGGCGTGGTGCTGGGCTTCGCGTTCAAGGAGTCGCTTGGCAGCCTCGCGGCGGGCCTGATGATCGCCCTCAACCATCCCTTCAAGGTGGGCGACTACGTGGTGATCGGCGGGGCCGAGGGCTCGGTCACGGAGCTGAACATGATGGCGACCGTGCTGGCGACGGCAGACAACAAGAAGATCACGGTGCCCAACAGCTCCGTGTGGGGCGGCGCGATCACTAACTTCAGCGCGCTAGGAAGGCGGCGCGTGGACCTCGTGGTGGGCGTGGCGTACGGAACAGACCTCGCGAAGGCCGTGGGCGTGGCCTTAGAGGCGCTGCGCAAGGTGCCGGGCGTGCTGACGGATCCTGCGCCCGCGGTGGCGGTTGGAGGGCTCGGCGGCTCTGAGGTGAAGATCAACGTGCGCCCGTGGTCCAGCTGCGACGACTACTGGAGCGTCTATTCTGCGGCCTACGTGGCGGTGGTGGAGGCGTATGCGGCGGCGGGCATAGAGATTCCGTTTCCGCAGCTCGACGTGCGCATGAAAGAGGCCAAGGCGTAGATTGATGCAATCTGCCATTAGGCCATCCTAGAACGTGCTCAAGGAAAAACAACGAAAGGAAACCGGCTATGCATACACAAATTGATATCTCTCGCAGAACGTTTATGGCGGGCGCAGGCGCCTTTGCCGCAAGCGGAGCCATGACGGGCTTTTCGGCAGTGCCGCAGCGGCGCGCCTTTGGTCCGAACGACAAGCTGCACCACGCCTGCGTGGGCGTGGGCGGAATGGGGTTCCACGACTTCCAGAACTTCCTTTCCCACAAGCGCGTGGAGGTGGTGGCGATATGCGATGTGGACGCGAACCATCTCGCGAAGGCCGCGCGGCTGGCGCCCAAGGCGCGCACGTACACCGACTGGCGCGAGATGCTTGAGAAGGAGGGCGACGCGATAGATTCCGTGAACGTGGCGGTGCCGGACCACCAGCATGCGATAATCTCGCTTACGGCCATGAGGAAGGGCAAACATGTCTACTGCCAGAAGCCGCTCTGCCACGACGTGGCGGAGTGCCGCGAGGTGGCGCTGGAGGCGGAGCGCTGCCATGTGGTGACGCAGCTCGGCACGCAGCATGCGGCGGGCGGCGGAGATCGGCTGGCCGTGGGCTTCCTCCGCGCGGGGACGATTGGGGCGGTGAAGAAGGTGTACATCTGCTCCAACCGCAGGGGGGCCGAAAGATACCGCCTGGCGGGGCCGCGCCCCGCGCAGGGCGTTCCGCCGCCGAAGACGCTCGCGTGGAACCTCTGGCTCGGCACTGCGCCGGAACGTCCGTACGCCCCGGGGATATACCATCCCGTGCAGTGGCGCTCGTGGCTCGACTTCGGCACGGGCTGGAGCGGCGACATCGGCTGCCACGTATTCGACGCCGTGTGGAAGGGCATGAACCTGGGTTCCGCCGCGCCGAAGACGATCCGGGCGCAGGTGCAGGAGAGCTGGAAGAACTCGCCTGCGCGCCGGGCCGACACCTGGCCGCAGTCCAACCACATAACGTGGACGTTCGACGGAGTGCCGGCCTCTGACGGCAAGCCGTTCACGGTGGAGTGGTTCGACGGCGAGTTCCGTCCGCACGAGGATGGCCAGGCGCTCGCCCGCGACGCCGGCCTCGGAGAGTTTCCGCAGGAGGCTGCGATGGTGTTCGGCACAGAGGGCGCGATCCTCATTCCGCACACGAAGGTGCCGTTCCTCCTGCCGAAGGCGAAGTTCGCCTCCGTCAAGATGGAGAAGATGCCGTTCAAGAACCATTACCATGATTTCGCGGACGGCTGCCTCGGCGTGACGGAGAACGCCTCTCCGTTCCAGAAGACGGGTCCGATGGCCGAGACCATCATCCTTGGCACGGTTGCTCTGCGCTGCCCGGAGGAGACGCTTCGCTGGAACGCCAAGGCCCTTGCGTTCGACGGCAACCCTGCTGCGACCGCGCTTCTGCGCCGTACCTACCGCACGGGCTGGTAAGGCAGTATGCAAGTCAGCAGAATGATCGTCATAACGGGCGCGGGGGCCTACCCCAGGCTCGTGGTTGAGGGGGCGCGCGCTGCCGGCGTTAAGACGTGCGACGTGCTGGCGGTGCGCGGCTCCACCGAACGCGCCACGATCAGGGCCGCCGACCATGTGCACACGATCGGCATCGGCGAGATCGCGGCGGGGCTGCGCTGGGTCGCGGCGCAGGGATACGACGGATGCGTGTTCGCAGGCCAGATCAATCCGCTTTCGCTCTTCCGCAGCCGCTTTGACGCCGAGACGAAGGCTTGGCTCGCGTCGTTGCCGTTCAAGACTGCCCACACTGTGTACGGCAAGCTTGCGTTCGAGTTCGAGAAGGCCGGCGTGAAGGTGTTTCCCGCCTCCTCGTACATGGAGCGCCATCTGCCTGGCGAGGGCGTGCTGACGGCGCGTGCGCCTGACGAGCGCGAGGATGCCGACATGCGCCACGGCGCGGAAGTGATGCGCGACATGGGCCGCCACGACGTTGGCCAGACGGTTTTGGTGAAGGACGGCATGGTGCTCGCAGTCGAGGCCTTCGAGGGCACTAACGCGGCGATAAAGCGCGGCGGCCGTCTTGGCGGCAAGGGCGCGGTGCTCGTGAAGGGCGCGCGCGAGGGCCACGACATGCGCTTCGACATTCCCGTGGTGGGGCTCAAGACGCTCAAGGTGATGAAGAAGGCCGGCGTGAGCGCGCTCGCGTTTCATGCGCAAAGGCTGATGCTGCTCGACAGAGAGGAGGTGGTCGCCTTCGCGAACCGCCACGGCATCTCCATCGTTGGCTTCGCCACCGACCTTCCGCCAGCCCCAACGCGTCCGTAGCGGCGTGCGGGGGGGGCTATGCGCCGAGGCTGCGCAGCCAGGAGAGCTCGCGGCGGCGCATGGCGAGGTAGCCGCGCTCCGAATGGTCGTCGGCGCCGGAAAGATGGTCCATGCCATGGGCTATGTAGAGCAGTAGCTCCTTGGCGGGCGACCAGCCGCGCCGGGAAGGGGCGGCGCGAAGCGCCTGGTCTGTGTTTACGAAGAGCTCGCCGAAGAGGCCTGGCGGCTCGGGCGGGATTGCGTCGTACGCCTGTGTGATGACGTCGGTGGCGCCGGGAACGCCCATGATCGCGCGGTGCATCGCGTCCGACGCTTCGTCGCGCACAAGATGCACCGTCACCTCGTGCCATGTGCCGTCCACGCGCGCGCGGGAGCGTTCGGCGAAGAACGCCGCCGCCTCCTTGACCTCCGCGCGCGTGACGCCTAGCGCAGGCGGAACTGCCCCCGTCAACGCGACGCGCGCGCATCCCTTGCGCCTGATGTTCTTCCTTGAAGCCATGGGCGTAGTTTACCACATTCCGCGTCCGCCGTAAACTATGCAGAACAATCGGGCGAAATTATGGTACAATATTGCACGCGCTGTGCAAGGTGGATAGATGGAACTGGAAGAGGCATACAATCTGATCGAAAAGGCGGTGGCGGCCGGGAGGCCCGCCAACGGCTATCTTGTGGTCGGCGCTCTGCGCGGCATGGCCGGCGAGCTGGCCGAGCGGGTGCTGCGCCTTCTCTTCGGCGAAGGCGACCTGCGAGCGCATCCCGACGTTCACCGCCTCGCTCCCGAGAAGAAGAGCCGCATCATTTCCGTGGACGCGGTGCGCACGCGGCTGGTGGACCCCGTTGGCGCCACCGCGTTCAAGGGCGGCTGGAAGGCCGGCGTGATCTACGGCGCCGACAGGCTCAAGGCCGAGGGCGCCAACGCGTTCCTGAAGACGCTCGAGGAGCCGCCGCCAAAGACGCTCTTTCTGCTGCTCACCGACCAGCCAGAGCAGCTGCTGCCCACGATAGTTTCGCGTTGCCAGCGAATCGACCTTGCGGATGTGCAGGCGCAGTCCCTCGCCGAGCCGTATAGAACCGAGGTGCTGGACGTCCTCGCGAGCGACCGCCTAGTTACCGCAACGGCCAAGGCCGCCGCTGCCGGGCGGCTCAACGCAGTGCTGGAGAGGCTGAAGCAGGTTGCCGCAGACGAGGTGGAGGCGGAGGTGGACGTGGCGGACGAAGGCCCTGGCGAAGAGACTGGGAAGGATGCCTTCAGCGCCCTCGTCGAGTCGCGCTACAAGGAATACCGTGCCGATTTCATCGCCACCCTGACGGGCTGGTTCCGCGACCTGATGGCGCTGGTGGCGTATCCGCCGTCACACTCCGCCTATGACGACGGCGAGCGTGGCGCGCCGCTCGTGAACGAGGCCAGAAGGGGCGTTCTCAAGACGCGCGCGGCCAACCTCTCGCTCGCGTTCGCGCTTCGCAACGTGGAGGCGGTGGAGGAGTTCGCCACGTCTCTTTCAAGGAACATCCAGGAGCTGCCGCTTCTGATGTTCCTCATGGACCGTCTTCGCTACGGCGTGAAGGAGGAGCGATGACGGGCGACGAGACCGTGGTGGCGCAGGTGGTGATGCCCGAGAAGGGGGTGTTCCTTGTGCGATGCGTGTGCGAGGGCCCGCCGCCCGGCGCGCAGGCGCTTGTGACGCTCGACTACGGGGCGGACATAGGCCTTGTGACGGCGTGCGAGGAATACGATCCAGAAAAACACGGTTCGCGCGTGCCAGGCTTCCAGCTGCTGCGCCTCAAGAACGACGGCGACGACGCGCAGATTGCCGACAACGAGAGGCTCTCGCTAGAGATGCGCAGCGCGTTCGCGAATGCGGCCCAGGCGCGCGCGCCGGATCTGCGGGTGCCGTACGCGCGTCTCTCGTACGGGCGAACGCGCCTTTTCCTGCGTTATGTGACGAGCATGCAGAAGCCGGATCTTTCGCAGGCGGTGGCGGAGCTGAGAAGGCGCTACGGTGTCTCGGTCAACGCGTGGCAGATGGGCCCGCGCGACGAGGTGAGCGTGATGGGCGGCATAGGACCGTGCGGAAGGCCTTGCTGCTGCGCCACATGGCAGACGCGCTATCCGGCGCATTTAACAGCAGAGCGCTTCCGCGGCGAGAACCCCGGCGCTCTCAACGGAACTTGCGGGCGCTTCAAGTGCTGCCTTGCATTCGAGAGACGATGAACGCCCGCAGGCGGGCAAGGGAAAGGCAATCAGATGAAGAAGATACTGCTTCTCAACGGACCAAGCCTAGGGCTTCTTGGAACGCGCGAGCCCGCGATATACGGGCGCACCACGCTCGCGGAGATCGTGGCTATGGTTAAGGACGCGGCTGCGGCGCGCGGCGCCGAGGTGACGGCCATCCAGAGCGATGTGGAGGGCGAGCTCGCGGCTGCGATTCTCGGAGCTCGCGGCGCATACGACGGCATCATCCTCAATCCGGCGGCGTACACTCACGAGTCTGTGGCGCTTCACGACGCGATAGCGGCCAGCGAAGTGCCCACCATCGAGGTGCATCTTTCGAACGTCTATGCGCGCGAAGGATATCGCCACGAGTCGCTTACGGCGCCCTCGTGCGTGGGCCAGATATGCGGGTTCGGTCCGAAGGGATACCTGCTCGCGCTGGAGGCGCTTCTAGGCTGACGATGAGCGCGGAGTTCGATGAATACTTCATGCGCATGGCGCTGCGCGAGGCCGAGAAGGCCGCCGCCGCTGGCGAGGTGCCGGCAGGGTGCGTGATCGTTGAGGAGCCGAAAGACGAGGCGATGCCCCCAGCCGCGGCGCGCGTTCTCGCTCGCGCGCACAACCAGTCGGAAGGGCTTGTGGACGCAACGGCTCACGCGGAGATGCTGGCTCTTTCCGCAGCCTTCTCCGCGCGGGGCAACTGGCGCCTGTCCGGCACGCGCCTCTACGTCACCAAGGAACCCTGCCCCATGTGCGCAGGGGCGATCGTGCTCGCGCGCGTGGGCACTGTGGTGTGGGGAGTCTCCGACCCGAAGCGTGGCGGCATCACGGTGTTCGACATTTTCTCGCATCCTGGAATCAACCACCATCCCGCCGTCGTAGCGGGCGTTCTCGAAGAGCCGTGCCGTGCGGTGCTTGTGGAGTTCTTCCGTCGCCGCCGGGCCGATGCAGGTTGACCCACCGGAGCCTTTCTCTTGTGCCATCCGGCCAGTCGCGCCGCAACAATGCAAGTTGATTCCAGGGCGTATTTTTGGTATCATCTGCCGTGGATAAACTAGGAACCGCGACATGAACAGCATCAACTTCCCATTCAGGCCGTTTGCCATGCGCACGGCTGCAGTGTTTTTTGTCCTGTGCACATGCTTTGGATGCAGTAGGCAGAGCGACGTCAAGCCTGCGCCCAGGACGCAGGAGGCCAGGGCTGTTGACGAGCTTCAGGCGGCGATTGACTCTGCGCAGCCGAAGAATGCGGCGACCCCTGCCGCGGCATCTGCGACGAACGCCGCTCCCGCCGTCCAGAAGGCGCCGGCGGACACGAAGGAAAAGGCGAAGCCGAAGCCCAAGCCGGAGCCGATGGCGAGCGGGCTCAAGCCGTGTGAAAATGGATTCGACGTGGTGTTCTCCTGCATGCCCGATCTCGCGTCACTTGCGGACCACGTGAAGGTCGAACCTTCCGCAGGCCCCCTCACGATCGGCTACACCGACTGGAACTGCAGCTGCTCCTTCAGGGGCGCATTCAAGCCGCGCAATTCGTACACGGTGACCGTGCGCGCCGGAACGCCAATGGCCGACGGGCGGAAGACCGCGAAGGATTTCCGCCGCACTTTCACCATGCGCGACCGGCCGAGAAGGATTTCGTTCGCCGCGGAGGGGCGCTATCTGCCGGCTGCGGGAAGCCGCGCGATCGCGGTCAAGACGATGAATGTGACGAACCTCCTGTGCGAGACGCGTCCGGTGCCGCTGAAGAACATTGTTCAACTGATGGCGCGCGAGGCGGAGTGCTACGACAGCTTCTATGGCGGCGGCGGCGATTCCGGCGACGCCGCAGAGCTTGCCGGCGATCCTGTGAAGAAGACGGTGCGCGTGAAGACTGTGCTGAACGAGGAGGTCGTGACCGTGCTCCCTGTGAGAGATGCCGACGGCAAGGCCGAGAACGGCGTGTACCTTGTGAGCGTGTGCGCGAAGAAGGCCGGCGCGAAGACCGACGAAGGCGATGGCCCGTGCTCGTGGAGGCTCGTGTGCGTGACGGACATCGGCCTTTCCGTACGCCGGTCGACTGGCGGAGTAAGCGTGTGGGCGACGTCGCTTTCAAGCGGGCGTCCGATCGAGGGACTGCGCGCGGTTGTGTACGGCTCTAACGGAATCGCGCAGGCCGAGGGCCTCACCGATGCAGATGGATGGTGCATGTGCGAGCTTCCGAAGGGGAAGGATCCGTTTGCGGTGGTCGTGTCGAAGATCGACGAGACAGACGCTGCATTCCTGGCGTTGCGCGGAGAAGTCGAGGAGCCTGACACCGGCTTCGTCCGCAGCTTTGTGCCGGAGAAGGGAAGCGAGGCGTATGTGTGGACCGACCGCGGCATATACCGCCACAGCGAGCCGATCCTCGTGCACGCGATACTGCGCGACGGTAAGGGCAACGCGCCGCGTCCATTCCCCGTTGAAATACGCCTTCTGAACCCCGAAGGCGAGGTGACGATCAAGCGCACGCAGGTGAGCGACGCGATGGGCGTTGTGGCGCGAAGCGACTTTTCGGTGGCGCAGGACCAGCCGAGCGGATGGTGGACAATCGACGTGTACACGCCTGGCGACGAAGGTACGCTGCTTGGATCGGAGCGGATCAAGGTGGAGGAGTTCGTGCCGCCGCAGATACGCGTGAAGGTGACTCCGCCGGCCGAGGAAACGCTGGCCGGAACCAACCTGATGTTCACGGTGGCCGCGGAGCATCTATTCGGCGGCCCTGCGAAGGGCCTGCCCGCAGAGGGGGCTGTGATGTTCGAGGACGCGCCGTTCGCGCCGCGCGGGTGGGAGGCGTTCCGCTTCGGCGACGAGACGAAGCGCCTTGCGCCGAACTTCAAGACGCTCGACAACACGAGGCTCGACGCCGAGGGGAAGGCGACGTTCTCTGCTGAGTTTCCGAAGAAGATGCGTCCGCGCGCCGCCGTGAAGATGACGGTGCAGGGCAGCGTGTTCGAGAGCGGTGGAAGGCCCGCCTCGGCGCGCGCCTCCACGCTCGTGCATGCGTATGCGCGCTACATAGGAGTGGCGCTGCCGAACGCGCTGAAGGCTGGGCCGGAGAAGTGCAAGTGCCGGGTGGTGGTGGTCAATCCAGATGGTTCGCCGTGCCGCGGCGAACGCCGCCTGACGGCGCGCTTCGAGCGCGTGGAGACGGTGTATGGCCTTAAGAGGAGCGGGGATTCATGGGAATGGCGGTCTGACAAGGTGCGCATCCCGCTTGGCGACGAGGTTGAGGTGATGGTGGCGCAGTCCGGCCTGGGCATGCTCGAGTTGCCGGCGCCGTCCTGCGGCGACTATGCCGTGACTCTGCGCGAGCAGGGGGCGGATGTGACGTTCTCCGCATCCTACTGGGCGGGCGGCGAGGGCGACGCCGCCGTGCGCGCGCCGCTCGAGAATCCTTCGCGCGTCTCGCTCAAGGCGGACAAGGCCGTCTATCATCCCGGAGAGCGTCCTCGGATCACCGTGAAGGCTCCTTTCGCCGGTTCGGCATTGCTCACGGTGATGCGCGACAAGACTGTGTATTCGCAGGTTCTATCGCTCACCAATGTCACATGCGAGATAGAGCTGGAGAGCGTGGAGGCCGCGTGGGCGCCTGGCGTGGACGTGGCGCTGAGCGTGGTGCAGGCGGTGAAGCCGGGCCAGCGACAGATGGCCAGCCGCGCGCTTGGCCGCATTGCGATCAAGTGCGCCATGCCCGACAGCTCCATCGACGTGCATGTGAAGGCCAATGTCGAATGCGCGCCGACGGGCGGCTCGCACGTGACCGTGGATGTGGAGGCCGCCGGCCCGGCGGCGACCGGCGAGCGCGCCGTCGTCACCGTAGTTGACGAAGGCATCAACCTGCTCACCGACCAGAAGACGCCCGACCCCGCCGGATGGTTTGGCGAGCCGCGCGGCTGCAGCGACCATCTCTACGACGTCTACAACCGCATTCTCCCGATACTCGGCGATGGCCTCAAACGCGCAGGCGCGAAGACGGGCGGCGGCGCTGACGGCGATCTCTTCCGCCGCGTGAGTCCCGTTCCCTCGCGCCGCTACAAGCCGCTCAGCATGTGGAAGCTCGACGTGCCGCTCAAGGATGGCCGCGCCACCGTGCCTTTCGATCTGCCAGAGTTCGTGGGCGAGGTGCGCGTGACGGCCGTTGCGTACAACGCCCGCGCCACCGGCGCCTCGTCGGTGCAGGCCAAGGTCGCGCCGAATCTCGTGATGCAGCCGGACGCTCCGCGTTTCGCGGCGCCTGGCGACGAGTTCCTCGCCACGATGACGCTCTCCAACCGCAGCGGCGCCAAGGGCGAGGTGGCATACGACCTTATGGCGGGAGGCGCAGTGGGGCTTGCCGCGCCAGTGCACGGCAAGGTGGTTCTTGAGGACGGAGCGAGCGAGACGCTCGCGTTCGCGGTGCGGGCGGGATCCGCGCCAGGCCAGGGCACGATTGTGTTTGTGGCCGAAGGACTTGGAGAAAAGCACAAGAACGAGATCCTTATGCCGGTGCGTCCGGCGGCGCCGTGGGTGAAGACCGCCGCGACCGTCGCCATCAAAGCGGGAGAGCGGCGCGTTTTCCCGAACACGGCCGTGGCGCTGCCCCAATGCGCGCAGCGTACGTTCATTGCCTCCGGCAGCCCAGTGGCGGAGCTTGCGTCGGCGCTTGAGTATCTCATGGGGTATCCGTACGAATGTCTGGAGCAGACCGTGTCGCGCGTCTTTCCGCTCGTCTCGGCGGGAGGGCTTCTCAACACGCTGCCTGTCGCCGAGACGTCGGTGGCGGAGGACGCCAAGAGCTTCGTGGCGGATGGGATCCGGCGCGTTTGCGACATGGTGCGCGCGAACGACTTTGTGATGTGGCCCGACTGCGACACGCCGCCGTGGAACCGCGAAGTTTCGCTCTGGGCGGCGCATTTCCTCGTCGAGGCCTCGGCGAGCGGCTTCGACGTGCCGAAGGGGCCGCTTGGTCGAGTGCGCAATTTCCTGCGTGGTTGGGCGATGTCCACGAACGAGACTGATAGCGTGTACGCATGTCACACGCTGGCGCTCGCCGGCCAGGCGGACCGTGACCGCATGCTACACTGGTTCGACCGGCGCACCTCGATTTCGGCGCTCTCCCGCGCGCGCCTCGCGCGTGCCTTCGCGCGAGGGGGCGACGTGCCGCGCGCGAAGACGCTGCTTGACATGATGATTGGCGAGCCGGCGTCCGTCAATGAGGCCGCCTTCGCAATGCTGGCGCGGCTCGACGTTGATCCGAAGGACGAGCGCCTTGCTGCGCTTGCTCTCTATCTCGCCTCGCGCCGCGATGCCTCCACATGCCACTGGGGCACCACCGAGGCGAACGCCCACGTGCTTCTTGCCCTTGGCTGCTACTATCGTGCCACCTCCACGACGATCGGAATCCCTGAGGTGTTTCTGCAGGTGGAGGGCGCCGAGGCGCGCAAGATGTCGCCGAAGAGAGCGGAGCGCATGACGGGCGGCGGCGAGGTGGCGCTCGTGAACAAGGGGCAGGGCGACGCGTTCGTGACGGTTACGAGTCTGGCTGTGGCCGACGCCGCGTCGCGGCGTTCGGAGACGTGCGGCATATCCGTCTCGCGCAGGTTCCTGCGCACCGACGGCGCGGCCGCGGCGCCCGACGGATTCGTGCGCGGCGAGATGCTCATCGTGGAGGTGACGCTCTCGGCGCCGGTAAAGACCACGTATTCCGACCTTGTGGTGGAGGAGCTGCTGCCTGCATGCTTCGAACCCGACCATTCGCCGCTCGGCCTTGACGCCTATCCGTTCATGGGCGAGAACGCGCATGACTGGCTGCTGCGTCGCGAGATGCGCGACGACCGCGTGCTTGGCTTCTCGCGCCGCTTCTCCCTCGGCGCTGGCGAAAGCGTGCGCTTCTTCTATCCCGTGCGCGTGGTTGGCGCGGGAGACTTCGTGCTGCCAGGATCTTCCGTCGAGGCCATGTACGATCCGTCGGTGCACTCCTGCGGGGCCTCCGGACGCGTGAAGGTGGCGAAGTGAGTGAAGGTCGCCCCACCCTGGCGCATCGCCATGCCGCTGTTGTGAAATTTTGACGAAACTCACATTGGTGGTTGACTTGTGCGCGCGAATGATGTATCATTTACAACCGTTCAGCCTCAAAGGATTTCAGAAAATAAAAAAGGAGTTCAAATGAACCGTACCATCAAGCGTGGAATCTTCGCGTGCGCGCTCGCCGCGCTCGCCGTCCAGCCGGCCCTCGCCCAGGAGCCTGCCGCCGAAAAGACCTATCCGGGCGCGCCAGACCCCAAGTCGTATGGCTACACTGTCCTTGCGGTGGGTATCGCATCGCCGTATCTCACGCTCCCCTGGGGGTATAACTGGGACGTGTTTGGCCTTGATGTGAACTTCCTCTACAGTGACTGCAACAAGATGTACGGCATCGAGGCCGCCGGCCTCGTCAACGTCGCTCGTCTCGACATGTACGGCGTGCAGGCCGCTCTCTGCTTCAACCTCGCCAACCGCGACGCGGTGGGTCTCACCTGCTCCTGCTTCAACCTCTGCAACCGTACGCTCTACGGCCTTAACGTGGACGTGTTCGGCGTCAACCGCGAGGTGATGGGCCTTTCGATCGACGGCATCGGCGCTGGTACGGGCGGCTCGTTCTACGGCATCGAGATCAGCGGCGTGGGCAGCATGATTCAGGAGGACATGTGGGGCTGGCAGATCGCGCTCGGCGCGAACCTCGCCCGCCGCGTGCATGGTTTCCAGACCGCAGTGCTCTTCAACATGACGGACGACCTGCGCGGCGCCCAGCTCGGCCTCGTGAACTACGCGGCCACCTGCTCGGCCGGTTTCCAGATCGGCCTTGTGAACCTGATCATGGACAACAAGGTCCCGTTCATTCCGATCTTCAACTGCTATTTCTGATGTAGCTGACGGCGCGCCTTGGCGCGCGTCGCCTACGGCTTCCGCCGCGACTGTAGCTCAATTGGATAGAGCGTTGGCCTCCGAAGCCGAAGGTTGCTGGTTCGATCCCAGTCAGTCGCACCATTAAGACAGAAACGGAAAACGCCTTTTTACGGGCGTTTTTCTGTTTTTATTGCCATTGAAGATATGATACGAAATATGATACAATAAAAGCAACTTCGTTTTAGCGCAATAAGGACAATGAAAGAAAATGCTCTATAAAAACAATGGCGGGAAATACTGGTGGGTGTCGTTCCGCGACCCTATGCGGCCAGGGAAATTCATACGCAAGTCAACCGGCACGACCTCCATAAAAGACGCCCGCTCGGTCGAACAGGCCATGCACCTTTCAATCAAACGGAAGATGGACGACAAGAAGTTGAAGTCCATCCTCGACGCCGTGTTTTCAAAAGAGCGCGAGGATTCAGGTCTTCAGCTCGATCAGATATGGGCCGTCTATCTACGCTTCATGTCCATGCGCGATCGCAAGCCCGGCGAACGGCTCGTAAAGCAGCGGAAGAAGAATCTCGACGACTTCATCGAGTGGACGAAAAACGAATATCCGATCAAGACTGCCGAAGAGGTGACGTTCGAGTGCGCGATGGCATACGCCGAGCACCTGAAGAAAAAGTCCTCGCCGAAGGACAAGAAACACAAGGCGACGTTGAAGGACAAGAGCCGGAAAGAATACATCGGAAACCTCTCGACAATCTGGAAGGCCGCCGAAGCCCTGTATGGCGTCCGCAATCCATGGAAGGATCTTCGACCAGCCGTGCGCGACGGCCAGCGTCACGCCGCGTTTACGCGCGCCCAGGAGCAGGCCGTGCTTGCGGCCGCAAAGGCGAGCGTCGTGCCGCACTGGTACGAGGCGTGTCTCATCGCGCGGTGGACAGGACTCCGGAAGCACGACATCGTGTTTCTGGAATGGAGCAAGGTTGACTTCGAGAAGGGCGTAATTCGCACCAAGCCTATCAAGACGCAAGGGTACAACATCGAGGTCGAAGTTCCAATGGTGGCCGTGTTGCGCGACGCGTTGAAAGGCCTGTTCGTGAAGGGGAGGAAGTATGTGCTTCCGGAGTTCGCGAACGCCTATCCGGGCGATCCCGAAGATTGCACGTTCGCGGAGATACTGAAGGCCGCCGACGTGGACGATCCGACTATCACTTTCCACAGCTGGCGGCACACCTTCAGGACGCGCCTTGCCGAGGCCGGCGTCAGCAGCGACCTTGCAAAGCGCCTTGGCGGGTGGACACAGGACGCGACGGTGCAGCGATACGACCACGCCGACAAGACGGAAGAGATTCGCCGCGCCCTGGAATCTACTTCTGCGGTTCGCCCTTGACGCGGTAGCGGTATATCTTCCGCAGATCGCGCACGGTCGAATTGCTGTCGCTCATCCAGCGACCGGCGGCATCGAGCATGTTGTCCCAGGTGTCGCCGTCCGAGTCGAAGATCGCCTCCAGCAGCTTCGCGCCGTCGTTTATCTGGTTCTTCAGCCACGACTCCATCGGCAGCATCGTGGAGCCGCCCTTGATCGAGTAGCCCTTGATGGCGCGTTCGAGCGTGTACTTGCAGCAGAAGCCGGCGACGAACAGCGAGCCGTACGGACCTAGGAGACACGTGATTATCCAGTCCTTCAGCTCGTCTTCCGGCGGCTCCTGTCCAAGCGCGTACTTGTAGAGCTGACCCATCCAGTAGTAGGCGGACGTAAGGATGAAGTGATTCAGGAGGATCGCGCGTCCCAGATTGCCCCAGCGCTTCACCGAGTCCGGGCGCGCAATCACTTCACGGATCGCCCGCACTTCGTACTGTAGATACTGCTGCTGCGTGGAGAGGAACTGGAACATGATGCGTCCGACCTTGTTCCGCCGCTGGATCGAGGTCTGGTTTTCCATTCGGCCGGACTGCTGTGTCCGCTCGACTAGGCTCCACGTCTCGGCCATGGCGTCCTCCTCGGACATGCCGCGCGCCAGGCAGTCGCGGTAGATACCCTGCCCGACGACGAGCGCCGGCACGGCGTCGCCCAGTTTGTTCGTGATCATGCTCGCCTGGAACATCCGCTTCAGAGCGCCCGCGCCCTGCTGGTTCAATGCGTTGCGCACGGCCTCGGAGGATCCCACCTGCCAGCGCGTCTTGCGCTGTTCCGAGTCCCAGATGCGCCGCATCGCGGCCATGCCCTCCGGAGTGAACGCGCTGACCATGTACTTAGCCGTGTTGACAAGCCCGATCTCGAAGCCGAACGCCGGGATCGAGGTCGTCTGCTTGGCCATGACGCCGATGTTCCCGCCGAGCGCGCAGAGCGCCGTCCAGCCGCGTATCTGGTCGGAGAAATACTGTACGCCCGCCGTGGAACGGTCGTACGCGCCATGCCCGGCCAGGATGTCCGTGATGAAGCCCTGCATGAGGTCGTCCACGGACGCGCCGTGGTTCGCCCGCACGGCCTCGCGTAGTTCGGACCGGCCGAAGATGCCGCGAAGCTCCAGCCCCAGCTGCGCGTGGTGCTTCCACTGCGCGGCCTCTTCCATGCGCGACGCCCACATGGAGAAGATGTCCGCCGACGTGTCGAAGTCGCGCTCGTTCCGGACGCGCGGCGTGAGCGCCTTCGGGAAGATAGTCCAGCCGACGCCGTTTCCTTTCTCGAGCCCCTGCGTCTCGAGCTGCATCTTCACCGGGAAGTAGTTCGGCAGCTCCGCGTACACGCCGATGCCGAAGAGAGAATGGCAGACGCCGGAGAGGTCGGAGCGGTTGTTCTCGTACCATTGGCCGAGCCATTTCAGCATGTTCAAGTCCGCTGGATCGAGGAGACGCATGATTTCTGCGGCCTGTCCCTCGCGGTGGTGCTTCACGATGTTGTCGTGGTAGCCTCCCTCCCAGACGGTCTTCATCTGGCCGGGGTTGTCCTCGTCCTCGACCTGGACCTTGCGGCCCTCCTGGAGGAGCGAGACGAGCAGCTGGAGCGCGCGGCCCTTCGTAGGCGTGACGCGCTTGCCGCCGACGACGCCCATGAACTTCGTGAAGCGTTCGTCCGGCGCCATCATGTCCTTCATGACGGCGTTGAACTTCCTGCCGTAGATGCCCTCGACGGCTGAGTGGAAGGCGTCGTTGTGGCGGCGCTTCTCGGCCTCGGAGCGGTCGCCCGACTTCTGCACCTCGCGGGAAATGTAGTCGATGATGTCCTTCACGGCTGCGGCGTCCGCGTCGGAAGCGTGGCGCATGCAGTCCTGCAAGAGCGAGATAAAGCCCATGTGGCCGGTGATGAAGCGGTTCAGGGCGTCGGCCTTGCCGCCTTCGCGGATGGTCGTGCGCTTCGGATCGGCGAACGCGACGGCCAGCAGATGCGCGGCCTTCTTGGTGCGGATGTCGCGGTCGGACATCTCGCGCACGATGTCGTCAGACTCGCCGCGCGCGAAGTCCTGCCACCACTGCATGGCGGCCTCGATCTCGCCGACGGGCTTGTGGCGGAGCGCGCCGAACTCGCGCAGGACGTTCAGCTTGCGGATCGTCTCGACGAACTCGCGGCTCTGGTCGCGGTCGCGTCCGGCATCCTTGAAATCGACGGACAGCGAGTCCAGCGTCTCCTGGAGCTGGCGAGCCTCTTCCGCCGCCGCGTCCGGAGTGAGCCACATCGCATGCCGCATATAGCGCGCGCGGAGTTCCGCTTCGGCCGAAACCTTGCGCTTTCCTTCTTCCTTGTCGGGCTTGAAGTGTCCCTGAGCGCCGAAGTTCTGACGGAGGAAGAGGTCGAGCTTTTCGCACAGCTGCTTCTGCGTGTCGCGGATGCGCTGGGCGTTGATGAGCGCGCCGACGAACTCCATCTCGGAAAGAAGCCCGGCGACGGTCGGCACGTTGTCCAGCTTCGCGATGCGGCCCATGGCTGTCTCACGGCTCCTGGAGTAGACGAGGTCGCGGCAGAGCTTCGCATAGACGCTCTGCGCCGTCCTGCGGAGGAACTGCACGGCCACGAGGTCACGCCATACTTCGGCGTCCTTCGCAAGGTGGTGTTCTTGAATCCACTGGCGGCGCGCAAGCTCGGCGACAAAGCGGGCAAGGTGGCGCGGGTTCTCCAGGTTCAAGGCCTCCTTGGCCACGGCGGCGGCAAGGGCGTCGCCGTCCCCTCCCGCCGATGTATCGGCGGGCACGGAACCTTCATCTCCGTTTTCTTCGCCATCGCCCATGGCGGCCTCGTTCTCGGCGTCGCGCCCGGCGGCGGCCTTGCGGTTCTTGCGGTTCTGCTCGTCCGATCCCGCCTGTTGGCCGGCGGCGGACACGATGTCGTCCACGACGGCCTTCACCTTGGCGTCGATTTCGGAAGGGGCTTCCTCTTGGCCAAGCTCAGCTTGGCCATCTTCACTTTCCCCTTCGCCCGTGCCGGTCGCGCCCTGCGGCTTTTCCTTTTCCGTGAGCGGGTTGTCGTCGAGGTGCATGATCGTCTCGGAGAGGTTGATGCCGAAGGCGTTCTCGATCGCGCCCGCGTCAAGGCCGGTCTGGACGCGCACGGCGTCCTCGACGAGCCGCGCCTGGCGCTCCTCCAGCGCGGCGTTGGCGCGGACGCCGAACGCGCCCATGCGCGCGCCCTCGCGGGCCTCCTGCCGCATCTCGCTCCCGAACTGCTCGCGCATCGTGGAAGGCAGGTGCTCGAGGACGAGGGAATCGCTCACGCCCCGGTCTATGTCCTCGCGGATGCGCCTGGCGAACTTCTGCGCCCCAGACATGACGCGCTGGGACTCGACGCCGATCTTCGTGGTGTCCCAGTCTGGGTGCAGGCGGCGCATCAGCTTCTGCACCGTCGTCACCTTGACGGATCTGTCGCTCACCTTGTCGGACTTGCCGAGCGCGATCCGGGCGGCGATGGCGGCGGACAGCAGCTCGTCGTCCGACATGCCGCGAAGCTGCGGATAGACGAGGGCGGAGCGCGGCGCGGCGGTACTGTAACGGCCCTCTCCTTGCGACTTTTGTTGCTCCTCCTTACGCTTTGCCGATCCCTTCGCAACTGCTGCCAAAAGTTGCGCCGGCGTTGAAAGACCATTGCGGTCGGCGGAAGATTGTGCTATACTAATCCGCGTTGACCACCACGAGTAATCGCTGGAGGTCAGCACATGATCGCCGGATGCTTGGGTGCGTAAGATCGACTCTGTCTCTTCCCCGAGCGCAAGTCCGGCGATTTTGTTTTCATCGGCGAACAGAAGACCGGACTTCATCAGCGGCCCATAGTATTCCGCCTCGTCCTCTGCGTTCTTTGCAAAGGCCGTGGCGATGAATATCACCTCTCCGCTCGGTCTTCCCTTCCTGCGGAGGTACACCATCACGGGCTTGTCGTTGTCATGGTCATCCTTGGCCATGAGTTCCGTCAAGAGAACATATCCGTCCGTGCCGTCCCTCATGACCGCGACAGGAGCATTGTACCGATAAGGCAGTTCGGCGATCTGGTCTTCGGAAAGATGGTGCTTGATGTTGAACTTTCGGATCTTCACTACGTCCGTAACCACCTTGACGTTCGGCAGCCCCAGAAACTCGAAGAACGGGAGATTGTCGGAAAACACGATTTCGTCGTGCCTTTTCATCTGCACGGTCGTGTCGTCTCCGCCCGTGTTTTTCCGAAGCGCCGCCGCGATGTCCGCTTTGAGGTTCGGATTCGGCGCAAGCGAGTAGCGGATGTCGGGGTTCGCGCTGAACGCGCCGGTGTTGTCGGTCGCCGACTTGATCTGCGAGGGGGAGAATACGGCGTATTCCGAATTTCCGTCGCCGTTGAAGTACACGCCGTCGTACCCATCGGCACGCAGATTTTCGGAAAACTCGCGGGAGTGCGCGGCACTGTCCGCTCCGGCAAGTTCGACATGTTCAGACGGCGAAAGGTAGTACGGATTGCGGACGTTTAGGAAACACTCCATCACGTTGTCGCCGTACTGTCCATCCAGAGACCTGTCGCCAAAGAAGTAAAACCCCGCGCCCAACCATCCGGCATCGGTCTTCTGCATGTCGCGAAAAATCGTGAACGATGCATCCGTACTGTGCGCAACGACCAGCGGCTCGCCGTTCTCGTCGACGACCTTGGAAGAAATCGCATTTTCCCCATTGCCGGCGGAGAGGATATTTGATATTCTATCTACGTCGCTCGCGTCGAGAGGCTGTCCTTTTGCGATGGCTTCATGTATTCCGCGAGCGTCTATTTTTTCCACGCTCACGCTTTCGACGCTGTAGAAGTTCTGCGCATCGCGCCCGGCGTATCTCTTGCTCGTGATCTTCGCCAGATATTTTTCGCCGCCGAACGTAAACACAGTTCCGTACTTCACGTAGGCCTCGATGTCCGGCGAACCGTTGCGCGGCTTTTCCTCGAACATGAAACGGGATCGCGCAACAAGGCCTTCGATGTTTGCCAAGGCCACCCAGTGCGCGGCCTTGCTGGACGACTCGTGTTCGGCCTCCTTGCTGTACGCCTTGGCAGACTGCGAAACAAACCGGAGAGTCGCGCCGTCCGCCGTCCTTATTTCCGCGTTTTGCGACATCAACGCTCTGAACGAAGACTTCGCGCCCGCCATGTCCGATGGCGCAAGTTCAGCATCGGACTCCCAGTCGCCGAACCACGCCTTGAACGCGGGGGTGCGCACCAGCACCCACTGGCGCTCGGTGAGGCGCGTAGGCTTTCCGTTCGGCGCCTTCATCCATCCGCGCTTCTTCGTGCCGTCGGCGTTCGTGTAGCGGGCGACGACAGCATCGTACTGTCTCTGCGCCTCCTCCGTGTCGATCAAGAACCTTGCGCCGCCGTCCGCCTCCAGCCGCTGCCGTTCCTCGTCGAGAAGCGAGGCGATGGAGAAGCGGATGTCGGGATTTTCGCTAAAGGCGCCAGTGTTGTCCGTGGCGGACTTGACCTGTACGCCGCCATCGAGTGGCACGTAGCTGATGCCGCGATAGGACACGCCGCTCTCGCCGGGATCGCCGCCCTCGTCGTAGATGACGCCGTCGTACTTGTCGCCGAAGTTGTCGCGCAGGAACTCCCCATCCACCGTCGCGGCCTCGGCCCAGTCGAGCGCGCCGGACTTGCCGCGCTGAAACTCATGGTCGGGATATATCTTCTTCAGGTCGGCAAGGCATTCCGGACGGCGGACGTCGAACGGGTTGCGGATGTTCAGGTAGTACGCCCGGACTTTCCCGTAGCGCCCCGCGTATTTCGGATCGGCCGTGAAGTACGCCTCCGGCTTGATGACGCCGTCGTCCGGCTCCTGTGCCAGCGGATCGTGCTCCGAACCGCGATACACTACCAGCGGCTCGCCGTTCTCGTCCACGACTTTTGAAGAATTTTCATTTCCAGGATTGACGCCCGAAAGAAAATATGCTATCTTACGGTCGATGTTCGGCTTCTTGCCGTCGTCAAGCGAGGTCGCGCTTCGGTCTAAGTATTCCGTCTGCGCCGCCTCGTTTTTGTATATCTCAACGGCGGACACGTTTGCCGCATGGATAAGGTGTTTCCCCTCTGCCGCGCTTTCCCTCCCCGAGCGGACGGTGAAACGCACGAAATACTCGCCGTCTGGTGTTTTGAACCGATTGACGTAGTGGTGGTAATCCTCGATGTTCCTATGTTCCTTGTGTCCCTCGAACCTTGTCTCGTCCTCGCTCCAGGCGCGAAGCGAAGTCTTGAAGAGTTCCTTGAATGCCGACGCATAACGTCGGACGAATACAAAACGCCCTGCGGCCTTGGCCGGAAACCGTACTTCCATCCCATCGGTCGCATTCCGCACGAGTCCAAAACTTTGAAATGCCGACTTGACCGCCTCTTTATCCTGTAGGGGCGCATACGCAGATATATCGGTCAAGGGCAAAGCCAATATATCCTCCACGTTTCGCAGATTCCTCCAACCCTTCGTGTAATAGGCCTTCTCCCAGTCGCCGAACCACGCCTTGAACGCGGGAGTGCGCACCAGCACCCACTGGCGCTCGGTGAGGCGCGTAGGCTTTCCGTTCGGCGCCTTCATCCATCCGCGCTTCTTCGTGCCGTCCTCGTTCGTGTAGCGGGCGACCACTTCGTCGTACTGCCTCTGCGCCTCCTCCGTGTCGATCGAGAACCTTGCGCCGCCGTCAGCGCCGCCGGTCGCGCGCTGCGCGGCCAGCACGTCGGCGCGGCTCGCCGGCGATCCTCCGTACATGTCATCCGTCTCGGTGTTGACGGCGCGGGCGTTCGCGATGTAGTCCGCCAGGTAGTCGGAAATGAGGTCTATGACGCGCTTCTTTCCAGCTGCGCTCTCCACGTCCTCGCGGTCGAACGAGCGCAGGGATTCCGCCTTTGCGAACAGGTCGCCCAGTATCTTCGCCTCGTCCGACGGCGCGCGGAACATGTCGCCCTGCGAAAGATAGGCCTCCCACGAGAGGCCGCGTACGCGGCGCCCGTCCTTCGTCTCCCGCCAGTCGTGGCGCGTCTTGCCTTTCTCCACGCGGGCGGTCTCGTCCTTGTCGCGCCATTCCGTGAAGAGCTGCAAGGCCTCCGCGAGCGGAGCGCGAAGGTCGTAGCCCGGCTTCGCAACGCCAAGCGCCATCAGCTCCGGAGTCATCTTCATTAGCGCGCGTAGCTCGCTCTGCATGTCGAGCCGTCCGGCGTTCGACATGATCTTCTGGAGAAGGGCGTTGTTCCCCTCGCCGCCCAGCAGCACCGCGAGCGCGGCGTTCTGGATGCGCGTCTGCCCCTCTTCGGTGAGCGAGCCGTCTTCGGCGATAAGTCCCTGCGCTCCGCTCTCCTGGCGGAACTTCCCGATCGCGTCGCCGCTCTTCGTCTCGTCGATCCGCCCGTCGGCGCGGAACTCCATGCGCGGCAGAAGGTTGTTGTCGGCCAGGATTTTCGCGTCGTTGCCCGCCTGTTCGCGGATGTTGAAGCCTCGGTTCTGCGACTCGTTCGCGAGCCGCACGACCTCGTGGACGTCCGCCTTGCCGTCGGGCGACTCGATGCGCTCCAGGACGAACACCATCAGCGGCTTCTTCACGTCCGCGCCGATTTCTATGCCGCGCTTCGCCGCGTCCTCGCGCACGAACTTCTCGAGGTCGCCCGCCGTTCCTTTCTCGTAAGCCCTCCGGACGCCGTTCACGCGGTGGTTGCCGATGATGACGTCGCCGTTCGGAAGCATCCAGATGATGCCGTTCGACGCGATGGGCTGCACCGTCCCGATCTGGAGCGGGTCGGGATTCGCGCCGATCTTCTCGACGAGCGCGCGGCTCTCCTCGCTCTTGTCGTCTCGGTTCTGGTTGCCCCGGTCGTGGTACTCGGCGTCCGTTGAAGTGATAACGTCCGTTGACGCGTCGCGCACCTCCAGCCGTCCGACGAGCTTCACCGGGCTGTTGGGAAGTCCCACCTTGTAGTACCGCTGGTTCGGCGTGGCGGCGTCGGCAGGATGCTCGGCGGTCGCGGCCTGTACGGGTGCCGCCGTCGGCGCGGGAGTGACGGTAGGAGCAGGACTCGTAGGAGCGGGCGACGGTTTTTCCTCTTTGGCCTCGGCCCGCATTTCGGCTTCCTGCGCGGCGCGGTCGGCGTCGGTCACCTCGACGGGCATGGCGGACTTGACAACGGACGGGGCTTCGCCCCGAACCCCATCCGGCGCGGGCTGTGCCGGCACCTTGCGAAGCTCCACGCCCAGGGCGCCGCTTCCCAGCTCGCCGCGCAGAATGCTGTCGTAGAGTCCCTTCAGCTGGTACGGCTTGCCGGTCTTGGGATCCGTCACCTCGTCGGACGGGCCGAACTGCCCGAAGAAGTTGATGATCTTCCCCGCCCAGGAGTCGAGCATCTTGTCGAAGCGGGAGGAAACTGCGTGGGAAACGTAGTGTCCGCTCGCGTAGCGTTCCATTTCATGCGCCATGCGCTCGTCGAGCGCGACTTCCCAGCCGTCCTTCGTGACGTCGATGCCGAGCGTCTTTGCGAGTTGCTGCACGTCCGCGTCGGCCAGCGTTCCACGGACAAAACGCCAGAGCGAGTGGAAGGTTTCATGGCGGACGGTTCCCTGCGTCGCCGCCGGGCCGTAGCCGATGTCGCCGATCCGTCCGTTCGCGAGATAGATGATGTCGTCGGCGTTGACGCGCACCTTCTCGCCCTTGGAGTCTGTAAGCTCGAACACGCCGCTCTTGCCGGTTGAGAAGCCGTTCACGCTTGTCTGTGAGCGCATGGCCTCGGCGTACCGCTGCGCGTCTGAGAGCGACGCCCACGTCACGCCGTCGCCCAGCTCCGCGTGGCGGGCGTCGAACGACTTGCCGAAGCGGCTGTCCGCCTTGGCCATGTTCTGCGCCTCGGCCACGAGTTCGGCGGAGAGGTCGCCCACGCGGTAGGCGATCGTCTTTTCCGTGCCGTCGTCCATCCTGACGCGTCCGGAGTAGATGCCGTTTTCCGGATCGGACGCGAAGCTGCCCTCGACGTAGCCCGGAAGGACGGTCTTGATCGTCGCCTCGTCGATGTCCGCGAGCGACATGTTCAAGGACGTCCACGCGCGCGCCTGTGGCGAGAAGGCGGCCGCCTCGGCCTCGGTCTGGAGGTACTGCGCCAGCACTTCGGCGGTCTTCACGTCCACGCCGGCGGCGTCCGCGACTTCCTGCACGACGTCGCCGGTCTTCGGATTGCGCCAGGCGCGGCGGGCAGCCGTGATCGCCTCCTCGAAGCGGTGCGGGTTCCTGGCCTCGCCGCCGTCCTCTTCGCCCTGCCAGTGCTTCTCGACGGCTGCGCGGACGTTCACGGCCTGCTGGATCACGTCAACGAGTCCGGCGTCGTAGTCGGTCGCGCCCTGAAGTTCCTGCATCGTCTGGGCCGGCATCATCGTCGAAGTCGATCCGGCGCGACGGTTCGCGTGGCGCGTCATGGCGTTGTGGATGTGCTGGCGGCGCGTCATGTTTCCGACGGTCGTCACGCCGAATCCGAGCGACGACGGCACCATGTCGGCCGACGTGTCGATGAAGGTTGCGTAGTCGTTCGGAAGCGTCGCCGCAAAGCTGTCCCAGAGCGCCTTGGCCTCGTTTGCCAGCGTGGCCTGTCCGTTCGCCCGCAGCTCTCCGCAGAGCTTGTCGAACGCCTTGCCGTGCTCGGCCGCCATCTGCTGGAGCGGTTCTTCGACCGCGCCCTCGGTGAGCGTGACCTTCACGCCCTCGGTGACGCCTTTCGAGACGCGGTTCGCGAGCCACTTTCTGAAGCCCGCCGCGCCGTCGGTCTTGACCGCCTGCGCCATCGCCGCGAACGTGAGCGACTTGATCTGCGCGGGCGTGAGCGACGATTCGAGGCCGGGCACGTAGAGCTGTTCGATCTTCGCGTTGATGAGTCCGATCGCGGCAGCCGTCAAGACGGATTCCTCGCGGCTGATTCCCGCCGCGTCCGCGTTTGCCACGTACTCCGACGCGAACGCGCTGAACGCCGACGCCTCTCCAGCGGCCCACATGGCCGTGCCGGCGGCGTCCTTCCACCACTTGGCGGCCTTCAGATCGGCGTCTATGCTTCTTAGTCTCTGGGTGAAGCTTTCAACGGCGGCAATCTGCCGAGCCACGATCGAAGAACCGTATTCGCCGAGCTTCTTCACGCCGTTGATGTCTAACATGTATGCGGCCTTTGTTGCTGCGACATTGGCTTCAGCAATGGCCTTGGACGTTTCGGCAACGGCTTTCTGCCCCTTCAGGTCGCCGCCGAGTCGCATTGGCGTAAGCGTGACCTTCAGATCCTTCAGCGGCTGAAAGACCTTCTTCCATCCCTTCAGCGCGTTCTCACCCTCCTTGAAGCCGCGCGCGGCCGTCACCATCCTGCCGCCCTTGCCGATCATCGAGTAGGGAATGAACCAGTGCAGGTTCTCCGCGAGCCCCTGGAACGCCTCGCCGAAAACGCCGTCCGCCTCCGGAAGGCTCTGCTTCATCGCCTGTTCGGCGCGGACGTTCGCGTCCCATCCCTTGAAGAACTCCTTGCGCTCGGCCTCGTCCATGATGGCATGGGAATACCTGAACATGGCGATGTCCGCAGCAGTGAGGCGCGAAATGTCGATACCCGCTTTTGCAAGCCCCCACGTGCCGAAATCCCGTGCCATTTCGCCCGTGTCCGTGACGAGTCCGACGACAGACTGCTGGAATCCGTAAAGCCCGAGCTGGAGGCGGTTTGCCACGGTGTCGTCCGTGAAGTCGGTCTGGATGCCGAGGATCCGTCCCTTCTTCTGGTCGCCGCGCATCAGCGAGAAGGCGGCGTACACGCGGTCGCGTTCGTCCTCCGGGAGTCCTTCGATGTTCGCCGCGTCCGGCGTTCCGTCGGCGAACGACTTGGCCAGCAGGTAGCCCGCGCGGTCGCTCAGGCCGTGGGCGAACTGGAAGAAGGTCGCGAGCGTCTGGCGTCGGGAGAGTTTTTCCTCGTAGTCGCCGATCACGTCTGCACGGTACGCCGCCTTCTCCTCGTCCGTCAGATCCTCGTACCGCATCTTGCGCTGGGTTTCGCGCTCCGCCTCCGTGCGGAGCGCACCGAACTTCATGGGCGCGGGCGTCAGCGCGTGCGTGAGGAGTTCCGGCACGGACGGGCCGCGCTCGCCCTTGAAGGTCGATCTGAGGCTGTTCCTGGTCGTCTCGTTTTCAAGCGCGTACTTGAACTTGGCCTCGTCGTCCATCTGACGCCACTTGGTGTACTCCGGGTCCTCGATCAGCGTGTAGTCGCCCTTGACGAACTTCCGCAGCATGTCGATGTTCGCGCGGGGATCCTTCGACGCGCGCTTGCCAAACGCGACGGAGCCGTCCTCGTCCGGAAGGCCGAACAGGCCCTCCGTGACGCTCTGGTAGAGGGCGGACGCGCCCGCATCGTCGAGCTTCGAGACGTCCGTGGAGAAGAGCATGTCGGCGCTGGCCTTGAAGCGCGCGCGGCGCTCCTTCTTCGTCTGGTCGGTGAACTCGTCCGTGCCGCCGGCGAACGACGGCTGGCGGACAAGCGTATCGTAGCCGCCCGTCCGCTCTTGCCCCATTCCGAGGAATCCCGTCACGTCACTTGGCAGGGTTGCCGTCGTCTTCTCTTCTTCCGTCATCTTCTCCGCTCCGTTTGGCAGGCTGTGCCATATTCCACCGCGTACGCGCCTCGCGCTGCATGTCCATCACGCTGCGGACGGACGCTTCCCGGTTTTTGTCGAACTGGCCCTTGCGCCAATCCTTCTTCATGCGGGCTATTTCCTTTTCCACGACGCCCTCGCGGTTCATGTCCGGGCCCAGTGCGCGCAGTGTGCGCAGAAGGCTGTCGCCGTACCTGAACAGTTCGTCGGCGGGGATTCTGAAGTAGTTGTCGGAATGCCGGTCGCCGGCCTCGCGCGGGGCGTAGTAGTCCGTGCCGGCGTTCGACTTCCTCTCCGCCGCAGTGACCTCGCCCTGCGCCGACAGCTCGCCCTGATAGCCGAACGCCTGGTAGAATCTGCGCATGGCGTTCGCCTCCTGGTCGGAGAGCTGTCCGGAAATGCGCGTCACGAAGCTACGCATGAAGGAAGGGGAGAGCTGCCCGCCGAGCGAAAGCGCGCGGAACCTCCGCCAGATGGCGGCCTGCGCCTCGTTCGCGTCGTCCTGCGAAAGCGATCCCTCCATCTTCAGGAGGTCGAGCATCGCAAGCGAGCGCGCAAGGTTCTCCTCGTTGGACTTCACCTCCGCCGCGCTGGCCCCGGCCGCCCGCGCGGCAGCCTTCTCCCCTGCGGTCTTCCTCTCGCCGGCCCTCCTCTCGGCCTCGCGCATCTCGCGCGCGGCGTCAAGGCAGCGCATGGCGCGCGCCGGGTCGGTCCTTTTCAGCGCCTCGTCGCGGCCCAGCGCCTCGTAGGCGTCGGCCCACCTCTCCGGCGGCAGATCGCGGAAGGAGAGCTCCTTCTCCACGCTCGCGCGGACGGTCTTCTCCCGGGCCTCTCGCCTGCGGGCGTCGGCCTCGTGGAGGGCGCGGGAGCGGGCGGACTTGATGTCCGTCAGCGCGGCGGAGCGGAACGCGGCCAGGTCCGCGCCGTCGAGGTGCGCGCGCAGGGGATCGGCGACGGTGCGGCCGTCGGCGGTCCTGGCGGCCGCGCCGAATGGGAACACGCCCTCCCAGCCGTCCGACGCGACGGAGCGCTCCAGGTCGCCGAACGCGTCCCGCACGGACTCGTCCGTGGGCGCCGCCGGCGCGAGGGCCTCCTCCGAGGCGCGGGAGAGGCGCCGCGCGAGCGCGTCCCTGCATATCTGCAATGCGGCCCTGCGGCGGGCCTCCGGGCGGGCCTCGGCGGGGACGTGCGCGGCG
>JAFXIL010000022.1 GCA_017563185.1 Kiritimatiellia bacterium | reverse complement strand
GCCGCCGGCCGTCTAGCCCTCGGTCACTTCTTCAGCGCGGCCTCCGCGGCTTCGATGCCGCAGAGATTGACCACGCTGCGGTAGCCGAGGCCGTTCAGCTCCCTGCGGGCCTCGTCGGCACGGCGCCCCGACCTGCAGTAGAGGTAGATGGGCGTGTTCCGGTCCGCCGCCACGGCACCGATGCGTTCCCTGATCTTGTCGCGTGGAATCAGAACGGCGCCGACGATGTGCCGCTCGTCGTACTCCTTCTGCGTGCGGACGTCGATCAGGACGGCTCCCTTCGGCATCGTCACGTTCTTCAGAGGCGTGCAGGTGAACGCCGGCCTGGATGCGCAGCCAGCCGAAAGCACGGCTGCCGCCAGAAACGCCATGAAAATCTTATTCATCGTCTTTTATCCTCGCTTATCGAAAAACACACAGATTGCCTCGTCTGGACGCGGCGGCCTCACCCGTTGATGTACCCGGCGAACAGCACCGCGAACAGGAAGGACGAAATGGCCACGCACGCCCAGGTGACGCCGCCTAGCGCCATGGGCTTCAGTCCCTTCGAGAACACCTCGGAGAAGCGGATTTTGAATCCCACGCCGGCGAGGGCGGCGGCGAAGAGATACTTGCCCGCCTTGCCGAGCAGCTTCACGCCGTCCGCGCTGAAGAACCCGACGGTGTTCAGCACCGCCATCGCCGCGAAGGCGAGAATGAAGAGCGGGAACGTCTTCTTCACCACGGCAAACGCCGAATCGGTGGCCGCGGCCTCGCCCGTGCGCCTGGCCTGGGCCGACCTGATCAGAGTCCACGCGAGGGCCACGAAGATGAGCATCGTGGTGCGTACGAGCTTCACGTTCAGCGCGCCCTGATACCCGGGATCTCCGATGATCGCCTGATATGTGGCCTGCGCGCCTGCTACGGACGACGTGTCGTTGATCGCGGTGCCCGCGATGAACGCGAACTGTCCAGGCGTGAACCCAAGCCCCGATACCACATACGGATACACAAAGGCCGCCAGCGTGTCGAAGAGGAAGATCGCGGCCATCGCGAACGCGATCTCCTCCGCGGACGCCTTGACAATCCGGCTGAGCGTGGCTATCGCCGTGCCGCCGCAGATGCACGTGCCTCCGCCGACGAGGATGGACGTGTTGTCCGACACCTTCAGCATCCTGCGCCCCACCCGCATCGCCACGAAGAACGAGACGAATATGTTCGCGACGATCAGCGGAAGCGCCCTCACGCCCGTTCCCATTATCGACGCGAAGCTCAGCGTTCCCCCCGTCGCGATGATGCCCCAGTTGAGGAACTTCTTCGAGCAGTACGTAGTGCCGTCCCTGAAGCCCCTCGGAAGCTTCGGAAGCGCGTTGCACGCCACCATCGAGACGACGAGCGCGAGCATCGGCCCGCCCACCACCACGCGGCCGAACGCCGCCTTCTGCAGTCCTGCGGAATTCTGCGCGAGCATTCCGATCGCCGCGCAGAGAACAACGGCGGCCACCATCTGCAGCGTGCTTTTCCTGTTCTCGTCCATGCCACTGCGTCCTTTCATCCCATCATTTCGACGGCGGCGTCGAATCCGATGCGCTCAAGCGTCTTGAAGAACCTCTCGCCGGGCTGGCCGTTGTCGCGGTAGAACGCGAGAACGCGCTCGATGAAGGCGAGCAGGCTCTCGTCGTCCTCGAACACCCTCTCCACGGGAATGCCGGCGCCGCCGGTGCGCCCCCAGTGGCCGCCGAGCGTGACCTTGAACCCGCATCCGCCGCCGGGAAGCGCCGTTCCGGTGACGCCGAGGTCGTTGAGGTTCGGCTTGACGCAGTTGTTCGGGCACCCGCCCACGCCGATCTTGAACTTGCCCGGCAGGGTCACCCCGTGCCAGCCCACGTAGAAGCGCTCGTGGATCTTCCGGGAAACCGAAAAGGTGTCTATCAGCCCGCGGGGGCACACAGTTCCCTTGCAGGCCGTGACCGGGCGCACCCTCGGCCCGGTGCCGCCGATCGACATTCCGGCCTCCGCCACGGCGGCCTCGAACGCGTCTATCGAATCCACCCCCACTCCAAGCACCTCAATGGTCTGGCGCGACGTGAACGTCACCTCGCCAGAGCCATGCCTGCGGGCGGCCTGTGCAACGGCCTGCAGCTGTTCGGCCGACACCTTGCCGTTGACGGTGATGATGCGGGCGGAAAAGGCGTCCGTTCCCTTGTTGTGAAGCCAGCCTCTTCCCTTGAGCGCCTTTATCTGCTCGGGCGCAAGCGTTGTCGCCATGTCCAGTACTCCT
>JAFXIL010000146.1 GCA_017563185.1 Kiritimatiellia bacterium | reverse complement strand
TTCTGCTTGACCCTGAATGGGAGGGGTCAAATGAATTGAAGTCCTTCAATGGCAAATACTGGATGCTCTACATCGGTGGTTCGAGGAAAGGCTATGAGCCGGATCCGCTTTCAACGGGCGTCGCGTACACGGACGATCCGGCTGCCGCGCGCGAGTGGACGCGCGCCAAGGCGGTGCCGGCGCTGAGCCCGTCCGACGCCGATGCGCGGCCGTTCGAGCGCAAGACGATCTACAAGCACTACGTCGTCGAAGACGCATCGCGAAGCCTCGGCGCGCGCTTCGTCGACTACTACAACGCCAAGCAGAAGGGCGAGTGGCACGAGCGGATCGGAATGGCGGTGTCGGACGACCTCGTGAACTGGCGGCGCTACGGCGACAAGCCGGTGATCGACGACTGCGTTCCTGGCAGTGCGGGCATATCCGGGGATCCGATGATCCGCCGGATCGGCGACGTATGGGTGATGTTCTACTTCGGCTACAACTGGCGACCCGGCGAGAAGGGCGCGTTCGACACGTTCGCATGCTCGCGCGACCTCGTCAACTGGACGAAGTGGACGGGCGAGCCGCTTCTGCGTACGTCCGAACCCTACGACCGCGTCCATGCGCACAAGCCGTGGGTCATAAAGCACGACGGCGTGGTGTACCACTTCTACTGCGCCGTCGGTGACTCCGGGCGAGGTCTCGCGCTTGCGACATCGCGCCGGATCAACCGTCCCTAACAGTCTCACATCCATAGAAAGGACAAATAATGAACCATAAGTCACTGGTCACATTCGCCGCGCTCGCTGCGGCTGCGTTCGCACAGGCTGCGGCGCAGGCCGCGTCCGAAGCGCACGCAAAGAACGCCTACATCTTCTCGTACTTCTGCGGGCAGAGCGACGGGCTACACCTCGCGGTTAGCGACGACGGCCTCAAGTGGACAGCGCTCAACGGCAACAAAAGCGTCCTAAAGCCCATGGTGGGCAAGGACCGCCTGATGCGCGATCCCTCGATCTGCCGCGGTCCCGACGGCGTGTACCGCATGGTGTGGACCACTAGCTGGCACGACCGCATCATCGGATATGCCGAGACGCGCGACTTTGTCAACTGGAGCGAGCAGCGCGCGATTCCCGTGATGGAGCACGAGAAGGGATGCCGGAACTGCTGGGCGCCGGAGCTAACCTACGACCCTGACGCCGGCACATACCACATCTACTGGGCGTCGACGATTGCCGGACGCGGCGACGGTCATCGCATCTACCGCACCACGACGCGCGACTTCAAGACGTTCACGCCGACGGAGAAGTGGTTCGATCCTGGATTCAGCGTGATCGACGCCGCGATTGTGCGCGATCCGCTCACGCATGACTGGATAATGACGATAAAGGACGAGCGCGAGAAGCCCGTCGCGAAGAAGCACATCCTCACAACGCGCACGAAGTCGCTGGACAAGGGCTTCCCGACAAAACTGGACGGGCCAATCAACTTTGGCCCAGACTGGGTCGAAGGGCCTTCGCCATTCCTTGTGGGCAACGACATCCTCGTCTGTTTCGACAACTATCGGCGTGGACGCTACAACATGATATCCAGCTCCGACGGCGGCAAGACGTGGAAGGACCGTACTGCGGAGCTCAACCTGCCGAAGGGCATCCGCCACGGCACGGTCATAGCGGTTCCCAGGCAAGAGAAGGACGCGCTGGCCGCGAGATTCCGCAACTAGGATCCGCAACTCTGTTGCGCGGCAGTCTCTCTTTTGGTAAAATATCCACCTCATGGGCGCATTGCGCCCGGAAAAGAGAAAGAACATGACGAGAGAATACAAAGTGGGCCTTGTGGGCGTTGGCGCCGTGGGCTCTGAGATGATCAAGGTGCTGAAGGAGAGGCATTTCCCCTGCGGCAAGGTGCAGGTGTTCGCCTCGCGCGAGCGCGACGAGACGATCGACGGCGAGACGTACCATGTGCTGAAGGCGGGCGAAGACTCGTTCGCCGGCTTCGACATCGTGCTTTTCGCGGGCAAGACCGACGTCGCCCTGCAGCTGCGCGACGCCGTGGTGAAGGCCGGCGCCAAGATGATCGACAACTCCCGCGCCTTCCGCCAGGATCCGGACGTGCCTCTCGTGGTGCCGCAGGTCAACGCGGAGGACCTCGACTGGAACAAGGGCGTGATCGCGAACCCCAACTGCACCACGGCCATCATGCTCGAGGCCGTGGCCCCGCTGCACCGCGCCAAGAGGCTGCGCCGCCTCGTCGCCGCCACCTACCAGGCCGCCAGCGGCGCGGGCGCGCCGGGCCTCGACGAGCTCGAGAGCCAGATCCACGCCTACGCCAAGGGCGAGCCGCTCACGGTGAAGGCGTTCCAGCACCAGCTGATGTACAACCTCATCCCGCACATCGACAAGTTCGACGAGACGAACTGGTACACCCTCGAGGAGCTGAAGATGCTCAACGAGGCCCGCAAGATGCTCCATCATCCGAACCTGAAGCTTTCCTGTACCTGCGTGCGCGTGCCGATCGCCCGCGCCCACTCCGAGAGCCTGAACCTCGAGTTCGAGGAGGAGATCACGCCCGATGAGGCGCGCGAGATACTCTCCAAGGCCGAGGGCGTGAAGGTGGTGGACGACCCGCTCAACAGCGGCTATCCGATGCCGCTCGACGCCACGGCGAAGTACGACGTCCTCGCCGGGCGCATACGCCAGGACATCAGCCGCGACGACAAGCGCGGGCTCGAGATGTTCGTCTCGGGCGACCAGCTGCTGCGCGGCGCGGCTCTGAACGCTGTCGAGATCGCCGAACACCTCGTCAAGAGAGGGCTTGTGTGAAAAAATTGCCGTTCGTCTGTCAGAACGGCCTGGCCTGGGCGCCAATACACTTGATGACTTGATGAACGACGAAAGGAGAACCGATATGAAGAAGATCATTGTTTTCGTGGCAGTTGCCGCATGCATGGCGAGCGGTGCGTTCGCCTCCGGAAGGCACCACAACAAGGTGCGCAAGGGCGAAGTCGCCGCGGGAATCGCCGCAGGAATAGCCGGCGTTCTCTTCGGCGTGCCAGAGCCTCCTCCTCCGCCGCCGCCCGTGGTGGTGCAGCAGCCTGTGGTGGTGCAGCAGCCAGTTGTGACCACGCCCGTCGTGGCGCAGCCAGTGGTCACGCAGCCTGTGGTGGCGCCTGCACCCGTTGTGACGACGCCGGTTGTGACCACGCCAGTCGTGACCACGCCCGTCGTGACCACGCCGGTGGTGGCGCCCGTGGTGGCGCCGCCCGTTGTGCGGCCGCTGCCACCGCCGCCTCCGCCGCGCCGTCATCCCTACCGTCGCTGGTAGTAGCGCCTGGAGCGTGAAGCGGTGTATTTAAAGCAGCTTGACATCATAGGCTTCAAGTCCTTTGCGGACCGTACCCGGCTCACTTTCGAGCCGGGCATGATCGCCATTGTGGGACCCAACGGTTGCGGCAAGTCTAACGTCTCCGACTCCATCCGCTGGGTGCTCGGCGAGCAGCGCCCCACGGCCATCCGCTGCTCGAAGCTGGTGGACGTGGTGTTCAACGGCACCGATACGCGCAAGCCCCTCGGAATGGCGGAGGTGTCGATCACCTTCGCCGACTGCGAGAAGGAGCTTGGCACCGACTATCACGAAGTCACCGTTACCCGCCGCGTGTACCGCGACGGATCAGGCGAGTATTTCATCAACAAGGCGCGCAGCGGCCTGAAGGACATCAAGCGCCTCTTCATGGGCACGGGCATCGGCACCACGTCTTACTCCGTGATGGCGCAGGGCCAGATCGACCAGATTCTCTCGTCCAAGCCCGAAGACCGCCGCGCCGTCTTCGAGGAGGCTGCCGGCATCACGAAGTTCAAGGCCGACCGCAAAGAGGCGCTGCGCAAGATCGAGCAGACGGAGCAGAACCTTCTGCGCGAGGCCGACGTTCTGCGCGAGATGAAGCGACAGATCGGCTCGCTGCAGCGCCAGGTGGGCAAGGCCGAACGCTACAAGACGCTGCGTGACGAGCTGCGCGGGCTCGACATCTATGTTTCGAAGGGCAAAATCCAGGCGTTCAACCTCGCGCTCGAGATGAACGCCGCCAGCCAGCGCGAGACCGAGCAGAAGATACAGGACGCCACCGCCGCAGTGAACGACGCCGAGCGCGCGAGCCAGCAGATCCATGCCGACATGCACCAGCTTGAGGAGCGCCTTGCCGCACTCCAGGCGCAGCAGGCGCAGGCCGAAGGCCAGTACGCCCGAGCCCGCGAGATGATCGGCGTGAACGAGCAGCGCATCGCCGAGTACAAGGCGTGGAGCGACCGCGACGACCGCGAGATCAACGCCACGCGCCTGCAGCTCGAGGAGATCGGAATGCAGACCGAGTCGCTGGCGCAGAAGGCCGCTCTGCTCGAAGAGGGCGTGGAGTCCGCAAAGGCGGCTTTGGAGGAGGCCGAGACCGCCTTCAACGCGGCAAGCGCGAAGATCGACGAGCTGCGCCAGACGCTGCAGGCGGCGCGCGGGGAGACCGTGGCGTGCGACAGGCGCGCTGCGGCGGACCGCGACGAGATCGCCCGCATCGAGGCGCAGAGCCGCGAGCAGTATCTAAAGCGCGAGCGCCTCGCGAGCGAGGAGGCGCAGCTGGCCGCCATGGCGTCCGCGGCGGAGGAGACCCTCGCCTCGGTGAAGGAGCGTCTCAAGACGGCGCGCGCCGAGGAGGAGGATGCCGCCGCAGCATCGCATGCGGCCGCGGAGGAGCTTGAGACGCTGAGGGCCGAGATCGCGGAGGCGCGCGACCATCTGGGGGAGATGCAGGCCGCCGCCGCCGCGAAGGAGGCTCAGCTCGAGATGCTCAAGGACGAGTCGGCAGCGAAGACCGTCCTCGAGAATGTGCTGCAGGATGCCACGGGCGACGTGCGTCTCGTGGCGCAGGAGACCGGCCGCGAAGGGGCCGAGGTGAAGCCGGGCGACCGGCTTGTGGACCATTTGAGCATCGAGGAGGAGGAACGCGAGGCGGCGGACCGCCTGCTGGGCGACGTGGTGCTTGTGGACGGCGAAAAGGGCGTATGGAAACCATCTACGGCCATAGAGTCTTCAAGCGGCAGGATGTCGCCAATCACCGAGGCGGAGCGCGCGCTTGCCGACCTGAAGTCGCGCATCGAGCATGCCCGCGACACTCTCGCCACAGGCGCTGAGCGCACCGCCGCTCTTGCCGAGACCGCCCGCGCGGCAGAATCCCGCCTCACGAACGCCCGCCGTGCGGCCGCCCAGGCCGAAGGCGAATGCGGCAGCGTGGCGCGCGACGCCGCATCTGTGAAAGAGCGTCTAGAGCGCGTACGCGCCGAACTCGAGGGCGTGAACGCCGCGAACGCGGGCGACGACGCGCGCCGTGCGGAGCTTGCGGCGGATCTTGAGGAGACTCTCGCGAAGCGCGACGCGCTCATGGACCGCGTGGCCGGAGAGCAGGACGAGCTTCAGCGGCTCGAGGTGGAGCACGGCGAGGACAGCCGCCGCCTCACCGAGCGCCGCATCACGGCCGCTCAGATGGAGAACGAGCTGCAGCTCACCGCCCAGCAGAATGCCGACGCCGAGCGCCGGCGCGAGGAGCTGCAGAAGATGATCGCCGGGCGAGAGGCGGGGATCCGAGGATACGAGGACTCCATCCAGCGCCTGCGCGACGAGACGGCCGAGCTGATGGCGTCGTTAGACGACCTCAAGCAGGCGGCGGTTGACATCCACGGCCAGGTGGAGGAGACCCGCATGGAGCGCGGCGAGCTGCAGACGCGCCTTTCGCAAAGCGAGGGCGGACTCGGCGCCAAGCGCGCCTCGCTTGACGAGGCGAGGTCCTACAAGGGACGTCTCGAGGTCGCGGCTACCGAGGCCACGATGCGCAGGCAGAACGTATACGACCATCTGAGCCAGGAGTACGGCCTTGACGCTAACGCGGTGCTGCGCGAGCCCGATCCGGACTGGAAGGGCGGCGAACCGCCGCCGAACGACGTCCTCGAAGAGCGCGTAAACGCCCTTAACGCCCAGATCGCGGCCCTTGGCCCGGTGAACATGGTGGCGATCGAGGAGTTCCGCGAGCTTGAGGAACGCTACACGAAGGAAAAGGCGCAGGAGGCGGACCTTCTTGCGGCCAAGGAGCAGATAAGGGCTCTCATAGCGAACCTGAACGAGAAGAGCGGCGACATGTTCCGCACCACCTTCGAGCAGGCGAACCAGAACTTCCAGAAGATGTTCACGAAGCTCTTCAACGGCGGCGAGGCGCGCCTCGTGCTGCTTGAGAACGCGGAGGATCCGCTCGAGTGCGGCATCGACATCATCGCGCGTCCTCCCGGGAAGCGTCCGCAGAGCGTCACCCTGCTCTCCGGCGGCGAGCGCACGATGACGGCCGTGGCGCTGCTCTTCGCGATCTTCATGATCAAGCCTGCGCCGTTCTGCATGCTCGACGAGCTGGACGCCGCTCTTGACGACGCGAACATCGGCCGTTTCGTGGAGGCTCTGAAGGAGTTCCTCGACCGCAGCCAGTTCCTGATCATCACGCACAACCAGCACACCATCGCGGGATCAGATCTTGTGTACGGCGTGAGCCAGCAGGAGAAGGGCATCTCGCGCATCATCTCGATGCGCCTTGCCGACATAGGCGTGAAGCCCGTGCCGGAGGACGAGGCGAAATGAAGCTTCGCGTGTGCCTTGCGGCCGCCGCAGTCGCCGCCGTGTTCGCGGCAGCGGATGCCACGCAGCCCGCGCCGCGCAACCCCGTCTATCCGCGCAGCACGCCGGACCCGACGTGCTGGCGCGCGCCTGATGGCACGTGGCGCCTTTCGTCCACGCAGCAGAGGATTCTGCGCAGCTCGGACTTCTTCACGTGGACCGACACGGGGCGGCGCCTTTTCACGCGCGAGGAAGAACAGCGCATCCGCGGCAGATGGAAGAACATCTGGGCTCCGGACGTCTTCAGGCACCGCGGCGAGTATCTGCTCTACGTGACGCACATAAACACTGCCGAGGACAGCGCGATCTACGTGTATTCTTCCACGAGTCCCGACGGTCCGTTCGCCAACGGCCGCATGCTCACGTACGGACGAGACACCGGCATTATTGACACGATCGATCCGGAGGTGGTGCGCGACACGGCGTCAGGTCGCCTGTGGCTCTATTTCGGCTCGACGGGGAAAGTCCACCGCGTGCCCCTTTCGTCCGACGGCAAGTCCATCCCGAAGGGTGCGAAGTACGAGCACGTGGCCGGCCGTCACGTTCACGACAATCCCGACCGCATGTATGTTCTCGAGGGCACGTATCTGCACTGGCGCAAGGGGTGGTGGTATCTCTTCGCGAGCAGGGGGCGCTACTTCGACTGGTCGTATGCGATCGTGGTTGGTCGCTCGAAGACGCTCACGGGAGAGTTCGTCGACCGCGAGGGACGTCCGTTGAAGGAGGGATGCGGAACGGTGATTCTCTCTTCCGAGAAGGGCGACGCGTTCTTCGGTCCAGGCCACAACGGCGAGATATTCACGGTGCGCGGGCATGACTACATGCCGTTCCACTGCCATGTGGAGGGACCGACGCCGCAGGCGAGACCTCTCTTCGTGCAGGAGGTGCTGTGGGACCGTGACGGCTGGCCGCACTTCGCCGGCTCAAAGCCTAGTGCAGAGACTGGTCCGGTCACTAGGCACTAGGCACTACATTGTGGTATAATTGTCTTTATTTCCAAAAGAAAAGCAGAGGAGCATTTAGATGAGCAAAGGAACTACGCTGATCGCGCTGGCGGTCATGATTGGAATGTGCGCGGCGGCTCAGCAGAGCGAGATCGCGAAGTGGGATCCCCGCATGGCGCAGCAGAATGCCGTTGTGGACGAAAAGGGCGTGAAGTGGATTGACGGCAAATTCCTGCC
>JAFXIL010000145.1 GCA_017563185.1 Kiritimatiellia bacterium | reverse complement strand
CGTGGGTTCGCCGTTCACATGAAGGGCCGAAAACGCCACGGCCGCCTTGCAGCGCTTGTACGCCGCCAAGTTCTCTGGGTCAGTGATCGTGAACGTCGCGCCAGGAAGGAACGTCAGATTGCCGTCAACGTCGGAATATCTGCCCGCGAACAAGTCTGCGCACGAGGCGCGAAGCGAGTTCGTCACCGTGATGTCGCACCCCGGCACGCTGCCGGCGCCACCGAAGGAGGAGAGGAAGAGCGGCGCGGGCTTCGCGAACCGCAACGTCGCGCCATGCTCGACGCGGACGGACGTGTTGCTCGGCACGACGCCGTCAGTCTCGGCATATAGCGTTCCCGACTCGACCGCTATGCCGTAAAACGAGTTGGTGGCATAGAGGTGGAGATCGTGCTCGCCGCGCTTCACGACTTCGCCGCCAAGACTAGCGTTGTCCGAGAGCGTAAGCGCGCATTCATAGCGCGTGGCGCGGTCGGGGCTCTCCACGTACGCCTTCGCGTTGTCGCTGTAGTCGCAGCCGCGCGAAGTGAGGACGACGCGCGTGTGCCTCTTCGTCTCGAAGTCGTATTCGGCGTACGCGCTCGCGCCCCAGCCGGTCTCGTCCTCGAACACGATGCGCGCGGGGCCGATGTAGTTGGCCGTCGTGTAGTCTCCCTCGGTCGGCAGCGTGACGGACTCCACGCCCTTTCCGGTCGGTGCCGCGAACGAGAACGGCATGTGGCTCGCAGGTTTGGTTCCGGTGGATTCCGACGTGTCAATGACAAGACCCTTCTTCCAGATCACGAAATGACTGGGATTAGCCGTGTAGTAGTTCGCATCGTTCTGCGAACCGTTGGTCCAGTCGTAGCCCATCGTCGGCATCAGCGTTCCTCCGTCGGCGTTGACGGTGATCAAGGCGGCGGCGCCGGCGGATCTGTGTTTGAGAAAACGTGCCGCCTTTACCATTGCGCCATCCTTCACGTTGAAAATATTCGTGGAAACGGTTCCGCCGCCACCTCCGAAGCGCAGAGTCTCGGTCGCGAGCAAAGTTCCATCGCCCGACACCGTGACGTCGGAAGAGCCACCGTAGTCGCTAAGATAAAACCTCACAGTCGTCTCGCCCCGTACGACGCGCGTGTCGTTCGTACCGCCGGCCAGATGGAACACGGCCGTGCCGGCGCGACTGGCGCGCAAGGCGCCGCCATCCAGTTTGAAGAGCCCGCCCGTCTGGATAAAGCTGCCGAAATTGCCGGCATCATACGCGACATAGACGTTGTTGCTCACGTACGCTTCGCCGCCCGACATCATCCAATGTCCTGCACCCGTGGTATTCTTGTTGCCGCCTACTGACGTTTCCCCCGCCACGCCCAATAGGCCGCCGGTCTGGTGGAAAACACCATAGTTGCTGTCAGGGCCTACGTAAATTGCATTAAATAGAGCATGTCCGTCGCCGACCAGCGTGCGACTTCCGCCTTTCTGTACGAACGAACCGCCGAACACGCGCGAGGCCGTACTGGTCATGGCCAGGAGCCCCTGGTCGACCTGCACCGGGCGCGGGAGATCGACGGTGCCGTTCACGAACAGCGTGCCCGACCCCTGTTTCCGGAAGATTTGCGACGAGCCTGTCCCGCTGCCGGTTAGGGTTCCGTTGAGGTAGTGTACGTTCTGCCCTGCGGTTACGAAGTAGAGCGCGCCTTCCTCGACCACCACGTTGCCGGCATAAGACGCCGTCGTCGTCGTCAGCCGAACCTTGCCGGCACCCTTCTTGACGACCCGCGCATAGCCGTCAATAGATTCTTCAACCTGGTATTCTTCATTTGCATCGGCCGATACGACATAGTCAGAGCCCTCCGCACCAGCACTACCGGCGAGTGCCTGAAACGACACACCCACCATGACCGCCACGCCAAGCGACGCCAGCCCTACAATCCGTCCATTGCATCCTGTAGCCATGGATACACCTCTTCTTTCTTAAATTTTCCAATGGAATTATAACAGT
>JAFXIL010000021.1 GCA_017563185.1 Kiritimatiellia bacterium | reverse complement strand
CGGCTATCGCGCATGCCGAGTTCATTCTTCCTGATGGTGGCATGGATAACTCTTTCGGAAGCAGGAGCCCGAAGTGGACATACTACGGCAGCCGCACGTCAGACGGCATGCTGCCGATCCTTGGCGCTCTTGCAAAAGTAGGCGTGCCATGGGCTGCCAAGGCGATGGAGCTTCATCTTGATCTCTATAGGCGATGCACTAACTCGGCTGGCCTTTTGGCGGGCGGGGTGCAGTACGAGGCGGCCGACGAGCCGGCGTGCGTGCATCATTCGTTCGCACATATAAAATCCATTGTCGACATTCTTCGCAATGGCTCTATTCCCGAGAAGGTCGCTGACGCACGTCTGCCGCGCGAAAATTGCTATGGCCTAAAGTCCTTCCCTTCAATAGGCGTGGAACTCGCCGCGGTAGGTCCTTGGCGCGCCACTTTTGCCGGTGGCGACTCCTTCGTGCAGGGCATGGTAGGGCATCGTGTTTCTGGTGGTGGGCCTTCCTTGCTGTGGCATGAGGCCGTCGGGCCATTGATTGTCGGCACGATGGCGGACTACAGCATTATTGAAGCAAGGAATCTTCAGGACCTTCGCCACGAACGGACGGTTCTTTCGATGATGCCGCGCATAGAGGCGGGCGATATGTCCAGTTCTGCGCGCGACGTAGATGTCGAAATGAAGGCGACATGCGTCTCGAACGTAGTCGCGTGCAGCGCGCGCGGACAGCTTACGGGAAAGCGAGGGAACCGCGGTGCGGCTTACGAGCTTGTTTCGCGCGTTGATGAAAAAGAGTTTTCGCTTGGCGGCAAATGCGACGTAGACGCGCGTTTCATACTCCCCGTCGTCGCCCTCAATACCGACCGCGTCGAAATTGGAAATGGGCGCGTCAGAATCGAGAAGGGCAGCTCTGTTGTCACGATTGAATCCGAATTGCCGTTTGAACTTGCAAGAACAGATCGCGGTGACCGCGCTTTTTCGCCGATAGGAGGTTTCCTCTATGCTTATTTGACGGCGCCTATATGCGCAGAAGATGCGTTTAACGTGCGTATTTCCGTCAGTTCCAAGTAAGGCGCTTACCCAGATGGGTAGTTGAGCCAAAGTTGGCGTACTGTTATAATTCCATTGGAAAATTTAAGAAAGAAGAGGTGTATCCATGGCTACAGGATGCAATGGACGGATTGTAGGGCTGGCGTCGCTTGGCGTGGCGGTCATGGTGGGGGCGCCGGTTTCTACGCATGCCGGCAGCGCTGGTCCGGACGGGACGGACTACGTCGTCTCGGCCGATGCAAACGAAGAATTCGTCGTTGAAGCGGCGATTGACGGCTATGCGCGGGTCGTCAAGAAGGGTGCCGGCAAGGTTCGGCTGACGACGACAACGGAGTCTTATGCCGGCGACGTAGTGATCGAGGAAGGCGCACTCTATCTCGTAACCGTAGGGCAGGACGTACACTACCTCAACGGAGCCCTGACCGGCAGCGGGACCGGTTCGTCGCAAATCTTCCGGAAACAGGGATCGGGCACGCTGTACGTGAACGGCAATGTCGACCTCCCGCGCGACGTGCAGATCGACCAGGGGCTTCTGGTCATGACCAGTACGGCCTCGCGCGTGTTCGGGAATTCGTTCGTCCTGAAAGGCGGAAGTCGGTCGATGGTCGGCGGCGGGCACGCGCTATTCAATACGATTTACGTAGGCCCTGACAGCAACTATGGTGTTTTCCACCAGACCGGCGGACTATTGGGCGTGACGGGAGAAACGTCAGTAGGCGGCAACAAGAATACCACGGGTGCAGGACATTGGATGATGTCGGGCGGCGAAGCGTACGTGAGCAACAACGTCTATGTTGCGTATGACGCCGGCAATTTCGGGAGCTTCATCCAGGCGGGCGGGCTCTTCAAACTGGATGGCGGCGCCTTGCGCGCCAGTCGCGCCGGCACGGCCGTGTTCCATCTGGCCGGCGGTACAAACGACACGCGCGTCGTACGGGGCGAGACGACTGTGAGGTTTTATCTTAGCGACTACGGTGGCTCTTCCGACGTCACGGTGTCGGGTGCTGGAACTTTGCTCGCGACCGAGACGCTGCGCCTCGGCGGTGGCGGCGGAACCGTTTCCACGAATGTTTTCAGCGTGAAGGACGGTGCAACGGTAAAGGCCGCGCGCTTCTTCAAGCACAGAGCCGCCGGCGCAGCCGCTCTTATCACCGTCAACGCCGACGGAGGAACACTAATGCCGACGATGGGTTACGACTGGACCAACGGTTCGCAGAACGATGCGAACTACTACACGGCTAATCCCAGTCATTTTGTGATCTGGAAGAAGGGTCTTGTCATTGACACGTCGGAATCCACTGGAAACAACCCCGCGAGCCATATGCCGTTCTCGTTCGCGGCACCGACAGGAAATGGCGTGGAGTCCATCACGCTGCCGACCGAGGGAGACTACACGACGGCCAACTACATCGGCCCCGCGCGCATCGTGTTCGAGGACGAGACTGGCTGGGGCGCGAGCGCGTACGCCGAATACGACTTCGAGACGAAGAGGCACACGCGCGTCGTCCTCACTTCGCGCGGCTGCGACTACAGCGACAACGCGAAGGCGTACGTGGAGAGCCCTGACCGCACCACGCGCTGGGAATGTGCGCTTACGCTCTCGGACAACGCGGGGCTGGGCGGCGAGCTCGTGAAGCGCGGGACGCACGATCTGCACCTCTACGCCACCAACACGTTCTACGGCATCGCGGTCGAATCGGGCACGCTCTGCGCCGAAACGGACGGCGTCGTGCCGAGCAACACGTCCGTCCGCGTCGAGTATGGCGCGACGCTTCGGTTCCCGACTTCCGCTCCGCTCGTCCTCTCCTCCTTCGCTGGTGCTGGCAGTGTGCCCGGGTGCGAAATTACTGTTACGAAATCCTTGCGTGCCAAATGCGCTGACTTGTTCGCGGGCAAGCACGCGGATATTGACGGCGACCTCACGTTCGCGCCTGGCGCGACGTTCACGATCACTGACCCAGAGAACTTGGCGGCGTACAAGCGCTGCAAGGCGGCCGTGGCGTTTTCGGCCCTTCATGTGAACGGCGAACCCACGCTTGCTTTTGAGGGGAAGCCGACGGGTTCGGCAAGATGGACGCTGTCCAGGTTGGACGATTCCTCGTTCAAGTTTGGCCCGAACATCGCAACGGTGATTGTACTGAGATAGAGGTCTGCCAGCTTTTGATATGAAGAGCTTGATTTCGTTACTCGTTGCGGCGATTGCGTTAACGGCGGTTGCATACCTGCCGCCGGTAGAGGAGCGCTGCGGCGTGAAGGTCGAGATCGGGTCTTTCCCGCAGAAGATCGACCGCACTGGCAAAAACAAGTTCCTCTGGCCTTTGGGCGTCACCGAGGTTCATGCCGGCGCTCCTCGTTTGTTTCCCGTGACGCTTGAAAACAAAACAGCCAGGCCGGTCTCCGGAGAGCTGGAAGTGTGGATGAACGACGACTGGGATGTGACGGGGCCAAAGGGGAGCATCTCGCTTGCGCCAGGAGAGAAGAAAGAGCTGTCGTTTACTGGCGCTGCGCGTCCGCGTGCGCTCGACGCCCTCTATCCTGTTCATGCGCGGTTCACGCCTGCCGGCGCAAAGAAAGACGATGCGCCGCACCCAGTCGCGGTGTTCATGTTCAAGAATCCAGATGCCCCGCGCCGCGTGCCGAAGATCGCTCCGTCCAGACTTAGCCCCGGCGTGTTCCGCCTCGACTACGGTTTTGCGCGTACGACTGCACTTGAGGTCGGCGGAAAAGTCGTTGAGGTGTCGGAGTCCGGCTCGATTGACGAATGGGGCGCCTTGATGTCGAAGGACCGTATGTCGGCAGACGGCATCGCGAAGGACGGTTTCAAAAGCCATCCGCCATACAAGAAGGGGGCAGGGTTCATCTGGAGTGACTTTTCCCTCGATCTGCCTGGCGTGACGCCGCTAGCGTTTTCCTGCTCGAATTTTCTGGACCCCTACCGCGGCAAGTCGTCGTCCGACGGCGTTGAGTACAAGGTTCTCGTCCTGGAAGAGGGCGCAGAACCGAAGCTCGTCTGCTCGCAACTTGTGAAGGATGCCGATGCGTGGCGCGACATGTCTGGCGATCTTGCCCCGTGGGCCGGAAAGAAAGTCACGCTTCGCCTTTGGACGGGCCCTGGCCCTAAGATGAACACAAGCTACGACAGCGGTGGCTGGGGCGACGTGAAGCTGCTAATCGGTCCGCAGCCAAGGACTCCCGGTGAAGCCGACTGGGCTGCGCGCTGCGCGCTGGCGCTTGCGGCGGCAAAGACGGCGCGCACGTCTGGGACTGATCCTGCGGCCGGACGCTGGCGACTCGATGCCGGCGGCATTGTATACGGAGCGGGAATCGCTTATGGCGAGCGCGGGCTTGTGGATGGCGCGCTTGCGTTCACGGACGAAGAAAAGTCTGTCGTGTTCTGCGGGTTTGCCGCGCGCGTCGAGACGGACGACGGCTCCCCTGCGCCCGATCCCACGGCATCGATCCGCGAAGAGAAGGGCACGCTCAGGATTTCCTGGTCTATTCCCGGCGCAAAGCGCGATGCAGCGGGATTCCCTCGCATTGTCGACCTTGCCGTGGGGCCTGCGAGCGACACTCTGCATCGTGTCTACTTTGGCTTCGGCAACGTAATCGAGGGGCCTAAACGGTTCTCGGCCCGCGCAAGCGGATTCCTGCTCTCCACGCGACATGTAGGCGCAGACTACTTAAACGGGCTTTCCGTGGTGCATGCCGTGGACGTCGTGCCTGATTCTGTGGACTGCGACGGCGCTCGCAGCATCTTCTCGCTCCACGCACACCATGACGCGACGTTCACGTTCGTCCCCTCGTCGAAAGGTGTATTCGAGGCGGCGCGCCGGTTCCGCGCCGTGTCAGGATACAAGGCAAGCCCGGGTCATGCCGCGCTCGGTTCGAGGATGTGCCTCGACCAGTGGGGTGGTGACTACGCAAAAGCGGCGGCGGACATTGCGCTTGCGGCGAAGTACGGTCTCAAAGACGCGATTTTCGTAAAACACGACTGGCAGCGCTGGGGATACGACTATCGTTTCCCGGACATCTATCCGCCTCGCGGTGATACGGCGGCATTTGGCGCAATGCGCAAAGCTTGCCGCGACGCGGGAATACTCTTCTGCCCGCATGACAACTACGCAGACATCTATCCAGACTGTGATGGATTTTCCTATGACCTCGTGGCGTTCAAGCTCGACGGAACCCCCGAGCAGACTTGGTTTAACCCCAGCCGCCATGCGCGTGCATACCGCTTTGCGCCACATGCGTTCCATCCATGGTGCTTCCGAAACGCCAGGCTGCTGAAGCAGGGCTACGACCCAGAGGCGGTTTTCATCGATGTCTTTACGGCGCATGGCCCGTTCGACTACTTGGACCGCGAGGGCCGGTTCCATACGAAGAACGAGGTCTCGGCGAACTGGGGCCGTGGCTTCCAGGCGTACCGCAAGGGCTTTAGGCGCCCTGACACGGTGTGCATGAGCGAGGCCGGTCAGGATCATCTCGTGGGCGTCGCGGATGCCGGGCAGAGCGACCATTTCGGCGCGGCGAAGGTGGTTGGTCGCGGGAACTTTGTCGACAGCGAGCGCACGCCGTGGCACGACATAGTGACGCACGGCTACTATGTGCTCTTCGCGGGCGGCCTTGGCGGGCGCTATCAGGAAGAGGACGGCTGGCATACGGGCGGCGATGCGGAACTCCACGGCTATGCTTCCGACGACTATCTCTCCAACGCCATCCTCGGCGGCCGCAATCCGATGTGCGATGGGCCGTTCTCGCGGAATGCGGTAAAGACGTATTGGCTCCAACACGATGCCTGCGCCGAACTCGGACGCGCCGAGTTCCTCGACTTGAAGTACGAAGGCAGCATCCACCGCCAGCATGCGTTTTTCTCGAACGGTGGCGAAGTTTGGGTGAACCGCCAGACGAACGAGACGTGGCGGCTTCCGAACGGCAAGGTGCTGCCGCCCTACGGCT
>JAFXIL010000144.1 GCA_017563185.1 Kiritimatiellia bacterium | reverse complement strand
TCGGTGGTATAGGCGCTTCCAACGTGAGTGAGACAAACGAAGGAGTGTATGCGCGATGAAAAAAATCAGATTAGCTCTTGTTGCCTGCTCGGCGATCATGCTTGCGGCAGCGGCTTTCTGCTCGGATCCTCTGCCTGCAGATTCGATGAATGCATTGAGGACAATGCTGGATTTCGCGCAGGGGCCGAAGCAGGACAACCTGACGCTGGACATGGTTCAGATCGAGCCGAACTTCAGCATGCCGGAGGTGTTCTTCGGCATGGTCAGGATTGAAGGCGATTGGCCGATTGCTCGGCGCAAGGCCGTCTTTGACGCATATCTTGCGGGAATGGGCGACATGGACTTCACCGACGCGACAAACAAGGACAGGGGACTCGCTCTGAAGGCCACCGCTCAGTGCATGGCGATGAAATACACGAACGCACTTCCCCACATGCGAAGGCTGGTGCTGAACACGACGCTTACGGGATGGATGCGACGAAGAGAGATTGGTAGGCTGATAGCCTTGTCTCCCGTGTGTGACGAGACCACGGCGACCATGGAGACCATCTTCACGAATCGTGTTGACTTCTCATGGGAAGACCGAGAAGAGTGCTTTGGCTATGCGTTGAAGATGGCAACGGCAAGTCGATCCAATCTGGTTTCGCAGACTGTATGTGATAGAGTCGCTCGTGTCTTTGCCCGCAATGCAACTGAATGGCAACTGTATGGGAAATATGATTGGTTCTGGGGGAGATACTACTCTGGATATGCTATGAGTTCAAACCGTCTTGAATTGGCAATTACGGCTCTGGCAAATACCAACATAACCCAAGATAGCGATTGGGCGTTTCTCAAAAGACGATTCACCACTATCACGAACCAGCTGCTCTCGTCCGGGCAGCCGCTTGTGCAGCTGGACATCGGAGAGGGCGAGTGAGTTCTGCGCCTGTGGCGCACAAGGCGTAATTCTTCGACGACGAGAGGGGCGAGGACTAGTTCCTATCCGGCACCATTGTGGGATTGTGGAAGTATGGCATTGTGGCATTGTGGAAGTATGGAATTGTCCGCTGTCAATTTCATAAGGGCTCATTTTCACAGATGAACCAGTTGCAAAACCTTTCTTGCGTTCGCCATTGGGAGTTTAGGAGTTTGGGAGATTTAGAAAGTCTCAACGACTCCAAGACTCCGAAACTCCAGGCAGCGAAAGCAATGAGTTTCACGGACGAAGCATGGTGGCTGTTGAACGCAAAGCGCCTTCCCGCCCAGTCCGTTGTCTTCTGTCCTCTGTCGTTTGTCCTCCCAATTTACCAGGAAACAAGTTGCCTGAAAATGGGTAAGTTGCACTTGCCAACGGTTATGGGATTTTGAGACGGTGAACCACGAACCACGAACCACGCTACACCTTCAGGCACAGGAGAATGACGCCGGCGAGGATTGCGGCGAGGGCGAGGCCTTTTCTCTTGAGATTGTGTTCGTGGAAAACTGCGGCGCCGAGGACGAACGTTATCACCACGGAGAAGCGCCGCAGAAGCGAACCGGCGGAAATCGGGGCGTCTGGTATCGCAAGTCCGTGGAAATAGAGCCAGTCGGCCGCGACTAGCAGCACGCCTGTGGCGGGGATAGTGTGGCGCCATTCGAACGTGTTGCGTTCAAGGTGAAGCAGGCGCTGCGCGGCGAGAAGAAGAGCGTAGAGGGTGACGAGTCCAAGCTGGAACCACAGCTGCACGGTCTCGACGGGGATGGCGCATTTCTGGAGGATGAACTTGTCCCAGATGCTGGAAGCTGCGCTCATCGCCATTCCGCCCACGGCGAACCACACGGCTCGGGAGTGCAGGAAGTCGATGCCTTCGCGCTTCCCCGCGAGCCCGAACGCCCAGTACCCGGCGAACACGAGAAGCATGCCTAGGCCCTGCACCGCGCTTGGCCTCTCGCCGTACATGAAGAATGCCACGACGAAGACGAGCGCCGGCGCAGAGGCGCGAATGGGCGTGGCGATCGTCACGGGAAGCGTTCTGAGCGCACAGTAGGTGAGCGCCCACGACGTGCCCACGATGGCGCTTTTCGCGGCGATGAGCAATAGCTGATGCGGTGTGACATGCATTGCAGAACCAAACGCGCCGGCAGCTGCAAGCGCGGTCGCGTACACGACGGTTCCGGCCGATGACGAAATGAGCAGCACCGGAAGAACGGCGTTGTGCTGCACGCTCGCCTTTTTGGCTATGTCGTAGAGCGCGAGGAAGAACGCGCTTGCAAGTATCCATGTTGTCCACATGGAAATGAGAATATCACATGGGCTTCATGTAGTCAAATGCAATTAGAGCCTAGTGCCGCGCTAATCACGAACCACGAGCCACGGGCCACGAAAGTTGTAGTTGCCAACGGTAATGGGATTTGCTATTCTTTTCGCAGGTGGGATAAAGGCGAATATTGATCCATCAAGATGAGGTCAGACGGTTTCTGGCTTCAAAAGAGTTGTCAAATGAAGAAAGTCGCGATAGTTGGCGTTGAAGGCTCGGGCAAGACGGTGATGCTGGCTGGGCTTGGCGAGCTCTACTCGCATTCCGACGAGAACGGATATTTTCTCGGCCCGAAGAACTATCAGACCGCATCGTACGTGGCGGAGAAGATCGCGCGCATGCGCCGCGGCGAGTGGCCGATGGCGACTGCGGACGACGTGATGCAGGGCCTTGACTGGACGCTGCGCCAGCGCCGCGGCGACCATGAGCGTCCGCGCGACGTGTGCGAGGTCTCCTGCCTCGACTTCGCGGGCGAGGTGTACCGCGCGGCCTTTGGGATAAGGCAGAGCGCGCCGCCGCATCTGGGCGACGAGGTGCTGAAGCTCAAGGACTACATCCGCGCGGCGGACGGCGTGATCGTGCTCATCAACCTGCGCGACGTAATCGTGCGCGGCGAACACGAGCCGCGCGTGCAGGAGGCGATGTGGATCACGAACGGCATCCTATCCTTTGCGCTGGAGGAAAGGTCGGGACGCAAGGCGCCTCGCGCGGCGATAGTGCTTTCGCAGGCCGACAGCTACGCAGACACAATCAAGGCATGCGGCGGCCCGAAAGGAGTCCTCGCTAAGTACCTGCCACACGTCGCGAACAACTACTACTGGCTGGACATCATGGCGGTGAGCGCCGTGGACAAGACGGTGCTCGACGACAACGGCAACGTCGTTCCCGCGCCCGACTTCCAGCCCACGCAGCTGCGCATGATCATGGACTGGATACTGGACGACATGCCGGTGCCGGTGCGTGGCGGCGCGTCAAGACCCGCCGCCCGTCGTCCACCGCCTGCGCCGGGCCGTGGCGAACGCCCGTCGCCCCAGCCACACGCCGAAAGCGACTGGCAGGAGCCATCGGGGCTTGCCAGATTCTTTACGTTTCGCGGCCGCCGGAGCCGCGGGCAGTACTGGCGTTTCATAGGATTTTCGTTGCTCGGCCTGATTATAGCTGGGGCGCGCTGGGATGATGCGGGCGTTGGTTTCTTTGCCTTGCTCATGATCTGGCCAATCTATTCGTACGCGGTGCGTCGTCTTCACGACATGAACATTAGCGGCATTTGGCTTCTCGTGGCCTGGATTCCGCCGATTGGCCTTGTTCTCGCCCTCATGATGCTCTTCCGCGGCGGCACCGACGGCCCCAATTCCTACGGTCCCAAGCCGTGATATGAAAGTTTCGAAGTTCCGGAGTTTCGAAGTTTCGAGATATGAAGGCGAGAAAGTTTGGTATAATATTTGGCCACGGAAGGAAAATCAGGAAAGGAAAGATTGATGATGATGAAGATTTCTCATGGGAGAATGGGCAGCATCGCAAAGATGCGCGCGGCGGCGGTGCTGTTGCTCGCGCCGCTCGTGGCGGCTGCTGCGCCGCTTGAGGTGGTGTCGCCCCAGAACGGCGCAGTGGTGCCTACGCTCAGCGCCGGGCAGAAGGCGTATGTGCAGATGCCGCGCAAGGAACGCGTGAAGTATTTCGCGGATTCCCAGAAACGCAAGGAGATGGTGAAGCTCGGCTACTATCCTGAGAAGGTGCGTCTTGAGTGGAAGGGCGGCGCGCCCGGCGCCGAGTACACCGTGAAGGTGGTGCGCAAGCCGGACGGAAAGCAGTTCTTCGCATACACCGGCACCAACACCTGCGTCGAGGTTGACAACCTCGAGATCGCGCGCACTTATGCCTGGACCGTGACTGGCGGCGGCGAGCTCTCCGCCACGTTTTCGACCGAGGCGATCGCCCCGCGCCTCGTGCGCGTGCCGGGCGTGCCGAACGTGCGCGACCTCGGAGGGCGCATCGGCCTGGGCGGGCGGCGCGTCCGTCAGGGCCGCGTGTTCCGCTCCGCCGGGTTGAACGACAACGCCAAAGGAGTGTACTTCACGCGAGACGAGCTCGCGAAGGCTGGCCTCGTAACGCCCAAGATGCTCGAAAGCGAGAAGAAGATCAAGGCGCACATCGCCAAGTACAAGGGCTACCAGGCCGATCCTAAGACCTTCCCGCGCTCCCACAAGGGATGGCAGGCATGGGCCAAGCGCCACCCCTCCGAGCCTGTTGCCGCGTACTTCGCGCGCCGCATCTCGGACGACGAGGCCTCCCTTGCCAAGCTCTTCAAGGTGGAGAAGAAGCGCGTTCCCGGCAAGAACCGCCTCGACGACGCCACGCGCTCGTACCTGGTCGACACCCTTGGCATCAAGAGCGACATCGACCTGCGCAGCGACAAGGAGTGCTACGGAATGACAGGCTCCCCCATGGGCCCGAGCGTCACATGGTTCCACTATTCCTCCTCCGCATACGCCGGAATGCAGAGCAAGACGGGCAAGGACGCCTTCAAGAAGGTGTTCTCCGTGTTCCTCGACGAGAAGAACTACCCAATCGACTTCCACTGCATCGCCGGCCAGGACCGCACGGGCGCCGTGGCGTTCATCCTGAACGGACTTCTCGGCGTCGCCGAGGAGGAGCTCTACCTTGACTGGGAGGTGACGGGCTTCTGGAATCCCAGCACATCGTTCAACCACGCCCGCAGGTTCGACAAGCTAGTGGAGGGATTCATGAAGAAGGTGCCCGGCGCAAACCTCCACGAGAAGATCGAGAACTACGTGCTCGCCCTTGGCTTCACCAAGGCCGACATCGAGAAGTTCCGCTCTATGATGCTGGAATAGCGCGCATTGCGGAAATACATTGGAGAAGACATAAACCATCAGAAGCCAGATTGACGGAAACAAGGCAACGCTCTCGCCTGAAGGCCGAATCGACACGATCACATCTCCCGAACTCGAGGAGGCTGTGGCCAAGCTCCCGGAGGGCGTGACATCGCTCACGCTTGACCTGTCGCAGGCCGACTACGTGTCATCGGCCGGGCTGCGCGTCCTGCTGGGAGCGCAGAAGCGCATGGGCACGGCGGGCGGCACGATGACCGTGACGAACGTGTGCGAGGCCGTACGCAACGTGTTCGACATAACCGGCTTTTCGAGCATACTCACCATCGTATGACGTGATGAAGCGGCGCCTCATAATTGCGGCCACGATGTTTGTGCTCTACGCCGTCCTCATGGCGGTGGCATGGACTATCGGCACAGAGAAGCTCTCCGAAAACGACTGCCCTCCGGCTCTTCTGCCAGTTCTGAACGTGATACTCGATGAAGTCTGCTCCAACATTGTCAAGCACTCCGGAGCTTCTACCTTCGAGGTGGACGTGGAATTTCTTTCCAACCCTCCTTCGGTGAAGCTCACATTCGTGGACGACGGCGCGGCGTACAACCCGCTGTCGCACGAAGACCCCGACACGACGCTTTCCGCCGAGGAGCGACCCATCGGCGGACTCGGCATCCTCATGGTGAAGAAGATGGCCACGTCAGTCTCGTACATGCGCCAGCACGGCCGCAACTTCTTCACCGTCGTTAAGTCGAATGCCTGATGGGCGAAGCGCGGGTACCGCTTTTGTTCCCTTTTGTTTTCTTTCCGCACAAGGGTGGGTTTTTGTGGTATAATATTGGGCATGGCAGAAAAGACGGCAGTATATCCCGGGACGTTCGATCCCATGACGCTTGGTCACTTTGACGTGATCAAGCGCGCTGCCGCTCTTTACGATCGGCTTGTCGTGGCGGTTGCCGCCACCAGCACCAAGAACGGCGCGCTCTTCGACGCGGCGCACCGTGTGGCGATGATCCGCGAAGACGTGGCTGGCGCGGGGCTTGAGAACGTCACGGTGGAGACGCTGGACACGCTGCTCGTGGATTTCTGCCGTCGGCGCGGAGTGCGCGTGGTCATACGCGGGGTGCGGGTGTACTCCGACTTCGAATACGAATTTCAGATGGCGCTCACGAACCGGCGTATGGCGCCCGAGATAGAGACGTTGTTCATGATGCCGAGCGAGCAGCTCGCGTACGTGACGGCGTCCACCGTGCGAGAAATCGCCCGCTATGGCGGCGACACGTCGCGGTTCGTGACGCCGGCGGTGCAGCGGCGCCTGGCAGAACTCAAGTTCTAGAAGACGATGGACGAGAAGCTGATCATAGACGTTGCCAGGTTGAAGGCCGAAGGCGAGGAGTTCTCGGGCGTGGTGGACGACGCCGTTCTCGAGATCGGCGGCGAGCTGCTGCGTCCATTCGGCGGCATCCGCTACGAGATATCCGCACAGCTCTTCGGCACCGAGCTGCTTGTGCGCGGCACGCTTTCGCAGGATTTCGACGCCGTCTGCGCCCGTTGCGGCGGCGATTTTGACTTCACTTTGAATGTGGACGACTTCACCGTGAGCGTGGAGGTGGATGAAAAAAGTGAATTTGTCGATTTGACTGATGAGCTAAGACAGAGTATAATACTTGCTTTGCCGTCATACCCGGTTTGTCGGCAAGACTGCCGCGGCGTGTGCGTCACATGCGGGAAGAACCTCAACGAGGGACCCTGCACGTGTTCGCATAGCGAGCGCGACAGCCGGTGGGGGGCGCTAGACGCCCTCGTGCCGGAAAAGAAGGATGATTGAAACGGCGCGAGCGTACGCGTGAACGCCAAAGAGAAGAGAAGAAAGAGAGTGCAACATGGCATCACCTAAGAACAAGAAGTCGAAAATGCGCAAGCGCCAGCGCGTGGCGCAGCTGGAGAAGGCGATATTAGCGGCAGTCCAGCCGTGCCCTGAGTGCGGCGGCATGAAGCAGTCGCACCACGTGTGCCCGAACTGCGGCATGTACAACGGCCGCAAGGTGCTGTCCGTCGTGGCGAAGTAGAAGTAATCGACGGTTTGCATTTCCTGTGCGCGGCGCAACGCATGTCGTGCGCCACGCGCATGTGGGGAATCAAGTCATGACCAGAGTTGCACTTGACGCAATGGGCGGCGACAATGCGCCGGGCGAGATTGTGCACGGCGGAATTGAAGCCGCCGTGGCCCTCGACGACGTGAAGGTCGTCCTTGTTGGCGTTCAGGAGCAGGTCGAGGCTGAACTCGCGAAGTACCCCAAGGAGGTCGCCATTGCGCGCAAGGCCGGCAGGCTTGAGGTGGTGGCGGCGCCTGAGGTGCTGGAGATGGACGACGAGCCGGCGAAGTCCGTGCGCAAGAAGAAGGACTGCTCCATCAACGTGGCCATGCGCCTTGTGAAGGATGGCCAGGCGGACGCCTTCGTCTCGGCCGGAAATTCCGGAGCCGTCGCGGCGAGTGCCATCTTCAATCTGGGCCGGATCAAGGGCGTGCATCGCCCGGCGATAGCCGCAATCCTGCCCACGCGCCGCCCGGTGCGTCCGCTGCTTCTTCTGGACGCCGGGGCGAACATGGACTGTCATCCCGACTGGCTTGTGCAGTTCGCGATCATGGGCAGCGCCTACTCGAAGGCGGTGCTCAAGCGCACGAAGCCGCTTGTGGGCCTTCTTTCGATCGGCACCGAGGACTGCAAGGGCAACGAGATGACGAAGGAGACCTTTCCGCTCCTGAAGGAGGTCAAGTCCATTGACTTCCGCGGCAATGTCGAGGGGCACGACATCTTCCACGGCCAGACGGACGTGGTGGTGTGCGACGGTTTTGTGGGCAACGTGGTACTTAAGACTGCCGAGTCTCTGGCCCATGCTGTTGGATACTTTCTCAAGAAGGAGTGTTTCAAGGGAATATCTCGCATCCTCGGAGCGGTACTGCTGAAGGGGGCCTTCAAGTCTCTCAAGCAGCAGCTCGATCCGGACATCTACGGCGGCGCGCCGCTTCTCGGCGTTCCCGGCGCAGTGATCATCTCGCACGGCTCCTCCACGCACAAGGCGATCTACCATGCCGTGCGCGTGGGCGCAAACGCGGCGCGCAACGACGTCTCCGGGCTTATCGCCCGCGACATCGAGGAATACGAGTCTTCTCGAAAAACACTTTAGTCATTTCATTCGGTTCGTCACAAAACCTATTCATTTTTCACTATAACTTGTTCGTTGTTCTTTCGGGGCGTTGCACAGCCTGGTAGTGCGTCTGCTTTGGGAGCAGAATGTCGGAGGTTCAAATCCTCTCGCCCCGACCATTGGGGTTATTTTGTAAGAAAGGATGCCGCCATGCCAGAGAAGGTTAGGAGCTTGAGGTTTGCCGTGTTTGCTGGGCTGGCAATTGTTGGGGTGTTTGCAGGCTGTCCAAAACCCGATACCACAAAGGCTACTGTCATAGATGACCTGAGCGGTCTTGGCTTCAATGGCAGTATAGCTGCTCCTGAATACTTGTTCGATACTGTTGTGACGAATAAGATGTACGATGTGTCGGGGACAAATCGCAACTGCTGGACAAAGGACCCATACGTCGAGCGGTATCGAATCTTTGTTGAACTAAATCAGGACGAGCATGAAGATTTGATAATGTCCGCTCCGTTAAGCCAGAGGGGGACGGGTGGACATGTCTTCGACGTCTATCTCTAGACAAACGGTAACTATGTGTGCATCGGCGATGTCGGAGGTCATCTCAGTTCTCTCCACATCGAGCATATCGACGAACGTACCCGCGTCATTTGGACTTATTCGCACAGTAGTTGCCAGTCTGGGGCGATAGGGACGTTCATTGTTAGTGGATGGCACTGTCGTGACAACCGTTGTTGCCATGTCGAACTTGGAGGGGAAGGCCGTAATCCGCCTACTGTCGGATGGCAGTTGCTGGACATCATAGCCAAGACCGCAACGGTTCCGCTCCGTGTCGAGAAAAGCGAGACAAAAGATGGGAAAGTCAGCTGGCGACCATTTGACCAGAAAAGTGATTGAAAGAACCACCATGATAACATGCACCACAGGGGATTGTTTCCCGCAGAGACGCAGAGGCGCAGAGAGAGGAGGCAGATATGAGAGAAGATGACGTGAGGCAGATTACTGGCGATATAATCGATTCGGCGATGAAGATCCATAAGATGTTTGGACCTGGAATGTTGGAGTCGGTTTACGAGCGGATGCTGGCGATAGAACTGAAGAGACGCGGGCATGTCGTGGAATGTCAGAAAGCAATCGGCTTTATGTATGAGGGCGAGGCGTTTGACGATGCATTTCGGCTTGATTTGCTTGTGGATGGGGAAGTTGTCGTTGAGCTGAAATCTACCGGCGCGATGAATCCTGTTTTTGCCAAGCAACTTCGGACATATCTTGTCCTCTCTGGATTGGAAATAGGCCTGGTTATGAACTTTGGTATGGCTTTAATGAAAGACGGTATAGTGCGGGTAATAAACAGCCACAATTTAAACGGTTCTCAAAATCATCTCTGCGCTTTTGCGTCTCTGCGGGAAAGAGAAAGGTTTCCCACAGAGGCACAGAGACACAGAGAAAAGAGCGGAACAATACTCTGCGACTCTGCGTCTCTGCGGGAAACAAAAAAGGAACAACCATGATCAAGATAGTTCAAGGTGACATAACGACGCTGGCGGTGGATGCCATCGTCAACGCGGCGAACCAGGTGATGCTGGGCGGTGGAGGCGTGGATGGCGCGATCCACCGCGCTGCCGGGCCGGAGTTGTACGAGGCGTGCCTCAAGGTGCCGGAGGTGCGGCCGGGCGTCCGCTGCCCGACGGGCGAAGCGCGCATCACGCCAGGCTTCAGGCTGCCCGCGAAGTTCGTGATCCATACCGTCGGACCGGTCTATCGCGACGGCCAGCACGGTGAGCCGGAGAAGCTTGCGGCGTGCTACCGCAACTCGCTCGCCCTTGCGACGGAGAACGGCTGTACGTCCATCGCCTTCCCCTGTATCTCCACTGGCATCTACGGCTACCCGAAAGAAGCGGCTGCGCAAATCGCAGTGCGGGAAGTGGAGAATTTTCTCACGCAGAGGTTCAGAGAGGCAGAGGTCGCAGAGGTTGAATCTGGTAGGGCGCGCTCGCCGAGCGCGCCGCCGCTGGAAGTCATCTTCTGCTGTTTCTCGTCGCATGGCGCGACGATCTACGAAAAGCTCTTGTCATGACTACTTTCCTCGCCAACCGTGAAATCTACACCTCCGTCGTCTGCGGGATTGTGCCGCAGGTGCGCGAACGGTTGTGGATCGCGACTGCCGACATCAAGGATCTGTACGTCGAGCCGCCTGCGCAAAATGCTATGGCGGCCAAGTGCGGCGGACGCGACATGGTGCCGTTCTTGGAGGTATTGGCGGGAATAGTGAAACGCGGGGTCGAGGTGCGGCTCATCCATGCGAAGGATCCCGGACCGAACTGGCGGAACGACTTCGATCGCTATCCGGCGCTCTGGACGGCGATGGAGCGGATGCTCTGTCCGCGCGTGCATTTCAAGTGCATCATCGTCGATGGTGTGAAGGTTCCCCGACGAGTGCAGCGAGGAGCTTTCGCGTAGCGAAAGTCGCAAGAGGGTGCGCGACTTCTGCCGCGACTGCGGCCGCCGTGACTTCTGCGGCGACCCGGTGAGGTAGTGTTATCTCCCGCAGAGGACGCAGAGGTCGCGGAGAGATAATCGGTTTCTCTTCGATGGTGCCGGTGATGGAGAATCCGATCGTGCTGCAGGCGTTCGTCGATTGTTGCGGCAACAATCTGTTTGGGTATCTCACCTATCGCGACGACCAGAACGCCGCCAGGGGGGCGCCTGCCCGAAAACCGTTGCCGCGTTGCAGCCTCGATACGTGAAAGCACAGCCGCCGATACATGTTCATGCGAGAAGTCGTTCCGCCGGCTTGGTGGAACCATGATGGTTTGACACCCACTTGAGGTCATTCTCTATTGCGCGCGCAACGTCCTTTTGATAAACTATACACGATTTTTTTGACTGGAAAGGTAGAGATGAAAGTTTGCAAATTCGGCGGTAGCTCGCTGGCGGACGCACGGCAGCTTACCAAGGTTATCGACATCGTCCTTGCGGACCCCCAGCGCCGCATCGTGGTGGTATCCGCACCCGGCAAGCGCAACGGGTCCGACACCAAGGTCACCGATCTTCTAATCGGCCTCGCAGAGACCGCCCTCGCCAATGAGAACACGGACGCAAAGCTTGCCGCCGTGCTTGAACGCTACACTTCCATTGCCAAGGATCTTTCGCTAGGCGACGAGATCGTCCGGGAAATCGAGGAAGACCTCAAGGAGCGTCTTGCCTCCTCCAGAGAGGATCCAGGCGTGTTCATGGACATGCTCAAGGCCGCTGGCGAGGACAACAGCGCCAAGCTCGCCGCGGTCGCTTTCGCGGCGCGCGGAGTGAAGGCCCGCTACGTGAGCCCGCGCGAGACCGGCATGATGCTCGAGGGCGAGAGCGGCAACGCGCAGCTCGTGGAGGAGAGCTACAGAAAGCTCTCTCGCGCCTTCTCAGACTTCGAGGGCATCGCGATCTACCCCGGCTTCTTCGGATATCGCAAGGACGGCACGGTGGCAACGTTCCCGCGCGGCGGCAGCGACATCACCGGCTCCATCCTCGCGGCGGCCGTGCGGGCCGACGTGTACGAGAACTTCACCGACGTCGACAACGTCTATCCCGTCGATCCGCGCATCGTGCCCGAGGTGAAGGAGGGCATCGACACGATGACATACCGCGAGATGCGCGAGCTCGCCTACGCCGGATTCGGCGTGTTCAACGACGAGGCGATACGCCCTGCGGTGATGGCCCGTGTGCCGATCAACGTTCGCAACACGAACCGTCCCTCCGAGCCCGGCACCATGATCGTGCAGTCGCGCCGCGTGATTCCCGGCACCGTCACCGGAATCGCGGCGGCGGACGGATTCTGCAACATCATCATCGACAAGTACTGCATGAACCGCCTAGTGGGCTTCACCCACAAGCTGCTGGACATCCTCCAGGAGGAGGGCATCGCATACGAGCACATCCCGTCTGGCATCGATTCCATCTCGGTGGTGATCCGTGCGGATCGCTTTTCGAAGGCTGTGGAGAACCGCGTGGTGGCGCGCATCAAGCGTGAGCTGAATCCCGACTCCGTCCTGGTGACGCGCGACTACGCCGTACTCATGGTGGTGGGCGAAGGCATGGCCTTCTCGGCCGGCATGCTTGCAAAGGCCACCGGCGCGCTCGCGGCGCACGGAATCAACATCTCGATGGTGAACCAGGGCGCGAGCGAGTTCTCGTTCATGATCAGCATCAAGAGCGCAGACCGCGAACGCGCGGTGCGCGCTCTATACAAGGCGTATTTCGGTTGAAAGAAAAGGAGTGCAGCATGGCATTCTGGAACAGGGAAGCAGAGACGATGAGCCGCGACCAGCTCGCGGACGTGCAGCTCAAGGGCCTGCAGAAGTCACTTCGCCGCGTGTGGAGCAACGAGTGGAGCCGCCGTCTGCTCAAGAGCCGCGGATTCGCGAACCCCGAGGACGTGAAGTCGCTTGACGATCTCACGAAGATTCCGTTCCTCACGAAGGACGACTTCCGCGACGCATATCCGCTCGAGATGAGCACCGTGCCGCGCTCCGAACTTCGCGAGTTCCATCAGTCCTCCGGCTCCACTGGCACCCCAGTGGTGATGGCCTACACCAAGAACGACCTCAACCAGTGGGCCGAGACGATGGCGCGCTGCTTCACCATGGCTGGCCTCGAGGCGGGCGACGCCTTCCAGATCATGCCCACGTTCGGTCTCTTCAACGGCGGCTTTGGATGCTACCACGGCTGCCGCAAGGCCGGCCTTTTCTGTGTGCCGGCGTCAAGCGGCAACACCGAGCGCCAGATCAAGCTCATGCGCGACTTCCGCGTGAAAGGATTCTGCTCGGTGGTGAGCTACGTGCCGCGCATCATCGAGAAGCTCGACGCCGAGACTTCCGGCGACCACGACATTCCATCGCTCCGCGTTGGCATCTTCGGCTCCGAGACTTTCTCGGACGAAATGCGCCGCCGCATCGAGAGCCGTCTGCACATCGAGTGCTTCGACATCTACGGCATGACCGAGACGGGCGGCATCGGCACCACCGGCCAGGACTGCAAGGCCCACTGCGGCATCCACGTTTGGGAAGACCAGTACATCACCGAGATCGTCGACCCCGTCACCGGCAAGCCAATGCCCGACGGCGAGTACGGCGAAGTGGTGTTCACATCCCTCACGCGCGAGGCGATGCCGATCATCCGATATCGCACGCACGACATCTCCCGCATCCTCTCGCGCGAGAAGT
>JAFXIL010000143.1 GCA_017563185.1 Kiritimatiellia bacterium | reverse complement strand
GCACGTCGACAGGCAACCGAGACAAGCGCGGCCAACACAGGCGGCAGTCTCATGCACCGAAGAAGCTTTGCTTCGGAGGGGAGATTGCCGAAGGCAACCCGAAGGGTGCGCAAGCAGGTGCGCGGCAACGCCGAGGCGCGGGTCTCTACTCTACAACAAAATCCTGGCAACGCTGCTCGCAGTGTCGCTTGCGGCCGGTTGCGGCATCATGCGCGAAGAAAACGCGACCGTCAAGGTCGGAACGTACAACATACGCTGCCAGAACGGCGACAAAGGAACTCCGAATGCGTGGGACGAGCGGAAAGGCGATTTGGCGGATTTGATCCGCAGACTCGATTTCGACGTGCTCGGACTCCAGGAGGTGTGCGCGGGGCAGGCTGACTACCTCACGAACAGCCTTCCGCAGTACGCGATGGTCGGAGTGCATCGCACCGACGGCAAGCGCAGGGGAGAGGCTTCGCCGGTGTTCTACCGCAAGGACCGCTTCGAGGCTCTGAAGAGCGGCACGTTCTGGCTTTCTGAGACGCCGGAAGTCCCTGGCTCGATATCCTGGGGCGCAGCCTGCACCCGCATCTGCACATGGGCGCTGCTCAAGGACAGGCGCACCGGCAAGACGCTCTGCTTCGCGAATACGCACACGGACCACATAAGCGCGCTCGCCCGCAAGAACGGCATGCTTCTCATAATCGAGCGAATGAAGAAATTCGCGCCCGGCGGCACTCCCATCGTGTTCACCGGCGACCACAATTGCCGCGAAACGGAAGAACCGGCCGTGGCGGTCTCGAAACTCCTGAAAAACGCGCTTTATGCGTCGGAGACGCCTCCTGCCGGGGCGTGGCGCTCGTTCTCGGGGTGGACATGGCGCGACAGGGAATACTCCGCCGTCGATGCGCTTAGTATGCCGCTGAACGTCCGCAACGCCCGCAAGGGATCGCCAGACGCGGAGAAGTCCCGCAATGGAGGATACGTTTGGGAGGATTGCGGCGGACGAATCGACTACATATACGTGTCGGACGGCGTGAGGGTGAAATCGTACGCTACGCACACCGACGCGCGTCCCGGCAAGAAACTCTATCCCTCGGACCACTTCCCGGTCTCGGCCGTAGTGGAGTTCTAGCGGCGTTTCGGGGCGAGGAGGGATTCGACACGCGGGGAAACTGATTTGGCGCAGGTGCATGTCATAAAGGAGAGACAATGAAGCGCGTCAGTGGTTGCGACTTACTCTGCTTTGGGAAAGGTTGGTCAAGATGAGAAACAAGTTAGCATATCTTGCCGCGTGTGCGGTGGTGGTTGTTGGCGCGATTCTTCCGCTCTGCGCGGAAGAGGTTGCGGCGGAAGACGCACGGGCGGCCTCTACCGTCTCGCGTGGGCGGCCGTGAGGAGGACGCGGACTTGACAGGAAAAATGCGTATAATACGCAACACAATCGAAGAAAGGAAAGAATCCATGGCAACAGGAAGAGCACTCGATGGAAAGCCGTATGCGGGAAATCCGCACGTACGGTTTGATGAGGGGGAAGTCGCATCATGCACCGCAGAAGCTTCGCTTCGGAGGAGACCTTGCCGAAGGCAACCCGAAGCTATGACCCGACCGCAGGTCGCTTCGCGGAGCGAAGTCGCTAGAGGTCTGTGCGCAAGCAGGTGCGCGGCAACGCCGAGGCGTGGGTCTCTACTTTACAAGATACCCACTGCTTTGGCATTTGCCGCGCTTGCCGCCGTGGCGGCCGCCACGCCCGCATTCAAGGTCGGTTCCGTGGAGAATCCCACGGCGATCAACATCCAGCGCACGATGAAGGCGCTGGCGGAGTCCACCGCTGAGAAGCCGGCCACCGTGCGGGTGCTCTTCTACGGACAGTCCATCGTGGCGCAGGGCTGGACGAAAGTCCTCATGGACATGCTCAAGGAGAAGTATCCGATGGTGAACTTCGTGTGGGCGAACAAGGCGATCGGCGGGTTCACGTCGCCGGCCCTGACGCGTACGGCGTGGAGCGACCTCTTCCCGTACTATCCGGACCTGCTGTTCTTCCACGTGTACGGCCCGATCGACAAGTACGAGGAGATCGTGAAGAACACGCGCGCGATGACCTCGGCGGAGATCGTCCTGTGGTCCAGCCACATCAGCAAGGGGCAGGACCCGGAGAAGATGCTCGCCGAGCGCGACCAGCGCTCGAAGGACATCAAGGCCGTCGCGGAGCGCAACAAGTGCATGTTCGTGGACCTCAACAAAAAGTGGAGCGAAATGCTCGTGGCCAACGGTTGGGCCGCCACGAATCTCCTGGCCGACGGCATCCACATGAGCGACAAGACCGACGCCTTCAAGTACTACGCCGGCTTCATCGGCGAGGAGCTGTGCCGCATTCCCGGAACGGCGGGCGAGCCCGACGTCTCAGGAACCATCACGGAGATTCTGGCGAAGAAGGGCAAGGACGTCAAGGTGGCGTGGGACGGCTCGATCACGCTGCGGTTCACCGGCAACCGCGTGGTGGCGGTCTCCAGCGGCGCGAACTTTGATCCCGCGAAGGGCGCCCGGCAGCCGGAGGCCGAGCTCTTCCTCGATGGGAAGCCCGTCGCGTCCTACAAGGAGATGTGGTACTGCACGCGGCCGTCCACGCTCGTCTCGTGGATGCCGATGATCTACCGCGTCACGTTCGACGCGCTTCCGGTGAAGGAGGACTGGACGCTCACCTACCTTGACGGCACCGATCCCTGGGGCAAACCCGTCCACTACAAGGTGGAGGGCAGCGTGACCGGATTTGACGGCGAGGGATGGAGCACGAACGCCTTCACATCCGCCTCCAAGCGCGCGGTCATCGCGAAGGACGCGTACCACTTCACGTGGCAGTACGACTACTTCGTGAAGAAGCACGTCGACAAGAAGCCCGAGCTGATGAAGAAGGCCGCCAAGCCCGGCGACAAGATCACGTGGAAGACTCTGCCGCTCTTCGCCGATCCGTTCGTGGCGCAGAAGGCAGGCGAGCGGAGCGTCCTCGTGCAGAACTGCCCGAACGGGAAACATGTGTTGGATATCCGTCCGAAGAAGGGCGGAAAGCTCCCGGGGATCGAGAAGTTCATCATCTACGCCCCCGCGCAAGGAAGATAGTGCGGCTGGATGTGAATGTTACCTATGCTGCTAATACGCAACACAACCCAAGAAAGGAAAGAGTCCATGACAACAGGAAAAGCGCTCAATGGAAAGCCGTATGCGGGAAATCCGCACGTACGGTTTGATGAGGGGGAAGTCGCACCATGCACCGCAGAAGCTTCGCTTCGGAGGAGACCTTGCCGAAGGCAACCCGAAGGGTGCGCAAGCAGGTGCGCGGCAACGCCGAGGCGTGGGTCTCTACTCTACAAGAAGCTGGTTGTTTTTGCAGTGGCTGCGGCGGTCTGCGTGGCGGCGAATGGCGCACGCGCCGTTGAACCGTTCCCGGACGGCGCGCGCGTTGTCTTCTTCGGCGATTCCATCACGCAAAACGGCGTAGCCGTCACGTGGGTGGCCGCGCACTACAGGAAGATGTTCCCGAACAGCAATGTACGCATGTTCAACGTTGGGATTTCCGGCGGCAGCGTCGGGGCCGCCCATCTCTACTTCGACTCGTGGCTTGCGCCCCTCAAGCCGACGCATGTCGTCGTCGGCTTTGGCGTGAACGACGCCGGCGCGGCGGTTTTCAGGAAAGACGCCAAGGACAAGTCTGCTGAACTGAAACGCATTGAGTCTGTCGCCGCCTCGTTCGAAAAGCGCTACTGCAGTCTTCTGGACCGCATTGAGGCGCTGGGCGCGAAAGTCATCCTGCGCACGCCGACGCCCTACGACGAATTCTCAAAAGGACCGACAGCCGCCGGCAAGACGCGCGTCAACGCATGGGCGGGACGCAATGACGCGCAG
>JAFXIL010000142.1 GCA_017563185.1 Kiritimatiellia bacterium | reverse complement strand
CTTCTGGGGCAGCTGCATCCCCGTGTGGATCAACGACGCCGACCCGTCAGACATGATCTGCGTGGGCTCGATCGCCGAGCTCGAGGCTCTCTCCGGCGCGAAGGTGACCGACCTGCACAAGCACTTCGTGGACAAGGTCGTGATCGTCAAGGACGGCAAGACCTACCACCGCACCCCCGAAGTGCTCGACTGCTGGTTCGAATCCGGTTCGATGCCCTACGCCCAGCAGCACTATATGGGAGAAGCCGCCGAAGGCGGTAACCATGGGCGGGGTTCGGGGACGCCAGAGTCCCCGTCCGTTGTCGACTTCTTCCCGGCCGACTTCATCGCAGAGGGCCTCGACCAGACGCGCGGATGGTTCTACACGCTCATGCTGCTCGGCACGATGCTCTTCGGCAAGTCGCCCTACAAGAACGTGGTCGTCAACGGCCTCGTGCTCGCAGAGGACGGCAAGAAGATGTCGAAGCGCCTCAAGAACTACCCCGATCCCACGAAGATGCTCGACACATACGGCGCCGACGCGATCCGCCTCTACATGATCTACTCGCCCGTGGTGCGCGCGGAGAACCTCAAGTTCTCCGAGAACGGCGTGAAGCAGATCCTGCGCGACCTTCTGATCCCGTGGTGGAACGCATACAGCTTTTTCGTGACTTACGCAAACGTGGACGGTTTCCACGACGAGGAAGTGTGTTCCCCGAACTCGGACAACGTGCTCGACCGCTGGATCGTATCCTCGATGGAGACTCTCATCGCCGACGTCACGGCGGCGATGGACCAGTACGACCTGCAGCGCGCGGTGCGTCCGTTCGTCGCGTTCATCGAGGACCTCACGAACTGGTACATCCGCCGCAGCCGCCGCCGCTTCTGGAAGAGCCAGAACGACGGCGACAAGCTCCAGGCTTACCGCACGCTTCGCTACGTGCTCGTGCAGCTCTCGAAGGTGGCCGCGCCGTTCACGCCGTTCATCAGCGAGACGATCTACCGCAACCTCAAGGGCAAGAGCGATCCTGAGAGCGTGCATCTCTGCGACTTCCCCGCGGCCCGCGCCGGAGCGCGCGACCTCGCGCTCGAGCGCGACATGGCCGCTGTGCAGACCATCGTGAAGCTTGGCCGCCAGCTGCGCGTGGAGAACGACCTCAAGGTGCGCCAGCCGCTCGCGAAGATCCTAGTGGCGGGCGTGGACACAAAGCTGGACGACCTGATCCTCGACGAGCTCAACATCAAGTCGATCGAGTACATCGCCGACGAGACGGCGCTCTGCGACGTCAGCTTCAAGGCGAACTTCAAGACGCTCGGGCGCAAGTGCGGCCCCAAGATGAAGGCCGTCGCGGCGGCGATCGCCGCGATGAAGAGCTTCTCCGGATCTGCCAGCGTTGAAGGCTTCGATCTGACGGCAGAGGACGTGCTTGTCACGCGCACGCCGAAGGCGGGCATGGTTGTGGCGTCTGAAGGCGCCGTGGTGGTGGGCCTGGAGACGGCCCTCACGCCGGAGCTCGTGGCCGAGGGGCTCGCCCGCGAGTTTGTGAGCCATGTGCAGTCTATGCGCAAGGAGGCCGACTTTGAGGTGACGCAGCGCATCGTGGTGACGGCCGAGGTGGACGCCGAGACCGAGGCCGCGCTCAGGGCGCACGCCGACTACGTCAAGGCCGAGACGCTCGCCTTGTCGCTCGACTTCGCGCCGTGCGAAGGCGCTAGCGTGGACCTCAACGGGCACGCCGCGAAGATCGCGGTGGCCAAGGCGTAGGCGATGCTGCACGTAGTCGCCACGCCCATAGGAAACCTAGGCGATCTCTCGCCGCGCGCGCTCGAGGCGCTGAAGGGCGCGTCGATCATTGCGTGCGAGGATACTCGCCGCACATGGCAGCTCCTGTCGCACTTCGGCGTGCCGCGCCCCGAGATGGTGTCGTACCGCCAGGGCAACGAGGAGCGCCTGACAGAGCGCATCGTCGCCGCCGTGAAGGGCGGCGCAGAGGTGGCGCTATGCTCGGACGGCGGCTACCCGGGCATCTCGGATCCCGGCTACCGGCTCATACGCACATGCGCGAAGGAGAACGTGCCGTACGACGTCATCCCGGGCGCGAGCGCGGTGAACGTGGCGCTTCTCATGAGCGGACTCTCCACGTCGTCGTTCACTTTCAGGGGATTCCCTCCGCGCGGACCCGGCGCGCTGCGCAACTGGTTCGCGGAGGACCGCGACAAGGAGCACACTTTGATCTGCTACGAGTCGCCGTTCCGCATCGGCGCCACGCTTGAGGCGGCTCTGGATGCGCTGGGCGACCGCGAAGCCGCTGTATGCATTGAACTCACGAAGATGCATGAGCGCGTGTCGCGCGGATATCTCTCTGATCTCGCCGCCGAATTCAGGGACGCCAAGGTGAAGGGCGAAGTGGCGCTTGTGATCGCAGGCTGCAATCCCAAGTTCGCGCGCCAATCCTCTTCTTGCGAAAATTAGAATGACACCATAACAGACAAAACACAGGCATAGAAAATGACGATACTACCGGCAATAGACTTGAAGGGCGGCGTGTGCGTGCGTCTGCGCCAAGGGCGCGCGGACGACGTGACCACCTACAACGACGATCCCGCCTCGCAGGCGCGCGACTGGCGCGCACAGGGCGGGCGCGAGCTCCATGTGGTGGATCTCGACGGCGCGTTTGCGGGCACTCCTCGCCACGCGGAGGTGATCGGCTCGATCATCAAGGCGTTCGGCGGCCCCGTGGAGGTGGGCGGCGGCCTGCGCACGCCCGAGGCGCTCGCCGCAGTGCTGGAGGCGGGCGCCGCGCGTGCGATCATCGGCTCCGCGGCGCTGGACAATCCTGAATTCATCACGCGCGCCGTGGAGCAGTACGGCGAGCGCATCGCAGTGGGCATCGACGCACGCGACGGATTCGTGCAGACGCACGGCTGGGTCAAGACCACTGCGGTCAAGGCGACAGAGCTTGCGAAGGCCATGGCCGCGATAGGCGTCAAGACGATCATCTACACCGACACCGCGACGGACGGCATGCTCGGCGGGCCCAACTTGGCGCAGATGGCGGCGATATGCGACGCCGCGCCTGAATGTTCAATCACGGCTTCGGGCGGCGTGTCGAGCCCGCGCGACGTCGCGAACCTCATCGCGCTCGCGCGCCCAAACCTCCGCGCCGCGATCGTGGGCAAGGCCCTCTACGACGGCCGCACGACGCTCGCCGAGATGAACGCCGCCGCTGGCTGCTGAGAGAAAGGTCCATCATGCTAGCAAAGGCTTCGCTGGAGACGCTGAAGAACGGCCTCAAGCTTGTGCTTGTGCCGGATGACCATGTGGAAAGCGTGTGCTTCGGGATCTTCGTGGCTAGCGGATCCCGCCACGAGGCGCCTGCCCTCGCCGGAATCTCGCACTTCATCGAGCACATGCTCTTCAAGGGCACGGCCACGCGCTCTGCACTTGAGATATCGCAGTCGATAGAGGGACGCGGCGGCAACTTCAACGCCTACACCTCCGAGGAGAGCACGTGCTTCTTCGCCCACATGCCGTACGACTCGCTCGCGACGGCGGTGGACATCCTCTCCGACATGTACACGCGCGCCGCGATTCCCAACGACGAGTTCGCGCGCGAGCGCAACGTCGTGCTCGAGGAGATCAAGATGTACGCCGACGAGCCCGATTCCGTGGCGAGCGAGAACCTGTCACGCGCGCTCTTCCCAGGGAACGCCCTCGGCCTGCCGATCTCCGGCGGCGCGGCCACTCTCGAGAAGATGACACCCGCGACGCTTCGCCGCTACATCCGCCGCGCCTACGTGCCGCGCGCGACGTGCGTAGTGGTCGCTGGCCGCTTCGACGCGGCGCAGGCGCGCGCGCTTGTGGAGGAGGCGCTTGGCGGCCTTGCCGGCGGCGCGCCGCTCGGATTCGAGAAGGTGCGGGCGCGTCCACGCCCCGTGCGCGAGGTTCGCGCCGAGCGCGACATACAGCAGGTGCAGCTTGCGCTGGGGTTCCGCATGTTCGGCGTTCACGAGTCGCTGCGCCGCAAGACCGCCGCGAACGTCTTCGACTGCCTGATGGGGCGCACGATGAGCTCTCGCCTCTTCCAGAGCGTGCGGGAGAAGAAGGGGCTCAGCTACGACATCCGCTCGCAGCTGCAGTTCTTCGACGACGTCGGCGGCTGGGCGGTGACGGCGGGGCTAGACTCGGCTCGCGCGCAGCAGGCGCTTGAGACGATCGAGAAGGAGTTCGCCCGCATCAAGGCGAAGAAGCCTTCCTCGGCCGAGATGCGCCGCACGAAGGACTTCCTTCTCGGCAACTTCCGCATCGGCATGGAGAACCAGCGCGCGCGCATGTTCTTCTTCGGCAACGCCGTCCAGACGTATGGAAGGGTGATTTCGCCCGAGACGATTCTGGAGGCCGTGGAGGCGGTCACCGCGAACGACGTGCTCTCCGTCGCGAACGACATTCTGCGTGAAGACATGATGAGCGTCTCGTGGGTGACGCCCAAGGCGAAATGAACCGCATACTCTTCGAGCCGGACGAGATTCAGGGCGTGCGCGCCGTGTTCGACGGCGTGCGCGCGGAGCATGTGATAAACGTGCTGCACGGCGAAGTGGGGCAGGTGCTGCGCACCGGCGTGGTGGATGGCCTCGTGGGCGAGAGCGTTGTCGAGGCGATAGAGCCGCTTCCGCCCGATCCCGCGACGGGTCTCCTCCAGGGACGCGTCACCGTGCGCTGCGAGCATCGCGACGAACCGCCTGCGCCCTGGGCCGATCTGCTTCTCGCGCCGCCGCGTCCGCGCGCCATGAAGCGTCTTCTGCCGCAGATTGCGCAGATGGGCGTGGGGCGCATTGTGCTTGTGGGCGCGCAGAAGACGGAGAAGTCGTTCTGGGGCGCGCAGCTCCTGAAGGAGAGCGTGCATCGCCCGCTTCTCCTCGACGGCCTCATGCAGGCCGGCACAACGGCCTTGCCCAGAATGCAGATCGAAAGAAGCTTTCGCCGCTACATGGAAGGCGGACGCTTCGAGGCCGACTTCGCCGACTCTTCGCGCCGGGTTGTGGCGCATCCGTATGCGCAGGGCAAAGAAACGCCCGGGCGGTTAGCGCATTGCGCTGGACCCGGGCGTGTGCTTGTTGCGGTGGGGCCGGAGGGCGGCTGGACCGATGACGAGGTGGCGCTTCTCGAATCGCATGGCTTCGAGCGTCTCTCGCTCGGGCCGCGCATCCTCCGCACCGACACCGCGGTGGTGGCGCTTCTGGCGCGCCTGATGCCTGTCTAGAAGGCGCTTGCGGCGTCCTTGACCTTCTGCTCGCGCTTGTCGGCGGCGGCCTTGCGGGCCTCGCGGCGAAGCTGCTGCTCCTCCTCGTCGCCGAGGCGCACGATGTCCTCGTCCCAGGCCGTGATCACCGTCTGGTACGCTTCGGAGGCTCCTGCCAGGCACACGGTGACGCCGCGGGTGGGCGACACGTCGAACGCGTAGAAGGGGCGAGTGAAGCTGCAGAGGCGCGCCCAGGTGCCGTAGCGCTTCTCAAGGGCCTCTATCAGGTAGTGGCGGCGCCAGCTGCCGCCGGGCTCCACGGCCTTCTTCGCGCACGCGCACACCTTGGCGATCTTGTGCGTCTTGGGCGTGAGGTAGGCGTAGTAGTCGTCAAAGCCGGCAAGGGGCTTCTTGGGCTTGAACGCGACGCGCAGAAGGGAGGGCTCGCCCGCCTCGCGCACGGTGTTCGTGTCGCCTATCACGTCGCCGAACTTTAGGCCCATGAAGGCGTCGGTGGGGACGGGCTTCTCCACGTCCGCGCCGAGCTTCGTGTTGAGCTTCCAGCCGGTGTCGCCCACGTTGTAGCTCTGGGCGTACTCGCTCGTGGTGGTGCCGAGCACGTTGCCGTCCGAGTCCATGCTCGTGCGCGTTTCGCGGCGATGCTCCGTCACCAGGTTGCCGTTTGTGGTGATGGAGCTCTCCACGAACACGCGAGAGACGGAGCCGTTGTCGTTCGTCGTCACCGTGCTCTCGGCGATCTTCGTCGACATGTCCTTCTTTTCCGCCGCATGCACGGCCACCAGGCCTGCAAGCAGCGTGGCGGAGAGGACGATCCCGCATGTTCTGACGCTTTTCTTGTTCATGGCGTTTTCCTTTCTTTTCTTTGTTGTTCTGAAATCCCTGAAACGCCATATAGTCTATCATCCCTTTGTTAGTCGTAAATTAAGATTATGAAGGAAAATACGCCAATGCGCGGTCATACGCCTTTCTGGAAGGACGCGAACACCTTTGCCGCAGCGGAGTCGAGCTGTCTGCGGCGGAATTCGCCGAAGAAGGGCAGCCGCAGCGGAGCCTCACGTATCACCTGCGCGGTCTCGTCGCGGATTGCGTTCCAGGCCTGGCGCAGGTTGTCGCTGGTGCCAACCGCGATGCTGCTGCGGTATTCGTCTGCAAACGTGGCGTCGACCGCGTCGGCCAGGCGGTGGCGCTGCAGGTACACGACGAGGCGCACGAGAAACCATCCCAGAGTGAGGCCAAGGCTTGCCGCCAATATGCCCGCAATGGTTGCAAGCACGCTGCCTCTGGGCAGAAGCGCCTGCCACGTGAACGCGGCGGCGGCGAGCGAGATGACGGCGCAGAACGAGAGCATCGCGATGCGGAAGGCGCATAGCCGGCGCGATGCGTGGTTGACCATGCACATGCGAATGGAGAGGCCGAGGAAGTCCGAGAGCGCCTGCGAGAACACGTTGTCGCGGCGGCGGGCGGGAGCATCGTGCACGACGTCGAGGAACTCCTCGCGGTGGCGGTTGAAGTCCGACAGGTCGATTCCCCCCGTTGCCTCGCGCTGCTCGCCCGAATAGACGGTCCATATCTTCGGCAGGTCCTTTGTGTGGAGCACGCGGGCGAGGTTCCAGCACACGGTGCCGTACGTGCGGGCGAAGTCGTAGAGGCTCGAGAAGGCGTCGCACTTGTTGAGGAGCACTCGCAGCTTGAACTCCACGCCGGAGAGGCAGCGCGAGAACACTGTCACGGATTCGCCTGTTGTGCCTGGCTTGTCTGGGTCGAGGAGGAAGAACACCATGTCGCAGAGCTCCGCGAGATGGCGTACCACGCCCTCGAAGTCGTAGGAGCGGTTCACGGTGCCTGCGGCCGAATCTATCATGCCGGGGCTGTCGATGAGCGTGACGGAGCGCAGAAGATCGCGGTTGCGCACCTTCACGCGCAGACGCTGCAGGAAGTCGGCGCCGAACAGCTTGAGGCCGTCGAACTCCTCCGGCAGTCGCGCGATCGCGGCGGGTCCGCAAACGTCCTCCTCCGTTTCGCCGTGCATGATCACGGTAAAGCCGTCGTCGGTGGGCGCGAGCCCCACGTCCTGCACACCGCCGCCGAGAAGCCAGTTGACCATGGACGACTTGCCTGACGAATGGTTGCCCAGAAAGAGCATGCACGGCACGCCGCCGCTGGTCACCACGGGCCGCTTGAACTTGTAGTAGTAGCGCTTCGCGAGCTCGCCGAACCTGGCGTATGCCTTCTGCGCAAGACTCTCAAAGTCATTCATTTTTTGTTCCATAACTAACTCTCCTTTCTAAGTGCCTAGTGCGTGGCATTCTCTAAACCTCTAAACCTCTAAACCAGAAACCACGAAACTCTCAAACTCTCAAACTCTCAAACTCTCAACTTTCACCATCACTTCATCGACGGCAGCACTATGCCCCGCAGGATCACCTTCTGGCAAGCGAGGAACACGATTGCTGTTGGAATCGACACAAGCACGAACCCTGCCATTACGCACCAGGGCTGTCCGCCCATCTGCTGGCTCATCTGGTACATCCACACGGCGAGCGTCCAGTTGCTTTCCTTCTGGCAGACGAGGAACGCCCATTCCCACGAGTTGTACGCGGCTACGAAGCTGTTGAGCGCGTTGACGGCGAGGATTGGGGTGGTCATTGGAAGGGTGATCTTGAGGAAGACCGTCCACTCCGACGCGCCGTCGATTGCGGCGGCCTCGTACAGCTCGCGCGGGAGCGCATCGAAGAATCCCTTGAGGATGAATATGCTCATGCCGCTTGCAACGGTGGGCAGAACGAGCGCGGCGAGCGTGTTCAGAAGGCCGAGGTCGCGTACGAGAAGGAATCCGGGTATGGCGGTGACGGCGGCTGGAAAGGCCATTGTGGCGAGAAGGAAGAGAAGTATCTTCTCTGTGCCGCGCATGCGGAATCGGGAGAGTGCGTATGCGGCGAGAGGATTCACTGTGAGGTGTGCGACAACCGAGAGGATCACGAGCAGCAGGGTGTTGAAGAAGGCGCGTCCGCGCTGGAAGAGGTACTGTCCCACGAGACGGTAGTTGGCGGCGCAGCTCGCGAAGTAGTCGCGGCGGCTGTGTTCGATGAACTGCACGGCAAGTGCGCATCGCAGGTCGCCGCGTATCCGTTCGGCTTCGGCCGGCGGCGTCGAGTGCGGGGTGGGTGCGTCGAGGAAGGGCATTGTGCGGCACACGTAGTCGCCGCGCCCAGTCATCTTCCTCCTGTACGAGTCTTTGAACTTGAGCCACATTTCATATTTGGGGTCGCCGCGGGGCGGCCTGAACGAGGCGTGGCCGAGCGGAAGCTTGGACTCGGCGGTGAACGATACGTCGAAGAAGCTCTTGTAGCGAACGGGCCATGTGCGGTTGAGCTCGTCGAGCGAGGTCTCGCCAGCGATGAAGGGCGCCACGTCGCGCGCGTCGTATGCGCAGGTGGTGTAGTCGAGGTCCCATTTGGCGCACGTGTCGCGGAAGCGTTCGGCCCGTGTTTTCCACTCCGCGAAGACGGCGGCGTTGGTGCGGGCGGGCTCGAGATGTTCGGCGGCGAACGCCTCCACGCCCGCGCGGTCGCGCGCGACGGAAATCCAGCTGCCCCAGGCGGAGGGGGCGCTGGGGAAGACGTCGCGCGGGAATCGCGGGAAGTACGCCGAGACGCATCGCATGAAGCGGTCGGAGCGGTCCCACAGCGCGCGCGGCAGCGCGTCGTGGCGGTTGTAGTCGTACGCGCCAGAGACGCTTGCCGATAGCATCACCAGAAACGGGTACACCATGGTCAGCCCGCCGAGGATGAGCAGACCATAGACGATCGCCAGAAAAATCCTGCCTTTCGCCGTCCTGCGCTCACTTGCGAGCAGCACGCCCATGATGTTCCTTTCTTCTCATGGCTCACATTATAGCAAATGAAGATGGAGGTGTGAAGTTTGAAGGTTCCTAAGCCAGACATTCCAAAAATGCCGCCCTAGAAACTCCTAGTGGAATGGACATTTTTAAAGAAAGGCGGTTTTTCATGAACGGAAAGATTTTAATTGCATTGCGAGCCACGCCTTGGAATGAACATTGCGGCGACAACCGCAAACAGAAGCAGGTGCTGGTAGTATAGGCCGGCAATCAGATCGAAGCTGCTGAAGGGGGTGTTTGCGGCTTTTGCGATTCCGATGGCGATGAGAAGCTGCGCGCCGTAGGGGATGAGTCCCTGCACGATGCACGAGGTGGTGTCCAGTACGGATGCGATGCGCGCGGGGGCGGCACGGAATCTGTCCGAGCACGTCTTTGCTATGGGGCCGGCGATGACGATGGCTACGGTGTTGTTTGCGGTGAAGAGGTTGACGGCGGCAACGAGCATGAATACGCCGAGCTCGCACGTGCGGGGTCCGCGCACGAGAAGGGAGATCTTCCGCGTGAGCCATTCCATGCCGCCGTTCGCCTGTATGGTGCGGAAGAGTCCGCCCGCGAGCAGCGCCACTATGAGAGTTTCGCTCATGGCGAGCGTTCCCTTGCCGAGATGGTCGAGGGCGCCGAGAAGGTCGAACTTGCCGAGGGCGATGCCGAAGCCCGCCGCGAGAAGCGTGCCGGAGAATAGAAGCGGCATCACGTTGAGTCCGGCGAGGGCGAGCGCGAGGATGAGCAGATACGGCGTCACGAGAAGGGCCTGGCGCCATGTCACCGACCCGGCTGCGGGCGATGCGGCGGCGTGCGACATGCCGAGAGCGGCGTAGATGAAGAGCGCCACGAGCGCGGCGGGGGCGGCGATGCCGGCGTTGGCGATGAACTTGTCGCGCATGCGGATGCCCTGCGTGCGGGTGGCGGCGATCGTGGTGTCGGAGATCATAGAGAGGTTGTCGCCGAACATCGAGCCTCCAACCACCGCGCCGGCGAGCAGGGCGGGCGAGAGCTCGAGGGGGGCGGCGAAGCCGAGCGCTATCGGGGCGACGGCGGCGATGGTGCCGCAGCTTGTGCCGATCGCGAGCGATACGAGGCACGAGATGAGGAACACGCCTGCGAGCATGAGGCGCGCGGGAATGACGGACTGGGCGAGCGCCACGGCGGCGTCCACCGCGCCCGAGGCCTTTGCCACTGACGCGAACGCGCCCGACATGACGAAGATGAGGCACATCACCATCACGTTCGTCTCGCCCATCCCGCGTGCGTACGTCTCGATCCTCTCCGCGAGCGGACGGCGGAAGTCCATCGCGATCGCGATGGCCGACGCCACGAGGAACGCGATCGTCATGGGCACGCGGTAGAAGTCGCCCGCCTTGAGGGAGAGCCCCACGTAGAAGACCGCGAAGACGATAAATGGAATCAGCGCGAGACCGCGCGGCCGTGTTTTTTCTTCGGTGTTCATGTGTGCTATTATACCATAAACACGCCCATGCCATGCCGTACGCCTGAAATGCCGCATGTTTGACGCTGCGGATCGTCGCGGAACTTACAAATGAAAAATTGTCGCACTGAAGTGACGCAGTAGTTCGCTAGTGATTTCGCCAGTCTTGCCACGCCGTCCTCGCCCGGACGGCTTTGTTTTTTCGTAAAGAGCTAATTTCCGTTTCCTTCGTCAGGCGCTTGCCTTTGCGCTGAAAATTTGCGATAATACAGAACAAGTTTCTTTTTGAAACAGGCGGGTAGCGGACGCCCTTGGATGTCCGCACGAAAAGGAGCAGAATAGATGAGCAGCAAATGCAAGTGCGGCTGTGGCGCCGCCGAACAGGACACGGGCTTCCAGTCGCCTCTCAAGGCGGTGAACTTCCTCCGCGCGCATGCGCACGGCAAGGGGCAGGTCGTGTCCGTGGCGTGGGAGCGCGAGGGCGGCAACGTGTACCGCTACGACCTCGAGATCCCGAGGCGCATCGATCCCGTGGCGATGCCTGGCGTGGCGCATCTCGTGGAGCGCATCGTCAAGTTCGTCCTGTGGAGCGCGGGCGGATGGAAACTGTATCTCTCGGGTCCGGACGAAATCGTGAAGCCCATCGCCAAGGCGTACACCAAGAAGGGCGCGCGCGCGTTCGACTACGGCTTCTTCAACGACCTGTACGGCCGCCCGATCGAAGTGGAGATACTGCCGCTCCGCAAGATGCCCGTCACGAAGGAGCGCGAGGTGCTGGTGAAGAACAACGTGAACGGCAACCGCATCGGCTTCGACCTCGGCGCTAGCGACTTCAAGATCTCGGCGCTGAAGCGCGGTAAGGTGGTGTTCTCGAAGGAGTTCCCGTGGGATCCGCGTCCGCAGAGCGACCCCGACTACCACTACGAGAAGCTCTCGGCCGGCCTCGAGGAGGCGGCCGCGGCGCTCGGCGGAAAGGTGGACGCGATAGGCGGCTCCTCTGCGGGCACGTTCGTGGGCAAGAAGCTCGGCGTCGCCTCGCTCATCCGCGGCGTCAAGGAGAAGAACCCCTCCAAGTACGAGATCGCGCAGAACCTCTTCGCGCGTGTGGAGGATGAGTGGCAGTGTCCGTTCGAGGTGTTCAACGACGGCGACGTCACCGCGCTCGCCGGCGCGATCACGATGAAGCGCACGGGCATCCTCGGCGTCGCGATGGGCTCGAGCGAGGCCGTTGGCTACATCAACCAGAAGGGCGCGCTCACCGGCCGCATCAGCGAGCTCGCGTTCGCGCCCGTGGACCTCAACCCCAATTCCGGAATGTGCGAGTGGAGCCGCGACTTCGGCGTTGGCGCGATGTACTTCTCGCAGCAGGCCGTCGACTTCCTCGCGCGCCGCTACGGCATGAAGTTCCCCAAGACAATGAAGCTGCCCGAGCGCCTGAAGGTGGTGCAGGCCGCAATGGAGAAGCACGAGGAGATCGCGCTTAAGATATACCTCATGATCGGCCGCTACCTCGCGAACGCCGCGGCGTGGTACCGCGAGTTCTACGACTACTCGAACCTCATGATCCTCGGGCGCGTTACGAGCGGATTCGGAGGGGACGTCATCCTCAACACCGCGCGCATGGGCCTTGAGGCGCTCGACCCGGCCCTCGCCGAGCAGATCGACATCTTCATGCCCGACGAGAAGGCGCGCCGCCTCGGCCAGTCCGTTGCCGCAGCCCAGATTCCCGAACTCAAGTAGCCAGGTCCACACGGGAGAGGGAGTGCACTGCTGTGCGCAGTGCACGGAGTTGACATCGGCACGGTGCGCGCGCCGCTGAAGGCGCTCACGAAGGATCAGAAGGCCGCCATCGTGGCGCGCCTCAGGAAGATTGGCTACAGGTAAGGAGAAGGGTCAATGACGAACGCGGAATACTGGAGCAAGTGGGGCGAGAAGTGCCGGCACGAGCTGACGGCGAACGTGATGCCGTTCTGGATGGAGCATGGTCTGGACAGGAAGAACGGCGGAGTGTACACATGCGTTGACCGCGACGGAAAGCTGATGGACTCCACGAAGAGCGTGTGGTTCCAGGGGCGCTTCGGGTGGATGACCGCACATGCGTACAACCACGTGGAGAAGCGTCCCGAGTGGCTTGCCGCGTCGAAGAGCTGCTGCGAGTTCCTCGAGGCGCACTGCTTCGCGAAGGACGGCCGCGCCTACTTCGAGGTTACGGCCGAGGGAGTGGGCTTGCGCAGGCGCCGCTATGTGTTCTCGGAATGCTTTGCGGCGATCGCCTACGCGGAGTATTCGCTTGCGAGCGGCGACAAGGCGTGGGCGAAGAAGGCGGTTGAGATGTTCAAGCGCATCCGCAAGTTCATGGCGAATCCCGCGAAGTGGATGCCGTCCAAGTACGAGCCCGTGGTGCAGGCGCAGGGACACTCCCTCACGATGATCCTCATCAACGTGGCGATGGTGCTGAAGCAGGTGTCGGACGATCCAGTGCTCGACGAGCAGATCACGCAGTCCATCGACATGCTCAGGAAGTATTTCATACACCCAGAATTCAAGGCGCTTCTCGAGACGGTGGGGCCGAACGGCGAGTTCATCGACACCGCGGTGGGCCGCGTTATCAATCCCGGGCACTGCATCGAGACGAGCTGGTTCCTGATGGACGTCGCGGTGGCGCGCGGCGACTCTGAACTCGTCAAGACGGCGCTACAGATTCTCGACTGGTCGTGGAACTGGGGCTGGGACAAGAAGTACGGCGGCATCATCTCGTTCAAGGACTGCCGCAACTTCCCGCCGCAGTGGTACGAGCAGGACATGAAGTTCTGGTGGCCGCAGTGCGAGGCGATCATCGCAACAGCTTACGCCTACCGCATGACGGGCAAGGCGAAGTACATGAAGTGGCACGAGATGGCGAGCGAATGGGCCTGGACGCATCTAAAGGACCGCAAGTTCCCGGAGTGGTACGGATATCTGCACCGCGACGGCACGGTGGCGCAGCCGGCGAAGGGCAACATATTCAAGGGGCCGTTCCACATCCCGCGCATGCTCGTGAAGATGTTGGAGCTTTCGCGCGGCTGCGCGAGCGTGAAAGGCTGAGGTGCAAGAGGCTGAAGATACGGGGAGGGCGCTTTTCTCCGGAATCGCGGGCGGATATGACGCGCAGAACCGCGTGATGACGCTTGGCCTCGACGTCTGGTGGCGCAGACGCGCATTGCGCACGCTCGGGCGCTGCATTGGCGATGGCCAGTGCGCACGAGTCCTCGACATCGCATCTGGCACAGCCGACTTCGCCATCGCCGCCGCGCGCATGTTCCCCGATGTGCAGACGACGGGCGTGGATGTCACGCCCGAGATGCTTGAGATCGGTCGGTGCAAGGTCGAGCGCAGCGGGCTGTCCGAAAGGATCGTGCTTGAAACGGGCGACGCGGAGAAGCTTGATTTTGCGGACGGATCGTTCGACTGCGCTCTCTGCGCGTTCGGTTTTCGGAACTTTCCGCATCGTGCGCGCGCGCTGGAGGAGGCGCGCAGAGTGCTGAAGCCTGGCGGGCATCTTCTGGTGCTCGAATTCTTCAGGATAGAGTCCAGGCTGCTTGCCGCTTTCACTTCCGTGTGGCTCAGGTTCACTTCGGCGTTGGCCGCGAGAGGCGCAAAATCCGAATATGACTACTTGCGCACGTCGATAGACCGCATGGTTCCCGCCGAGGCCTTCATCGACGAGGCGAAGTCCGCAGGCTTCAAGTGTGTTGCCAGCGCATTCTACGCTCCCGCGTGCCGATGCCTCTGCTTTAGAGTTTCAAGCCCGTGAAAGCGCACGAGTGGGGACTGTCACCACCTCCCAGTCTGCATCGACAGCCGGTATGCATGGTGGGGTGAGGCGTCCCGCCGAGCCGCAAATCCCGTTTTCCCGTGTAGGAAAGTCACCCCCCCCCCCGTGTAGGGAGAACGCATCCCCCGTGTAGGGCACTAAGCACCAGGCACTCCTCGCCATTTGCCGCCGCCGATTTGCAGCCTTTGGAAAGCGAAAATCGGCGTTGACTTAGACGTGGGTGTATGATATATTCTGAGCCGTTCTAGAGCAGGAGGATGCAGAAAGATACGGTTAGGATGGTATCGCTTTGAAGAGAGGATTCTACAACTGCAAGTTTGTCCTTGCGGCGGTGGCCGCAGCGGTTGCCGTCGGCGCAGAAGCCGACGACGCGGCGGGCGTCATGTGCGCATCGGCGTCGAACGAGTCCGTCACGGTGGTCATGCCGTTTGCGCCGTTTGCCCCCGGCACGCCAGCATACTTTCTCGCAGGCCCGTTCATGGGCGACGGCGGCGCGTTCTCGGACATGCTACACGTGGCGCCGGCGGACGGCTCCACGCCCACGAACGCGGTGTACTCCACGGCCGCCGGCGGATGGCTCGACCCCGCGACCGGCGGGGCGACGCCCATGACCGCCGGCCCGGACGACGCGCTCGTGCTCGATCCCGGCGCGGACAACGGCGCGACTCCGGTCGACTTTCTCCTCTTTGGACGTCTCCCCGCGTTCGCCGGGCCGTCCGGCCTCCCCCGCCTCTCCGGCATGGCCGCCGGCCCGCTTATGGCCTTCGTGGACCTCGGCGTCGCGGGCGCGGAGTCCGCCTCCGCCGACCT
>JAFXIL010000141.1 GCA_017563185.1 Kiritimatiellia bacterium | reverse complement strand
GGTCGTGGAAAATGCGGGGGTGTCACGAACCTCTACTTGAAAGGGTTCTCCGCCGTGATTCCGCAATAAACCTGACCGTCGTTCAGGTCTTCGGTCAGAATCTTGTCGCATCCGGCCGACTCGGCGGCGGCAAGCAAAAGCGCGTCATAGAATTGAAGTCCGTATTGCTTCCTGAGCTCCAACGCCCGTACAGTACATCCCAACTGCTGAAAGACGACTTGGATATGTTGAAACGCTTCAATGTATTGACGAACCTCGTCTTCCGTCATTCCCAGCTTCTTTAACGACACATTGGCAAACTCATTCAGCACCTGAGCTGAAATCACATATTGCCGACTACCTATCGCATCGGTCAACACAGCACGTGCTATGGACTGCTTCTCCCGATTTCTTCCGTCCACAAAATAGACAAAGACGTTTGTGTCGATGAACGTCATGCAAACTCACCATCAGGATAAGCGTCGGCGCGATTGAACTTGTATGCTTCGCCGGTAAGACGTGCGCTGGTTTTTCTTGCCAGGGCGTCCAATTTCGCCATGACCTCGACCGTCTCATGCCGCCGCCTCAACTCCTTCCCCAGATAATCAAGGAGCATCCGTTCAAGCGTTGTTCCTTGAACGATTGCATAGTCACGCGCCTCCTGCGCCATCGCAGGGGGGAGGTCGATTGTTATGCTCATGTACTGCTCCTTTCCTTGTCAAATTGTTTGATTGTGCGGATTGCGTAACATCTGCCGTTGGCGCACACCCGTGCGCTCGGCAGTTGGTTGTCGCGCTCCGTTGGATTGGAACGGCGCGTTAGGGATAACGCGCCCTACCATCTCGGTCACGCGGGACGCATGACCATACCACTCGGCGGACGGCACGGGGTGCCGTCCCTACCAAGGTGGCGACAGGTCCGGCGGCTCACAACCGCCGGCATGTCAAAGAACGATGTTACCTTTCACAAGGAACGGCAACATTATACATGATTTCGCCGACAGACGCAATAGCGCCTTCGGACAATTCGCGGTGGTTCGGCTCGTTCCGCGCCGTTCACTTCGCCTGGAGGCGGGCGGCGCGGATGGTGTTTCCGCAGGGGTCGAGCACGCCGGCGAACTCGGCCGTCGGCACGCCGCCCCTCCAGCGGTTCACGCGCACGAGCAGTATGTACTGGCGGTAGTATCTGCGCAGCGGATATTCCGCGTACGGCGCGGAGTCGAGCCCGCCCTGCGCCTCGCCGACGATGGACGCCTCGGAGCCCAGGCCGAACGCGAGCAGCACGCCCCCCGTCGCCTTCAGTTCGGCGAGCGCACCGGCCGCCGTGTATGCGGAATCCTCCTTCTCCGTATGCAGCAGCGCCTGACCGAAGTCGCGGTACACGTCGCGCCCGGCGTTTATGACGGGCGAGACGGCCGCCACGACGAGTCCGTTCGTGACCATGGCCGGCACGCATGCAGAACGCTCGGGGTCGAGTCCCACCGCGGCGTCGTCGGGCAGATACGCGCCATCCTCTCCGCGCTCGCGGTATGCGGCGCGCGGGGCCTTGTCTGCCCACACGGTGTGGCCCATGACGAACTTCAGGCCAAAGTTGTTCAGCGCCTGCACCTCGGCCTGGTTGAGCGAGTACGGCGCGAGGAGAGCGCGCAGCTCGGGCGCGAGGCCGGAATTAGACTCCGTCACCGTGTCGGGGAACGGCCAGTTCATGCCGGACGCCCTGCAAGGCCCCATGTAGAGATACCCTTCCGTGCCGGCAGTCTTGTTCGTGCGCGCGTAGTCGAAGCCGTCGTCTGCCGAACGCACCGAAACGGGCGTCTCGGCGTCCATCAGCCAGTCGAGCCTGTCCATCCTGCCGTCGTGCAGCGATATGAACGTCTCCACCGCGCGCGCCACGGCCTGCTGGTTGGCGATGGAGACCTTGCGCGCGGCGGCGCGGCGCATGTCGCCGATCCTCCCCACGGCGAGCGTGGAGACTATCGCTATCAGCGCTATCACCATCACCAGCTCTATGAGCGTGAATCCTTTTTCTGCCTTCATTGCGCAGCCTTCCCTTTCGATGCCTTTCTCCATGCGCGCCGCCTCACTCCACAATGCGCCTTGCGTCCTGCACCGCGCGCGGCACATTGTTGGTGGGATTGTTTCCGAAGTGGATTCCCATGTTCGGCCTTCCGTCCGCCGCCGGGTGCGCCGAGAGCGCCTCCATGAGCTCGCGGCTGATGCGCCCGCCCTCCATCGGCGTGGAGATCACGTGCGGCTTTATGAGCACGATAAGCTCGGTGCGCTTCTTCTGCTTCTCCGTGCCGCGGAAGAGGAACCCGACGAGCGGAATCGAGCCGAGAACGGGCGTGCGGGTATAGACCTCCTTCCAGGTCTCCTTGATGAGGCCTCCGGCCATCACCGTCATGCCGTCCTTCGCCACGAAGGTGCCGGCAAGAGAGCGCGACTCAACGATGTCGATGGGAGTTGTCTCGTTCATCTTGCCGCCGTCGAGCGGCACGCGCACCTTCTCGGCCGGAATCTCGGAGTTCTCCTGCACCACGTGCAGTGTCACCGTCTTGTCCGCATTGATGCTCGGCGTCACGAGCAGCATGGTGCCCACGTCCACCCACTCCAGCTGCACCGTGGAGTCGTGCGTGACGAACCCGGCCTCGGTGGTGGTGGTCTCGCCGGCGGTGACGCCCTTCACGATGGGATACTCGGCGCCGCTGAATATGCGGGAGACCTCGTTGTTGGCGGTGAGGACGGCGGGCGTGGCGAGAGTGCGCACCTTGCCGTCCTGCGCCATGAGCTGGAGCTGGGCGTTGAGCGTGTCGCTGAGAACGGAGAAGGCGAGAGTGCTTTCGGAGACGGGGTTGAGCGCCGCCGGCGAGAAGAGGCCCTGGAGGGGGCTTACGAGCGTCTGCGCCGATGCGTCGCCGTCGCCCGACGGCGTTACGCGCTCCAGGCCGTCGCGCCCGGCGTGGCTGCCCCACTTGTGCGTGCCGTGCGTGTTGAAGGAGTACTGGAAGGTGGCGTTGTAGGCGTCGTCCACGTCCAGCTCCAGCACCTTCATCTCGAGAAGCACCATCGGGGTGGGCACGTCGATTCGCTTCACGAGCTCGCGTATGGCGTCCATCGCGGCGGCATCGCTGGAGCGGACGATGAGCAGGTTGTTGCGCCGGCTCACGGTGACGAAGATGTTGGCGGCCTGCGCCGTGTTGCGGCCGTACACCTTCTCGAAGAGGTTTGTATCGCCCTGGCGGAATGCGGTCTCCACGCGCTTGGCCTCGGCGGGGGTTAGGCCGGAGAGGCGCGAGGCTGAGCGCAGCCAGTCCCACTGGCTGCGGCGGTTCTGCGCGCCGGAGCCGCGGCTGTACGAGAACGTTCCTGAGCCGGAGCGTCCTCCTGCGGCGGTGTTCGCATCGGGCGGCTCCATCTTGAGGAACGAGGATCCGCCGTTGTCGGAGATCATCTGGAAGCGGCGGAAGCGGCGCGAGAGGTCGTTTTCGGCATCCTCGTCCACCTCCTCCTCGCCGAGCGAGAGAAGCGTGCGGTCCGGATAGAGGCCGTAGATGACGCCCGCCGCCTCGACCACGTTCGGGTAGAGCAGCGTGAACGTCTCTGTCTTCTCCTCGCGGAAGGAGCTGAGGTTTTCGGCGTACTCCTCCATCGTCGTCACTCGGATCACGTTCGAGCCCTTCTCGCGCTGGAACCAGAGTCCCGTCGCGCGGCAGAGCTCCTCCACGGCCGTGGACACAGTGACGTTGCGCAGGAAGAGCGAGACGAGGCGGTTTCTGGCGGCGCGTTCGCTCGCGGAGATGTTCACGCCCGTCTGGTCGGCGAGAAGACGCAGCAGCTGCTCGAGAGGCACTTCGGTGGCCTCGACGTACCGCACGAACTCTGCTGGCTGGTTCGTGGGGGCGGCCACGCTCTGGAAGGATCCGGGCAAAAAAAGCGGAGCGGAAGCGCGAGACGTCTCTATCTCCACGCCGTCCACTCCAATCGCGCGCACCTTCATCGTCACGCTCACGCCGTCCACGCTCTCCGCGAACTGCGTGCCCCTTCGCTCGGGTGTGACTCCAAGGGCGGAAGTGCCGATCAAGGCCACGCCATCTGCTGAAACGCCCACCACCAGCGCCTTCAGGCGCAGCGCGCTAGTGGCGGCAGCTCGTGCCTTAAGGCTCTCCGCCATGCGCTCGGACGGCATTGTGGGGTCCTGAGCGCCAGCGAAGAGAGTCCCCGCCATCAAGGCGGCAAGGCACAACGAAAATCTAGTGTGTACGGCTGTCATCTTCTACTTTAACGAACGCCGCACACATAAGGTTCATCAGACGGGACTACTTGTTCTTGTGACGCTGCGCCTTCATGCGCTTGTCGTATTTATGCTTCGACATTTTTTTCCGGCGCTTTTTCTTGATGGAACCCATCTTGGACCTCCTTTTGAGATTTGAGTTCTCAGTTCTCGGATCATACCTTGAACTTCGAACCGTGAACTTTGAACTAGAAAATGATCTTGTTGAGCGGCAGCTCGATTATTCCGGTTGCGCCGGCCGCCTTCAGCACGGGCACAAGGTCGCGCACCTGGCGCTCCTCCACCACGCTCTCAACCGCGAACCAGTCGGCGTCATTGAGCTTGTTCACCGTGGGCGCGTGCAGCGCAGGCAGGGCCGCGACGATCTTGTCGAGCTTCTTCGCGGGCGCGTTGAGCTTCACGAGCACGCGCTTCTGAGCCTCAAGGGCCGCGAGAAGCAGCATCTTGAGCTGTTCGATCTTGGCGCGCTTGGCCTTGTTCCTCCACGCCGCCTTGTTTGCGATCAGCCGGGTGGTGGAAGTGAGGATCGTATCGACGATGCGAAGGTTGTTCGCGCGCAGCGAACTGCCGGTCTCGGTGAGATCGACGATGGCGTCCACGAGCTCAGGCGCCTTCACCTCGGTGGCGCCCCAGCTGAACTCGACGTCGGCCTTCACGCCGTTCTTCTTCAGATAGCGCTTCACGATGCCGAGCGCCTCGGTGGAGATGCGCTTGCCCTGGAGATCCTTGACGCTCTTGATCTTGGAGTCGTTCGGAACGGCCAGCACCCAGCGAACGGGATTGGAGGTGGCCTTGGAGTAGCTGAGCTCGCACACGTCCTCGACGTCCGAGCCATTCTCGTACACCCAGTCCCAGCCGCAGATGCCCGCGTCAAGCAGCCCAAGCTCCACGTAGCGGCTCATCTCCTGCGGGCGCAGCAGACGGCATGTGATCTCTGCGTCGTCTATCGTGGGATAGTACGAGCGCGACGAACACGACACATTGAAGCCCGCGCGCTTGAAGAGCGCGAAGGTTGATTCCTGAAGGCTGCCCTTCGGCAGACCGAGAACTATTGCCATTCTTCCTTTTACTCCGTTGGTTGAAAACAGTATTTTATCAAAAAACCGGCGCTATTTCAAGCGGAAACTAGCTGCATGTGCAATCGGCGCAAGAAAATGCAGGCGCGGACGCTTCGAGGCCCCCATTGGTCAGCTGCGGAAGACGCCGAATGGAGAGAGCGTTTCGCCGTCGCCGACGTTCGCATAGACGGGCAGGCCCGCGGCGATCTTCGCGCGCGCGCCGATCTTGACGCCCGGCACCGTGCAAGCGTTGGAGGCGAGATACGCGTGTTCGCCGACAATGGTGTGGCCAGAAAGCGTAGCGCCAGGGCACACCTGGGAGAAGTCGCCGAGTTTCGAGTCGTGTCCCACTCCGGCGCGCGCGTTCACAATCACGAACTTGCCCAGTTCGGCGCCGACGGATATGACGGCGCGCGGACCCACGAACGTGCCATGGCGCATCTCCACGGTGGGCGCCACCTCGGCGGAAGGATCGATCACCACTGGGAAGTCGTGCCCGCGAAGGCGACGGTACACCTTCTCGCGCGTGGCATTGTCGCCAACCGCCACGAACACCGCGGCGCCAGGATGGTCGCACGACGCCTTTTCGGGAGCGCCGAGCAGTGGGTATCCCTCGATTGAACCGGAGGCAAGGGCGGGGGCGTCGTCCGCAAAGCCGATGATGCGCCACGTGGGCGTCACCTCGTTGATGCGCTCAAGCGTCCAGGCGGCCTCGCGGCCGAAACCGCCAGCGCCGACGATGATGATGTCGTGTGTCATTGGTTGCCTCCCTTGAATTCGCCCATCGTTGCCTCGCCGGCGGCGGAAATGCCCGACGCCCGAAAGACGGCCAGTACGGTGAGCACCAGAATCTTGAAGTCGAGCGCTAGCGAGCGGTGGTCCACGTACCACACGTCGTGCGCGAACTTGTCCTCCCACGAGAGCATGTTGCGTCCGTTTACCTGCGCCCAGCCCGTTATGCCGGGGCGCACCTCGTGACGGCGCATCTGCTCTGGCGTGTAGCGCGGAAGGTAGCGAACTGGGAGAGGACGCGGCCCCACAAGCGACATCGTGCCCTTCAACACCAGCAGCAGCTCAGGCAGCTCGTCCAGCGACGACGCGCGCAGAAACCTCCCGAACCGCGTCAGCCGCTCGGCGTCCGTTCCCTCGCCCTCGCGCATCGTGCGGAACTTCACCATCGTGAAAGGTTTTCCGCCCTTCCCCGCGCGCTCCTGGCGGAACAGCACCGGCGCGCCAAGCTTCAGCCGCACCGCAAGCGCCACCAGAAGCGCAAGCGGCGCCCACGCAGGCGCTGCCAGCAGCACAAGGACGAGGTCGAACAACCTCTTCATGCCTCGCCCCGGACAGCAGATGAAATGCGCCTGAGCTGCGCGGGCCCCATGCCCGCGCCGGAGGGCAGGCAGAGCCCGCGGCGGAAGAAATCCTCCGCCACATTCCCGCCGAACCTGCGGCACCTGCGGAAGACTGGCTGAAGATGCATGGGCTTCCATACGGGCCTCGTCTCGATGTCGGCCGCGGCGAGCCTCTCCGCCACCGCATCACGCTCCGCAGGCGACGGAAAAAGGAAAACGCTGAGCCAGCGCGTGGACTCGGTGAAGTCGCCGCACGGATACGGCGAGACCTGATGGCCCGGACGCTTGTCGCCGCAGAAAAGCGCCTGGTAGAAGTCGAATATCCTCCTCTTGCGCTTCACTATCTCCGGCAGCCTCTCAAGCTGCGCGCACCCAAGCGCGCCGAGCAGATTGCTCATCCTGTAGTTGTATCCAACCTCGCGGTGCTCGTACCACGGAACGCTCTCGCGCGCCTGCTGCGCCCGCCAGCGGGCGCGCGCAACGATCTCCGCGTCGCGCGAAAGCACAGCACCACCGCCGGACGTGGTGACGATCTTGTTCCCGTTGAACGAATAAACCGCCGCCGCGCCGGCAAGCCCCGCCGCGCGCCCCTTGTACGTGGCGCCCACGCTTTCCGCAGCGTCCACCACGAGCGTCGCGCCATATTCGGCGCAGAGAGATTCGACGGCGTCGTAGTCACAGCACTGGCCGTAGATGTCGGCCGCAATCACAAGCGGGCGCGCGTGCGGCCGCGCCACTGCCTTGAGGGCCTTTTCGAGAAGCGGAATCGAGATGGTGCCGGTGGAAGCGTCGGAATCCACGAACACAACCTTCGCGCCGCGATGCACGGCCGGGCCAACGGTGGCGAGGAACGTGAGAGTTGATGATATGACCGTCGTATCCGGGCCTACGCCGAACTCGGCCATCAGCAGATCGAGCGCAGCGGTACCTGAAGCTACAGCGGCGGCGTGCTGGCCAGAGAGCTCGCCCAAAGCAGCGTCGAAGGCCTCCACCTGCGGACCGCACGGCGCGATGTAGCCAGAGCGGAACGCGGCGTCCACGGCCTCGCGCTCAGCAGCGCCCGTCCAGGGCGGAGAAAGAAAGATTCTCTTCTGCATGGACTCAGGGAAGCACGTGCACCTTCTTGATGACCACGGGCTCCTCGGGCACGTTCTGGTGCATTCCAGAGTTGCCGGTCTTCACTTTGGCGATCTTGTCGACAACGTCCATGCCGTCCGTCACCTTGCCGAAGACGGCATAGCCGAAGAACTGCGGCGTGGGCGCGCGGAAGTTGAGGAAGTCGTTGTCCACGAGGTTGATGAAGAACTGGCTCGTCGCGGAGTCCACCACCATCGTGCGGGCCATGGCGATTGTGCCGCGCTTGTTGAGGAGCCCGTTCGCCGCCTCGTTCTTGATGGGCGCCTTTGTGGGCTTCTGGTCCATCGCCTTCGTGAAGCCGCCGCCCTGGATCATGAAGCCGTCTATCACGCGGTGGAAGATCGTACCGTCGTAGTGGCCCGCCTTCGCGTAGTCGAGGAAGTTCGCCACTGTGACAGGAGCCTTCGCGTCGTCAAGCTCAAGAGTGATGGAGCCCATGGACGTTTCGATTGTAGCCTTCTTCATTTTTGCATTCCTTCCTTCGTTTCTCTACTTGCGGCTGTGCGAGAGCACCTCGCAGCCGGTGGTGGTGATCAGCACAAGGTCTTCGATGCGCACGCCGAGCCTGCCCTCGAGGTAGATGCCGGGCTCGATCGTCACGAGCATTCCGGGCTTGAGCACGGTCTCGCCCTTCGAGCTCGCGGTGGGCATCTCGTGGATCTCGTAGCCCACGCCGTGGCCGAGGGAGTGGCCGAACGCCTTCCCGTAGCCGGCCTTGCGGATGACGTCGCGCGCCACCTTGTCGAGCGCCTTTCCAGTCATGCCGGGCTTTGCGGCGGCGATGGCGGCCATGTTCGCCTCAAGGACTATCGAGTAGATCTTCTCGTACTCCGCGGAAACGGCACATGAGCGCGAGGGACGAATGCAGCGCGTCATGTCGGAGCAGACGCCGTCCAGCTTCACGCCCATGTCCACGAGCAGCGGTTCGCCCTTCTGCCACACGGTGTCGTCGGGCACATGGTGGCACTCGGCCGCGTTCGCGCCTGCGCACACAATCGTCTCGAACGCCTCGCCGTCGCCGCGCGCGTTCATGTGGGCGCGGATGATGCGCTGCATCTCCTTCTCGGTCATGCCGGCGCGGAAGTCCTTCTGCGCGTCGCGCCAGATGGCGTCGTTGAGAGCTTCGGCGGCGGCGAGGCGCGTTATCTCGTCCACGGTCTTCACCGCGCGCAGGTTCAGCACCTCGTCCTCTGCCTCCACGAGCTTCGCGCCCCTGAACAGCGTCTGCAGCTTCAGATACAGCCCCGCGCTGATCGCGCGCTCGAAGCCGAGGCGCGCCACCTTCGCGCCTGCCTTCTTCAGAATCTCGGCCGCCGTTCCGGCGAGGCCCCGCCCCTTCTTCGGCTCCACGGTGCGCAGCCACGGCGCAACGCGGTGGGCCATCGGCACGTAGCGGAAGTCGGTGATGAACGCCGTGGCGGACGCTGCGCCTGGACGCACCACGAGGCAGCCGTTGTCGCACACGAGTCCGGTGAGCGAGCGGATGTTCGCCTCGCCGAACACGAGCATTGCGTCCAGACGGCGGCGGCGAACGGCCTTCGCGAGGTCGTCGAGACGTTCCGCAAGCGGATTGGCCGCGGCATTGGAATCACTTCTTCCTTCTTTCAACTTTTGCCTCCTTGTGCTCCCTGCAGGCCATGCGCCTGGCGCGGCGGCGCGCGATTCGCGCCTCTCTCCTGGCGCGGCTGAAGCGCACGAATCTGAGCACCGCGAAATACGTGATCGGCACGCAGACCGCCGCGAGCACGAATCCGCCGAGGAAGAACGCCTCCAGCAGCTCGCCGCCCAGCTGCAGCACGCTCTCCCAGCTCTGCTCCTGAACCACTTCCTTGAGCGCGGCCACGATGTGTCCGTAGGAGAGGTTGCCGCCGAGCAGACGGTTCCCCAGCCAGCACTGCACAGGATAGATCACGAATATCGTGAAATGGTTCGTGACTAACGTGCCGACCGTGGCGCCAAGCTTGCTTCCGCGCAATATCAGCGCCGTGGGGATTGACAGCAGCAGCTGGAAGCCGAACGGAATCGTGCAGCCGTAGAACATGCCGATCGCCCACCCTCGCGCAATGAACGCGGGCGGGGCCTTTTCGCGCAGAATGCGAACGAGAAGACGTTTCCAATGGCGCCTAATCCACGACATGCACAAAAAGTCCCGAACGAAGCTTAGGCTCGAACCACGTCGACTTCGGCGGCATGATCGCCCCCGCGTCGGCGATGGCCATCATCTCGCCAACCGTGACAGGATACATCGAGAACGCGACCGCCGCGCGGCCCGAGACCACGCGGCCGCTGAGCTCGTCGAGACCGCGAACGCCGCCCATGAACGAAATGCGCGGAGATGTGCGGGGGTCGTCGATGCCCAGAACGGGCGCGAGGAAACGGTCCTGCAGCACGGAGACGTCAAGGGAAGACACCACGTCGGCGCCCTCCGGAATCTCCCATGCGAGGTCGTACCATCTCCCGCCGAGGAACATGCGCGCGTGGCGGCCCGCGGCTGGCGCGCCGTCTGCCGCGTCAGTCACCGTGAACGCCTCGCGCGCCTTTGCGAGCAGCCCCTCAGGCGTGAGGCCGTTGAGATCCGCCACGAGGCGGTTGTATGGAAGAATCTTGAGCTGCGATGCGGGGAACGCCACCGCGAGGAACCAGCGCGACTCTCCGGCGAAGCCGTTCCCGCGCGCGTAGCGGCTTGCGGCCGCGCTGCGGTGGTGGCCGTCTGCGATGTATGCGGCGGGCACCTTCGCGAACGCCGCGACGAGGGCGTCGTTCTCAGCGGAGGGAACTTCCCACACCGTGTGGCGGATGCCGTCCGGGGCGGCAAAGTCGTCGCGCGGCGCGGCGGCGCACACGCGCTCAACGATGGCGTCCACCGCGGGCTCGTCGGCATACGCGAGATAGGCGGGCCCAGTGTGGGCGCGGAGAATCTCGATGTGGCGGGTGCGGTCGTCCTCCTTGTCGCGGCGCGTCTTCTCGTGCTGCTTGATGGTGCCGGCGAGATACTCCTTCGTGTCGAACGTCGCAACAAGGCCGGTCTGCACATGCGAGCCCATCGTCTGGCGGTAGGCGTAGAAGCGCGGCTCGGGGTCCTGCACGAGCGTGCCTGCGGCGCGCAGCGCGTCGAAGGCCCTGCGGGCCTGGGCATACGCCGCGTCGGAAGAGCAGTCGGTGCCGTCCGGCATGTCTATTTCCGGACGAGACACGTGGAGGAAGCTGTCGGGATTGCCGGCGGCAAGCGCGCGCGCCTCGACAGCGTCCACCACATCATAAGGAACAGCCGCCACACGCGGCACTGCTGCTGGCGTGGGGCGGACTGCGGCAAAGGGATGTATGTTCATGTCTCTTACAGCACCGGCGTGAGCTTGTCGAAGCCGATGTTGACGATCGGGCAGAACGCGAGGTCGCTATCGCGGATCACGTTCACGCCGCCAACCTGGAATCCGTACGCCGTCTCGGCGCGGTTGATGAGACCCACCTGGATGCCGTAGAGATTGTCGGCGAGGTTGATGACGCCCAGCTGCACGCCGCGGATCGAACGCGCCTCGTTGAACAGACCAAGCTGCACGCCAAGGCAGTCGGCGCGGCCCGCGGAGTTGTAGATGCCGAGCTGGCCGCCGGCCATCACATCCTGCACCTCGTTGCGGAGGATGTTCACCTGCACGCCTTCGAAATAGCGGCAGCTACCGTACACGCCGATGTCAAAGCCGGTCACGCCCTCGCACCTGCCGTAGGGCAGCGTGAAGCGGAAGCCCACGACGTCGATGTCCTTGGCTGAGTTGAACGCAAGCCACACGGGCCAGGACGCCTTGGTTGCGGGCGTCTTGGTCACGACCGTGCCAGCGGGCGCGGCGGGAGGCGGCGTGGCGTCCAGGGCGGAAACGGCCGCGCACGCGAGCACAACGGAAAGAGCCATCAGAATCTTTTTCATGTTTTTCCTTCTTTGGGTAGTTCGTGGTGAAGATTATAGGTCTTTTTGCGGGAAAATGCAAGGGGAAAATGGAAGAACGTGGGGATTTTCGTGGTTCTTGGTTCGTGGAGCATGGGGGCGTGGGTCAGCGGGAGGATCTCTGCGCAACGGCGTACGCGCAGAGAATGGTGTAGTTGTCGTTCGCGCCGGCCTTGAGAACCGCGGCCTCGATTCGGGCAACGGCCACCCGAGGCGTGGCGGCGGAGGCGAGCAGGGAGGATATGGAGGCGTCGTCGAGCATGTCGTGCACGCCGTCCGAGCACAGCAGAAAACGGTCGCCGCGCTGAACGTCCACCGTCTTCCACTCTGGGCGCACGATCATCTCCGTGCCAACGGCGCGCGTGAGGATGTGGGCGAGCGGGTTGCTGCGCGCCTTTAGCGCCTGAGCCTGCGCGTCGTCGCCTGCGGCCATGGCGTTGCCGAGCTCGCTTCCCACGGTGTGGTCGCGCGTGAGAAGATCGAGCCGCCCATAGCGGTAACGGTAGATTCGGCTGTCGCCGGCATGGAAGATGCGGGCGAGCGTCACGTCGCCAGGCTCCGCCACGAGACTGGCCACGGTGGTGCCCATCGACTTGTAGCCGTGCTCTTTCGCGTACGAGCGGATGCGCGAATTCACTTCCTTCAGAGCATCGCAGACGGCTTCCTCGCGCATGTCCAGATCGTCACCCGCCGCCATGCACGCAGCGGAAAGGTCCTCGCACGCCCAGCGGCTCGCCGTGGCGCCCTCAGCGCCGCCGCCCATGCCGTCGGCCACGCAGAGGAACGCGTGAGACGCGGCGCACACGAAGGAGTCCTGGTTGTCGCGGCGCACCAGGCCGCGGTCGGTCGCGGCGAACGCCACCAATCCTGTGCGCCGCTCGACGTGCGGACGCATCTTCTCCAGAATGAATCTAATGAATCTGTTCATGCGCAGTTCCTCTCGCTCTACACGGCCACGGACTCCACCGTCCCGCTCGCGAGGCGCGTCACGAGCCTCTCGCCGCTTCGCACCTCCGCCGCGTCGTGCACCACCCTTCCATCCTCGCCGGACGTGATGGAATACCCTCTCTCCAGCACGCTGTACGGATTCAGCAGCTCCAGACTGCGCGCGGCGCGCTGCACCCTTCCATCCGCCCGCGCAAGCGCCTCCTTGACCGCAGGCGCCAACCGGGCCGCCAGCTCTCCCGCGCGGCGCTCCCAGCGCGCGATCACGCCGCCAGGCGCCAGCTCCAGACGATGCGCAAGGTCGTCCACGCGCTGCATCTGGTTTTCCACGACGCCCATCGGCAAACGCCCCAGACGCGAAGCGAGATCCTTCACGCGCGCAATGAGCTCCGCCTTCACCGGCACCACGCGCTCGGCCGCGATGGACGGCGTGCCGGCCCTCAGATCGGCCGCGTAGTCGCACAGCGTCACGTCGCTCTCATGCCCCACCGCCGACACCACCGGCACTCCGCTCGCCGCCACCGCGCGCACCAGCACCTCCTCGTTGAAGGCCCACAGATCCTCCATGGAGCCTCCTCCCCTTGCCACGATCAACACGTCAGGCCGCCACGCCGGGTCGCTTCCAACCAGCTCTCCGTTGAAGAACCGTATTCCCGCCATCACGCTCTCAGCCGCTCCCTGCCCCTGCACCTTCGCCGGATAGAGGCGTATCTCCACATTCGGGAACCGGCGGTTGATCGTGTCGCACATGTCGTGGATCACCGCGCCGGCCGGAGACGTGACGATCGCTATGCGCCGCGGCAGAAACGGCAGCGCGCGACGCCGCTCGGAATGGTCGAGCTTGTTCAGGCCCTCAGCCTCGAGCTTCGCCTTGAGCGCATTGAACTGCGCCATCCGCTCGCCGACGTCGTCCTTCTTCAGCTTCAGCCTCTTCACCTTGAAGGAGTACTGCCCGCGCGACATGTTGAGGTCGAGCTCGCCCTGCACCAGCACCTTAAGCCCATTCGCCTCGGCATCGCCCTTGGCAAGCACTTTCTTGAAGGCGTCGTCGCATCCGCTCACGCAGAAGGCGAAGAGAACGCAGTTGATGACGGCGTCCTTGTCCTTGAGCGAGAAGTACCTGTGGCCCGTCTGGTAGATGCGCATGCCGGAGACTTCGCCCTCAATCCACACGGACGCGATCTTCTCGTTGTTGGCGAGAAGATTCCTCCTTATCGACATCGTCAGCTGCGCGACGCTGAAGACTCTCTCGCCGTTGACGCTATGTTGTGTAGTCGGCATTGATGTGAACGTAGTCGAGCGAGAAGTCGCATGTGTATATCGTGGCCGCGAAGTCGCCGAGATGGAGGTCCACCGTCACCTTGAGGGCCGTCCCCGCCATCTCCCTTTCGAGCTTTTCGAGCTGCGCGGCATCGGCAACGCGTCCCATGCGGTAGGCCCAAGTGCGGCCGTAGAAAACCTCGGCGCGGCGATCGTCAACCGCGGCGCCGGAATAGCCTGCCGCCGCGAGAACGCGCCCCCAGTTGGGGTCCTTGCCGAACCACGACGTCTTCGCGAGCGGGCTCTTCGCTATCGCGCGCGCGGCCCTTTCGGCGTCGCGCCGCGTCTTCGCGCCGCGCACGCACACCTCCACGAACTTCGTCGCGCCCTCGCCGTCCGCCGCCATCTGGCGCGCGAGCGACTCGCCCACCGCAGTCAGCGCCTCGACGAACGCGTCGAAGTCGGGCCCCGCCTTGTCTATGCACACGTTCCCCGCCGCGCCCGAGGCGAGCAGGAACACGCTGTCGTTCGTCGATTCGTCGCCATCGACAACCACGTGGTTGAACGTCACGTCCACTGCCAGCCTCAACGCGCGCCGCAGCATGGCGGGCGTCACGGCGGCGTCCGTCGTTATGAAGCCGAGCATCGTTGCCATGTTGGGCTCGATCATGCCGGAGCCCTTGCACATTCCGCCGACGGTGACGGTGCGGCCGCCGATCTTCGTCTGCACCGCAGCCTCCTTGGGCTTCGTGTCGGTGGTCATCACGGCGCGCTCGGCCGCGAGGCCGGCAGCCTCGGAGCGCTCGAGCTTCGCCGCGGCCGCCTTCATGCCGGCAAGCAGCCTGTCCACCGGCAGACGACGCCCGATGACGCCCGTCGAGGCCACAAGAACGTGCCCTGGATCGATTCCTAGCTCTCCCGCCGTCGTGAGCGCAGAAAGCTCTGCGTCGCGCAGCCCATCCTCGCCGGTGCATGCGTTCGCGCAGCCGCTGTTCGCGAGAATCGCCTGAACGCGCCCGCCCTTCACGACCGCGCGGTCGTACACGACCGGCGCCGCAGCCACCGCGTTCGTAGTGAACATGGCCGCCGCCGCGCAAGGCGCGTCGGATACAATCAAGGCCACGTCGTTGCGTCCCTCGTACTTGATGCGAGCGGGAACGCCTGCAGCCCTGAAGCCCTTTGCGGCGCACACGCCGCCTGATATTCTACGAATGCCCATGAGGAGAATTATACCACATCTGCGGCATTGTAGATACTACAGAAAGCAATTCCCGGCATTTTTTGCATCATCGCGGCGTAGCCGGACCTCGGCGGTCCAGAGCCTGCACTGATTTCCACGCGGCGAGAAGTTCGGCGAGGAGAGTCGGCGACTTGACGCCAGGCACGGACTCTATCGCGCTGTTGACGTCGATCACGTCGACGCCGCGCCGCGCCGCCTCAACGGCGAACGCGGCGTCGGTAATGCCGCATATCTTCAGCCGAGGCACGGCTCTTTCCCTTCGGCAAGGCGTTTCACGAGAGCGGATCCCACGATGAATCCGTCGGCATGGCGGCACACCTCATCGGCCTGCGCCTTCGGCGAGATGCCGAATCCTGCCGCCACAGGAAGATTCGAGACGGCGCGTATCGAGTCGAGGCGCCCGGCGAGATCGCGCGGCAGCTCCGCGCGCGCGCCGGTGATGCCCATCACGGTGATCACGTACAGGAAGGAGTTCTCGAGGCCAGCCTCGCTCTCCTTCACGCGCTCGAGGGGCGTGTTGGGCGCAATGAGCGGAATGTAGCCGATGCCGTGCGGACGCAGCACCTGCAGCAGCTCCTCGCGCTCCTCGAGCGGAAGGTCAACCGCCAGCACCGCGTCGATTCCAGCGTCCGCCACTTCCGCCGCAAATTTCTCGAGTCCCTTCGAGAAGATGAGGTTGTAGTACGAGAAGAGCACGAGCCCCGTCTCTGGATGGCGCTCGCGCACGCGCTTCGCGAGCGCGATCACGTGGTCGATCGTCACGCCCTGCCGCAGCGCCTCGTAGGCAGCGGAGCGTATCACGCCGCCGTCAGCGAACGGGTCGGAGAACGGCACGCCAAGCTCCACGATGTCCGCGCCTGATGCTATCACGCTGTCTATTGCCTTCTCGCTTTCGTCGAGACTTGGAAATCCGATCGTGAGATAGGCCACGAACGCGCCGCGTTTTTCTGATTCAGCCTTTGCGAATGCACTGGTAATTCTTGGGGTATTCATCTTGATGCCTTTCTTGACGTGATGCGTTAGACCCGTGACGAGGATGCGCGGGACGCCTTGTACCTCATCACGTTCTCCATGTCCTTGTCGCCGCGTCCCGAGAGGTTGACGAGAAGGATCTTGTCGCGGCCGAGCTTCGGCGCGCGCTTGATGGCCTCTGCGAGGGCGTGGCTCGACTCGAGCGCGGGAATGATGCCCTCGAAGCGGCAGAGCGCGTCGAAGGCGGCGATTGCCTCGTCGTCGTCGATAACCGCATACTCCGCGCGGCCGATGTCGTGCAGATGGCAGTGTTCTGGTCCCACGCCGGGATAGTCGAGTCCGGCCGATACCGAATACGTGTCGAGGATGTTCCCGTCGTCCGTCTGCAGAAGCATCGTCTTCGCGCCGTGCAGCACGCCGAGGCGCCCGCCGTTTATCGACGCTGCGTGCTCGCCGCTTGCAAGGCCCTTTCCGCCGGCCTCAACGCCCACGAGCTTCACTTCAGGATCGTCGAGGAATCCTGCGAAAAGCCCCATGGCGTTCGAGCCGCCGCCCACGCACGCGATCGCCTCGTCGGGCAGCCTTCCGTACTTCTCCAGGCACTGCCGCCGCGCTTCCACGCCGATCACGCTCTGGAAGTCGCGCACCATCTCGGGATAGGGCGCGGGCCCCGCCACCGTGCCGATCACGTAGAACGTGTCGGCGCAGTTCGTCACCCAGTCCCTCAGCGCCTCGTTCATCGCGTCCTTCAGCGTGGCGCTTCCCTCTGTGACCGCATGCACCGTGGCGCCCAGCATCTTCATGCGCTCCACGTTCGGCGCCTGGCGCTCCACGTCGATGGCGCCCATGTACACCTCGCACGGCATTCCGAAGAGAGCAGCCACTGTGGCCGTGGCCACGCCGTGCATTCCGGCGCCAGTCTCGGCGATGAGCCGCTTCTTGCCCATCCGCCGCGCGAGAAGTGCCTGCCCGATGGTGTTGTTCACCTTGTGCGCGCCGGTGTGGTTGAGGTCTTCGCGCTTCAGCAGAATCATCGCGCCGCCGAGGTGCTCGGAGAGGCGCTTCGCGTAGGTGATCGGGCTCTCCCGCCCCACGTAGTCGTGGAGGATGCCATTGAACTTCCGCGCGAACGCGACGTCCTTCTTAGCCGCCTCGTATGCGGCCTCGAGCTCTCGGAGCGGCGCCATGAGCGTTTCCGCCACATACTGCCCGCCGTAGATTCCGTAGTGAGTCTTCATTTTCTGTTTCCTTTTCTTGTGGTCATAAGTTCTTCTAGTTTTTTGCCGGGACGAGCCGCGCGCATCAGCGCGGTGCCCACGAGGAAGCCGTCCGCGCCGGCGCTCTGCGCCCTGTGTGCGCGGCTCGATGCCGAGGTAAGAGTAGCGTCCGCGCGTCTCTCCGCCGGCCACGCTTTCGAGCAGGAACGCCTCTTCGTCTTCGTCCAGACGCGAGAGCGCCGCAACGGGAGTCTCTCTGTCGGCGAGGAACTCCTTGAACACGGCCACGCGGTCGGCTGACGCCGCGCGCCTCTTGAATTCTTCCTCTGTGAGTTTCTTCAGCATGGTTTGCTCTTTCTTTGCTAGTTGTTTTGTCGATTGGATGTAAAACGAAAGCGGGCCGAATTCCTTTTGGATTCGGCCCGCCTGCTCTGCGTCTGAAATGTCTGCGCTGCTGACTTTGCACTACGACATCACACGCCTTGCGAAACCGAATCCGCAAGGCCACCACCACTGCTTGTTTATGGATGCCAATGTGCTCATGACGCAATTAGTTTAGCACTTTCCCTTGCGTAGCGCAATATGGGAAAGCGCAACAAAAATGTCACGACCCTGCCAGGGATAGCCGCAAGAGACATCGTTATTGTGAGATTGTGAAAATGTGAAAATGAGCCATTATGGCATTGTGGCATTGAGGGCAGCGATTCCATAATGCCACAATGAAATCGGATTGGAGCCACCCTCGTCGTCGAAGGATTACGCCTTGTGCGCCACAGTGCGTATAACTCACTCGCCCTCTCCGATGTTCAGCTGCACAAGCGGCTGCCCAGACGAGAGCAGCTGATTTGTAACATTCCCAAAATATTCATAATAGCGAGGATGCATATTGGTTGCGGTAAACATATGCATAACGGTATCAAGACGATTGGAACTTTGCGAATAGTTCGCAATCTTCTCAGAAAACAGTCGGTCTAAGGCCACAGCTCCAGTGTAATCAGCCTTCCTGTTTCTATAGAACATCGAAAGCGCGTTTGCACACACGCCATTAGTACACGGATCTTGAAGCAGTTTCTTTGAATATTCAAGATAACATCCAACACGTTCACCCGAAGAATATCCATTCACATTCGTGATTATCGACTCTACAAATTGTGTCGTGGAATCATCGACCGGGCTGAACTTCATCACGACTTTTATGGCATCGCCGCGAACAACTCCATTTGGATTCAAAGCCAGTGCCTTGAGTGCAGGAACTGCATTCGTATAGTACAGAACCTGACATCGACTTATCGCCGCATCAATCTCGTCACTCTCTACAATCCCGCCAAGACGGCAGTTCCTCGTCCCCAACGTCCCCAGATACCAGTCAAAGGCAGCCTTCTTATCAGCTAGAGTCCACCCATTCGTGTCCCCGCCCAGAAAGCCATGCCAAGTGTTTGGCGGTTCATAGTCTGGCGGCGGGAGGTCTATGTGCGGACGGCACGAACCACCATAAGCGACACGCAGAAGTGCGGCTCGCACAACTGCATTCGACTCGGCAGTTGTATGGGCCTGTAAAACCAACGCCGCCGCAGCCAGACCGAAGGAACAAACTATGGTTCTTGTTGCATTCATCGTGAATAGACCTCCGAATTCTTTTCTTTTATGGCCTTCTCGCCTACTTGTGAAATAAAGTTTTCATCAGGTGTCTTTGCTTCGCGCTTAAGACTTATTACACATTTTATGGCGTTGCCATAGCCTTTACCTTTTCGTCAGAGACAATTTCTCCCACAAAATAAATTCTGATGCAATCGGGATCGCGGTGGCTCAGAACGAACCACAACATTTTGTCCGAACACTCCCAAGTCCATTTGCCATCCAGACCTCTGACATAACGGCCATAGGGAATTCTCCATGCATTTGGTTCGTCAATAATCGTAACCACGCCGATTAGATTGAACATAATAGCAACTTGAGAAAACACCTCATTTGCAGTATGAATCATCTCGTGAATAGAAGATTCCGACCATGGCGTCTCGGCCTCAATACCTGGTGCAGCATTATGACAATACTCTAGTGGTGGATCCACGATGAACACTTTAATTGGAATTGTTCGCGGAGTTACGACAGGTAACACAAACCTTGGCTGTATCTCATCTCCGTTGAAGCGCGCCTCGACCACGACGTCCTCGTTCGTGCCAGTGGGCACAACAGTTGTGGT
>JAFXIL010000140.1 GCA_017563185.1 Kiritimatiellia bacterium | reverse complement strand
TGTCGCCTCTCCTGAATGATCTTCGCTATAATACGAAGTCCTTACACAAACAAGCGAGGCGACGCCATGTATGATACCACAATCGCGACGAAACTGCTAGGGCAGCTCAAGGCATTTTTGGGGAGGATTTCTCCCCATTTCAGCAAGGCTATGGCGCGCGGCCACCTCCGCAGCGAGCCGCTCTTCAAGCGCATGCTCCCGATAGGCGGCGACAGTTCTTGCGTCGAGCATCGTGCGGGAAAGCACATGTTCCACGGCGGCCGAATGGCGTGCCGCACGAAGACGCATGTCAACGACAGCGGCGACATCTGGTTCCTCCGCCGCGACTTCTCGGCGTGGAACACCTTCAGGGCCACGCGCCTGCCGTCAGACGCCTCGGCCTCGAAGACTTCGCCCATGCCACCCTTTCCGAGCAGGCGGATCTTGCGATAGGATGCTGTCGTTTCGAGATTTTCCATTAGCGCTCCACCTTCCATGCGGACGACGCGTTGGCCAGGCCGCTGGGTCTACCCGGCGAGGGCCTTCTTGACTACGGACTCGACGTCCGCAAGGTCGGGATTCTCGGCAAGCACCTTCTGCACCTTGGCGCGCGCGGCGTCCTCGCTGAATCCGAGCGCATTGAGGGCGAGCATCGCGTCCAGCAGCACCCGGCTCTGCTCCTTCGACGTCTCGGCGGTGGCGTTTGCAAGCGCCTCGATTGGATTGATCTTGCCGCGCAGGTCCACAACGATGCGCTCGGCCGTCTTCTTGCCGATTCCCTTCACGGCGGCGAGGCGCTTTGCGTCCCCCTGCGAGATGGCGAGCTGCAGGTCGCCGACGGTGAGCCCGGAAAGGACCGCGAGCGCGAGCTTGGGTCCAACGCCGGAAACGCTCGTAATCAGCTCGAATACGTCGCGCTCGGCTCTTGTGGCGAAGCCGAAGAGGAGCTGCGCGTCCTCGCGTACCTCGTGGTGGATGAAGAGCCTGACCTCGGCCCCCTCGGCAGGCAGACGGTCGAACGTGGAAAGCGGGATGGCCGCCTCGTAGCCCACTCCGGCGCAGTCCACCACCACGCGCGAGATGTCCTTCTCGGCGAGAGTGCCGTGCAGATGCACTATCATGTTCATGCGATAGACTCCTTTTTCCCCGCCTCCCGGGCGGGATGCAACGTGAATGCGGCGGCTAAAGCGCGCGCCGCCAGAACCAGAAACGCGATGTTCGCGAGCGGATGGTTGAGGCAGCCCGCGCCCAGCGGAACCTGCACAGGGCAGAGAACCGCGAACCAGCACGCCGCCTCCGCAAGGTCCATCCCCTCGCCCGTCCTCAGCGCGAGAACTGGCATGAGGTAGAGCCCGGTGTAAACGTGCATGTTGCCCGGCACGAGCAGCATCGCCGCAACCGCGAGAAGCAGAGTGCGGCCGCGCGCGCCGCCCTTCCACGCCGCGCGGCAGGCGGCCAGCATGCACGCGCCGCCGATGAGCACGTTCGCGGCCCGCTCAAGCGAAAGTCCTGGCCAAGGACGCGATACGTCCATATGCATCACAAGCCGCACCGTGCGCGCGATCGGCACCACGCCCCACGCGCCCCGGTGGGCGTACGCCTTCGCGTTCGCAGCGGCGTTCGCAAACCATGCGCAGAGACCGTCCCATCCGCCGTACAACGCGAACGGCGCCAGAAAAAGCACGGCTCCCGCGGCGACCAGAAGCGCAATCTCTCCCTTCGCCCTGCGAAGACGCGGAAGGTACAGCACCCCCAGCGCGGCAGGCGTTATCTTCAGGACGGACGCCACGGCAAGCGCAACTGCGGCGACGTTGCGCCGCCATTTCTCCTCGGCATCATTCCAGGCCACGAACAAAGTGGCCGCGGCCGCGGCGTATATCACCTGGTTTCCCCACTCGACCTCGTGAAGCATCACGGACGACACCGCGCATCCGGCAAGCAGCCCCGCCTTCTCGAGCCTGTCCAGCCCCTTCGCCTTCACCCTCAGCAGCTCCGCAAAGGCCAGCGCCCACAGGAGAATCCCCGCCCCGGTGAACACCGCCCCTCCCCTCGCCGTGCAGGGAAACGGAAGCGCCATCAGCGGCCCCAACGCCGGATAGCAAGTGTCGAACGCCTCCTGCTTGTCGTTGGAATACCCGTATTCCGCACACGTCCTGACGGTGAAGAAGTCCCCGAAGAAGGAATCCCCCCTCTCGAAGAACACGCGCGCCTGCATTCCCCTCGGATTCAGGGCCATCAGCGCACACCAGAGGAGCCCCGCCGCCGCTAGAGCCATGGAAAGCCATCCCGCACACTTCTTCATCTTACACCTTCCATGATTTCGCACTTCAACGCCTCGCGCAGGAGGCGCACCTGCTCGCCGTGCGGCGCGTCGCGGTAACCCCTCACGTACGCCACGCCTTCCTGGTTCTCCCACGCCGGCGCGCCGTCCGTAGCCACAACCCGCTTCCCATGCATCAGAGCCTCAGCCACCACAAAACCAAAATTCTCGCTCATCGAAGGAAGCACCAGCACTTCGCACCACCCAAGCGCGCGTTCCTTCTCCTCGCCGAACACCTCGCTCTCCACGCGAAGGTCAACGTCCAATCCCTCCACCGCCTCTTTTAGCACATCAACCCCCTTCAGCGGATGGATACGCCCCAAGTACAAAACTTTAAGCCTTGGGGACTGTCCCCGTGCCTCTTGTGGGGGCTGGGGTAAATTAAAAAATTGCTTGAGATTGACGGTTTGAATTGGACATTTGACTCCCCAGCGGCGGCACCACTCTTCCTCCCATGGGCCTGTCACCACCACTCTCGCGGTGCGGGCGAAGAGGGCGCGCTCGATCGGCGAGACGAGACGCTTCTTCCACTTGCTCTGCCGCTCAAGGTAGATCGGGCTCAGGCTTCCATGCGTCATCCGCACGAGCGGACGCCCCGCCCGCAACGCACCAAGGCACTCTTTCCAAACGCGCGGGGTCCACATGCCATGCACCCACACCTCGTCTGGCGGAATCACGCCGTTCGCGCGCAGCAGCTCCTCCGCCACACGCATTCCGTTCGCCTCCTGCACGCCCCCCGTCATCGCGTCTCCCCCACCTTCGGCCACGCCTGCAGGACGCGTCCCAAGTTCTCGGCGAGAGTCATGCCTGGATACACCATATTACGCGCCTCGCCAATCGTCGCTTCAGTCACAAGTCCCTGGCGCGTGTAGTGAGGCGTCATGCCGCGCCGATGAATCTCGGCATCAAGCTCCGGCGTGCCGCGTCCGAATGGATAGGCGAAGTCAGTTGGCGCGTAACCACACCATTCCGCAAGCGTCTTCTGCGCGCGGTCCACTTCGTCCAGCACTTCGTCCACAGGACGATGCGTGCAGCTGAGATGGCTCCAGGTGTGGTTGCCGATTCTCACGAGCGGGTGACGGGAAATGGCGCGTACGGCCTCCGCCGTGAGCAGACGACGCCGCACGCACGGCGCGCGCTTGTCGCAGAGTGCGTAGCGCTCCGCCGCAGGGAGTGCATACCAGGGGTGCCACTCGGCGTCCGGCACGCCCGCCTCCATCAGCGAATTGGTCCACACCACACCACGTTCCGTCTCGCCAGGCGCAATGAACACCGTCGCCCGCAGGTCAAACTCCTCAAGCACCTTAAGGACGCCCTCGAACTCAAGCCAACCGTCGTCGAAGGTAAGGACAAGATCAACTCCACGCAGCGCCGCGAGAATGCCGCGCACCTCTTCCGCCGCCGAATCGTGGAACACAACCGGCAGACGAACACCCGGGGCGCGGCAACGCGCCATCGCGCGCCGACGCGCTCCCGCAAGACGGTACGCCTGCGCGACGCACCAGCCTATCTCACGGCGAAACGTCACTCTTCCCGGCCTACTTCACGGCCTCTGCGGCAGGCTTCGCGACCTTCTCCACCACGGCGGACTTCTCAGCCTTCGCCTTTTCGTCGCTGCTCACCTTGCCGCCATAGCTCATCACGCAGAACGACGCCAGCAGCACAAGCACGCCAAGCGCAAGGCATCCCTTCGTCTTGGACCCCGTTCCCTTCCACTCGCCCATCAGAACGCCAAGAAGCGTGGAGAAGAAGATCGCGCTGCCCATCACAACCGCGAAGCTGATGTATTTGAGGCTCGCGCCCAGCTGCGGCTCGCCCGCCTTCTGGCACGCGAACTGGCATGCCCAGATCACGCCCGCCACCGCCGCGAGTCCAATGGCCGCGAAGTTGCCCTTGAACATCTTTCCGTAGTCGCCAAAGCTGCCGTTCTTCTTGTTCTGCCACAGGCACCACGCCACGTTCACCACAAGGCCGCCCCACAGCACCACTACGAGAACAGGCATTCCGCACCACGCCGCCGGAGTTCCAGCCTTCGCCGCCGCAGCCTCCATCGAACCGCCGCTCTGCAGGCCGAAGTTCATGCCCGCCGAGGCGATTCCGGAGAAGAGCGCCACGAGCATGCCCTTCTTGAAGTCGAACTCAGCGACGGCGGCCTTCTTCTGCTCTTCGGAGAGCTCGCCCTCCTTGAACTTGCCGGCGAGGCCCACGAGGGCGATGCCGAGAAGCGAACCGACGACTCCAGCGAGAACAACGCATGCACCGGCGTCCTTGACGAGATCGCCCGCTTTGCCCGTCACGATCGGCGGGATGAGCGTGCCGGTGGCCGAGCAGAGTCCGCACCCGATCGCAAGCCCTAGTCCGATGCCGAGATAGCGTATCATCAGCCCCCATGTAAGCCCGCCAAGGCCCCACAGCGCGCCGAAGCCGAAACACTGCGCAAGCACGCCGGCATTCTCGCCGCCGATCACCTTGAGCGAGGCGGGGCACGTTCCCATGGCCAGCGCAAGCGGAAACACCAGAAGTCCCGCGAGCGCGTAGAAAAGCCAGTAGCTCTCGTACTTCACGCCCTTGATCCATCTGAACGGCACCGCGAACACCGCGCCCGCGAGGCCGCCGAGAGCGCACACAAGCGTGCCGAGCATCGGATTTGCTGCTGATTCTGTCATTTCATTTTCCTTTCTTTGAGTGTTGATTTGAAGCGGAAGAAGACGCGCCGTCCAGCACCATGCGCGCATGCTTTGCGTAGACGCGGCGAGGATCGGCGGCATACGCCTCGAGCGTGCGCCGGCCGAGGCCGTCCGGCGTGTCGCCCAGGCGGAACAAGGCTCGCGCTATGCATATCTCGCGCAGGGAAAGCGTGCGTTCCCAGTCTCCGGCCTTGTTCTGATAGCCAGGCACCACGGGCGGGGCGGCGCTCATCTTTTGCCAGCGTCCGCCGATTCCGGGGCGGCGCAGCACGTCGGCAAGCACGGGTACGGCGCGCTTGTCGCCAAGTTCCTCGAGGGCGATGGCAACGGCGCGGAAGTGGGAGAATTCGCTATCGGCGTTGAGCTGCGCGGCCTTCTCGATTATCGCAGGCACGGCGTTGGTGGCATGGCAGCGGCCAAGGGCGATGGCATAGCTGTCAACCCAGCTGACGCTGCGGTTGTACTGGCCCATGCCGCGGTAGTTCCAGCCCTTGTCCCAGTCCATGGCCTTGAACTTGGCGAGCAGCTGCTGCGCGCCGTCGTCATTGCCGAACATCGCGAGCACATGGGCATAGATGAGCTTGGCCTCGCCTTCGGCCGCGCGGAACGCGCCACGCAGACGCGGCAGAGTGCGCGCGCGGTCGGCAAACACCTCGGGGAGTCCGCTGTATTCGTTCGCGAGCTGCGCGACGGCGGCGTCGAGAGCCTCGTCGGAGAGAGGAAAGTTGTCCTTCATGGAAAGATCCTCCGTCCGCAATATCTTCTTCTCCGCGAGGTGGCGCTGCAGTGACTTCACATCAATGTCGCGCACCTTCACGCCGGACTTGACGGCCATCGCGGCAGCGGTTCCCGCGGCGTAGCCCTGGTTCTGGATGTCTGGCTGCATGCGCAGGATGGGCATCGCGTCGCGGTGGGCGCTGATGCCAAGGCCCGTCACGAGCAGACCGTCGAGCTTCTTCGGCAGAAGGCAACGGTAAGGCAGGTTCACGTACATCGGCTTGTGGCCGGGATCCTGGATGAAGAAGAGATCGTCGCGGGTCTGGCCGTGCGAGTCGAAGTTCGAATAGGTGCGGGTGATGATGTCGGGATACGTGCGGGAGCATGCGACGTCTGCGGCGCTCATGTAGAAGGCGCCGATCATGCGGCGGCGCTCGCGGCTGTCGATCACCTGCGCCTGGTCCCAGGTGCCGTCAGGCAGGCTGAGGCGAGAGCGCAGAGCGAAGTAGAAGACGTCCGCGGCGTCGGTGTCGTCCACAAAGCCGATGTCGGAGTTGGCGTAGTCGGAGCCAAGCGGATGCCGCGCGTGGCCCACGCCCTGCACGGACAGATCGTCGTCCGTGATGAACTCCGTCTCCTCTCCCGCCATGGCGGGCAGCTCGGCGTTGCCCGTGGAGTCGATCGCGTTCTTGCACGCCACGAGGCCGCGCGTACCGTCCTCCATCACCACCACCACGCCCGTCAATCGGTCGTCTTCAACCACCACTCCGCCAACGAACACGCCGAACCACACCTCGGCGCCCGCCTTGCGCTGCTCGGCGCGGAACCATTCGCTCTTCGCCTGGGGGAACACGCTGCCCTTTTCACGCGCGCCGGCATCGATCTCGGTGGTGAATCCAACACGGTTGCCGTAGTAGTAGCGGCCGATCATGCCGTCCGTCATCACGCCGCCCTCGACGTAGAGGTAGTCGCACACTATGGTCTTGGCTCCATGGCGCGCGGCTGCGATTGCGGCCGGCGCGCCGCCAGTGCCAGCGCCAACCACGAAGGTGTCGCATTCGGCGACGACGGGCGCTGCGTCGTCGAGGCGAACGCTTCCTGAGGCATTGACGAGATATGCGGGCAGCCCGCCGTGGTGTTCGCCCACGCGCAGCGCACGCGCACCTGACGCGGCGGAGGCTCTGGACTTTGTCGGCTTCGCGAACCGGGCGCGCGCCGACTCTGCGGCGGCGGCGTTCCCCGCGCGCGCGCCAAGCCGCATGAACTCCCCTGGCTTCGCAAGCGCGGCGGCGAGAGAGCGCGAGACGTCGGCGAGCGGACCCAGCACCCACACGCCCGGCGCGTCCTTCGGGCGCAGCGCGTCAAGGTCAAGCGAGCCGCCGATCCCTCGCGAGGCGCCGCTCTCCACGTGGCAACGGCATCTGAAGCTGTCAGGAGGCGCCACAAGCGTGAGAGAATTCGCCGCATCGACCTCCAGCGCCGTAAAGGTACGGTCGCGCGCGATCTGTTCAGCCGCAGCGAAGGAGCGCGCCGAACCATCCTCCATCGGAATCTCGATTGTGCACTCCCACAGGCGGGCCTCGAACTTTGAGGGGAAGTTCGGCTTGAGGTTGTTGCGCGTGGTGATGGGGAATGCGGACGATATGGCGCGCGACTTCACGCCAGGGCCCTTCGGCTCTTCGCCGCTCGCCACCACGCGCCTGAAGGTGTAGGCGCCTTTCGGGAATGGCGCAGTGCGGCCGCCTGCGAGGCGCGCGGCGCGGGCGCGCGGCGTGGCGTCGATCAGCGTCTTCGCGCGTACGGCCTGGCGTCCGCTGCGGTTCGCCATCACCACGCCCGCGAAGCGGCCGTCATCGTCGGTCAGCACGTCGCACACGAGCGAGCCGGTAAGGTACGGCACGCCTGCGGCGAGCATGGCGCGGTCGAGCGCACGCTTCACGGCGAAAGGAGTGGTGCGCTCGGAGAGCGCGGCGTCGGGCCCGGCAGAACGCTTCACCACGATCTCCGCCAGCAGCTGGCGTGGATAGTCAGGCGCCTTGTGCGCCGCAACGCGCACGTAACGTGCGCGCGCTTCACCGTTCCATGTGAACGTGCGCCGCTCTTCCTCCGCGTCAAACGACACCACGGCAACAGGGGCGGACCATCTTCTGCCGTCCTCGCTCCACGAGACCTCCATCGAGGAAGTGAGAAATCCCACTTCCGGTCCGCTCGATGCGCGCACCAGGCTCTTCTTGCTTTTGTTCTCGAATCGCACAAAGGTGACGAGCGACACTCCTGCCAGATTGCGCACCTCGCCAAGATCAAGCGTTGCCGTGACGTCATCAGCATACTCCACGCTGTCGTGCGAGGCTTCGCCGATCTTTCCGTTCCCGAGCTCGACGCCCTTCGGATCGGAATGCAGCCTGGGGTTCGGCTTGACGTCGGTCTTGTACTTGAACGGCCAGCCGGCGCGCGATTCGGCGGCGAAGATGGAGCGGTAGATCGGGGAAGAGCCGTCGTCGTCAGGCTCGCGCACAACGCGCAGCGTGCCGGCCATGTCCTCGCCAAGGTACGGACGCGGCGCGATCAGGAACACGTCCGCACCGGCCTCCTTTGCGGCAATTGCCGCCGAGACGGCGGCCGTGGAGCCGCCCACCACCACCACGTCGGCCTTGCGCACAACCGGAATATCCACAGTCGCCGCCGAACCAAGCGATGAAACGAGAATGGCAGAAAGAAAGAGTGTTGTTTTCATTGGCTTAAATTATACCAAAACCGTTCACAGATGAACAGAGGCATGAAAGTCCTCGATAATCTCACAACGAAACCGCACAGCTCAATCAACGGGATCGAAGATGAGGCTTAACGTGAACAGCCTTTTTCCTCTACCACGGACGATTGCGACTGTCCGCCGTCGCCCCCTCCAACAGGCAGATCCGAGGCCACGGTTAGAGACAGCGTCATGAAGGAAAGAAGAAAAACCCTCGTTATCACAAGAAGAAATACAAGCAGGAAGGGAGCGGCAATCGCCGCCTCCTTCGTCATCCCAGCTCAAGCATCATTGCGCGCTCGGGACAGGTGAAGGGATTGGCGTGCTTCGTGCAGTTGATGCAGCCGGCGTAGAGCTTGTGCATGATGTGCGTCTTCGGAATCTCGCGGAAACCAATCGATGCGAAGAACTCTGGCGTGAGCGTAAGCACCATCAGCTCCTTCGCGCGAAACGGCGCCACGCGCTCCATCACGCCTTTGACGAGCAGGCGGCCAATTCCGCGGTGGCGGTACGGCGCGCGAACGGCCACGCTCTGCAGTTCGACGGTGGCCTTGAGGGGATCACCTATCTCCGGCCATATCTGGTAGGCCGCGCAGCCGGCGAGTTCGCCGTCCAGCTCGGCCACCAGAAAGCGGTCGATGTTCTCCACGATGTTCCCCATCGGACGCGGCACCAGCTCGTCGCGGTGCAGGAGGACAAGCGCGTGAATGCGCTCCGCGTCGTGGAGCGTGGCGCAACGCAGCTTAACGTCGGCGGCATTGGTTCCATCTGCCATCTTCATCACCTCGTAAATTCAATATAGATTTCTCTGTTGCAGCCTGTGTTTTCTAACGCAGAGGCGCAGAGACGCAAAGAAAGAAGTACTTTTGCCGCGCTATCCATCGACAGTTACCTCCGATAATCATTCACCTGAAAGCCTCTGCCTCTCTGCGACTCTGCGTTAAGATTCTAACGAGGAGTTTAGGCTCAATCATTTTGCCGCAGGCGGAGGATTCGCGGCAGACGGAGGCGTTGACTGCAGCGGCAACGGCGCAGACTTCGAAAGGAAGGCAGTGGCGTCGGCCATGGAACGGTCGGTAAGTGCCGTAAGGCACCAGTTCTGCATGTAGTTGAACGTGTTCTCGGTGCATCCTGCAAGGCCGATGAAGAAGAGAGGCGACCACACACAGTCCTCGTACTTCTGCACATACTCCTGGGCGAACAGAAGCTTGCCGGTCTTCGCATCGTGTATGCGCAGCTTCGCCGTCCAGGTCTGCGTGGCGTATTCGGCGGAGAACACGGATAGGAACATCCACGCGAACTCCACGGCGCGCTCACAGTCCCTCACGAACGGCCCGCCGAACGCCACCTCCACGTTGTAGTCGGCCGAGGGTGCGCGCAGAAGGAAGCCCGCATCCTCAAGATGCGTCTGCGCGCGCCTGAGGTAGGCGTCGCTCGCGTTCACGCTGGGAACGAGCGTCTCGGAGGTCATCGTGCGGTAGTGCCCGCCGCCGTAGTAGCGACGGCCGCGCGGGCCGTAGAACGGGCCGTCGTCCACGAACACGGTCTGGTACCCGTACACGGGCGTGTAGGTGGTGATCGTGGCGGCAAACCCGCTCACGGCCACTGCCACGTCGCGTCCGGCTGGCGCGCGGGAGAACTGCACGGACGGCATCTCGGTCTGCTTGAGCGTGAAGCATCCGGCGAGCAGCACGATCGGCGCAATCAGGATTGTCTTCTTCATTTTTCGAACCTCATTTCTCTCATTTTCTTTTTTAGACCAAGGCCCATGAGCGTGCGACCTGAATCGATGTACACGTCGGCAAGGGCCTGCACATAGGAACGGTCTTTCCAGCCGGTGATTCTGACAGCCTCCTCGGCAAGAGCCACGGCGCGCGTCTCGTCGCGCGCCTTGTTGGAGCGCAGGCAGAGGAGCTTCGCGGCGCGCATCTTGAGCGCGGGGTCGGCTGGATGGCGCTTCATCAGCACGTCAAGCTGGCGGCACGCAATGTCCTCCTTGTGGCTTGCGGCGCAGCACGTCACGAGCTCGAGGCGATGCTCGTCGGCGTCGGGGTCCATGGTCACGGCCTTGGCGAAGATGCTCGCGGCGACGTCGTAGTGGCCGCTCTTCTTCAGGCAAACGCCGAAGTTGTGCAGGGCGGCGGAGTCTTCGGGACGTATTAGCAGACGGTTCTCGCAGCAGCGGATTGCGGCACCCACGTTTCCGATTCGCAGGAAGCGGCGCCCCTCGAGGTCGAGCGAGTCGGCGAGCGAGCGAAGGAGCGGATCGCGCGGATTGATCTTGGCCGCCGTGGCCCAGCGCTCCACGGCGTTTGTCTCGGCACCGCTGTCGGCGTGGTCGAAGCCCAGAATGGCCTCGCGGCGGGCGGCCTGGGCCTTGAACACGCCGTTGGTGAGCGAGCGGAAGACGCCCTTGTCCATGAGGCCTCGCTTGAGCCACTTCACCGCTGGCACGCTGTAGGTTGTGACGGCGCCGGGCTTGACCGCGGCGAGATGGTTTGTGGGCGGGGGAGCAAACGCGAGGCGCGGGGCCGTCCAAACGCATCCGGAACGCCCCTGCGGCGGCACGGCGAAGAACACGGGATCCACCTCGAAGTCGGTGCCGACATACGATGCGAACACCTCGGCCGGAGAAACTGCATCAGCCGAAATGAAGGCCTTGAACGCGGCAGGCTTCTCGAAAAGCTCGGCCAGTTCGTCCGCCAGAACCGCTCGTCCGGACGTAAGCACGTAGTCGTATCTGCCGGTGCACCAGAGGTGGTAGTGAACGAAGGTGGCGCGGAAATCGGCGAGAATGCGCCTGAAGCGAGCCAGGGACATCAACCGCGCGTCGATGTGCAACGCTGCCACGCCCTCCTTGGAGAGGCGCTTGGCAAGTCGGCGCCACTCGGCGGCGCCAGGCGTATCCGCGCCGACGGCCCAGTCAGGCCCAGGGGCGACCAGCAGCACATCCACCGGCGAATCGCCCTTCGCCTCCTCCAGCTTCAGCCCGGCCGCCTTGAGCGGCTTTTCGTAGAGCCATGCCTCGTCGCCGATCACGAGCGCCGTGCGCGCGGTGGGCATTTCGAAGTAGGGGATGAGCGATATGAGCAGACGCGTGGAGCGGAAGCGCGAGCCCGTGTCCACGGGGCGCCCGTCGTAAGTGGTGACGCCGCCGGGATAGTCCTCGTCGTTGTACATGGCCCACTCGTGGCCATCCTCGCGCCTCACGGACGCTGGACGTCCCTTCGCGAAACCCTTGTCGCGCGTTGCGATGTGCATGAGGGCGGCGCGCCCCGTATCGCCCGAAGTGGGCAGAAACGCCGTCGCGAACGTGAGCGCCACGTAGGTGCCGTGGGAACGGTTCGCGTTCTCCTGCAGATAGAGCCACGCATGGTCGAGGCGCGCGCCGAACGCGCCCCACAGCACACCCCACACCACGAGAAGCGGAACCGGGAACGCGGCCCACAGCCACTTGCGGCGGAAGAGCAGGAAGGCGCAGACGCCAATGACGGCGATCAGCACCGCAAGCGAAACAAGATAGGCAGTCCATGCAATCGCGGTGTTGCCGGCGTAATCAAACACGCTCCAGTTCATTGCGCATCCACTCCTTTCAACGTCGCCAGAAGCTCGTCCGCACAGCGCCCCACCACGCCGCAGCGCCGCCGCACCGCCTCCTCTGCGCGAGCGCCAAGCGCCGTACGCGCCCCTGCGTCGCCGAAGAAGCGCAGCACCTCGCCTTTCAGTTCGTCTTCGCTCTGCACCTGGACTATCGCCGCGCCTGCGAGCAGGTCGCTCATCACCGGACGGAAATTCTCGGTGTACGGTCCCACAATCGTGGGCTTGCCGCACAGGCACGGCTCGATCATGTTCTGGCTACCATGCGCGCACAGGCTCTTGCCGACAAACGCGACCGTGCATATTCCGAAGAGGCCCATCATCTCGCCCGTTGTATCCGCCAAATACACCGCATTCGGGGAAGCGGCGCTCTCGCCGCCTCTAGACCGCCGCACACATGTGAAACCGGCGGCGCGGATGTTTGCCTCCACGGCGTCGGCCTTCTCGAAGTGGCGCGGCGCGATCACCAGCTTCACGTCGGGATGCGACGCGAGCAGCTCGCGGTAGATGCGCAGCAGCACCTCGTCCTCTCCCGGCCACGTGCTGCCGCCGAGCAGTATTTCGCCCGGGCCGATCCATTCGCGCAGCTCGACCTCCTTGGCTGGATTTCGGTGCGCGACGTCGAATTTGAAGGATCCCGTCACCTCCACCGTCGCAGGATTGGCGCCCGCCGCCACGAGGCGGCCTGCGTCAAGGTCGCTCTGCGCGTATATCTTGGAGAACGCGCGCAGCACCTCGCCGAAGAACCAGCGCAGGCGGCGGTAGCGCGGCGCGCTGCGGTCGGAGACCCTTGCGTTGACAATGTAGAGCGGGATGCCGCGCTTCTTCGCGGCGCGGATGAAGTTGGGCCATATTTCGCTCTCCGTGAGCACGATGGCCTTCGGCTTCACCGTGTCGAGGGCGCGCTTCACGCAGCCCGCGAAGTCGAGAGGATTGTAGATGAGCACGTCCTCAGGACCAATCTGCCCCTCGGCCTGCTTCCACCCGGTGGACGATGTGGTGGAGAACACGAATCGCACCGCAGGGTCTCTCTCGCGCATTGCGCGCATCAGTTGCCCCGCCACCTGCACTTCGCCAACCGACACTGCGTGAATCCAGATCCGTGGTTCGTGTTTCGTGGTTCGTGGCTCGTGGTTCGTAGTTCCCGATTCTTGGCACTCAACGCTCTGCTCTTTGCAGAGAGCGTCAATTACCTCGTGAGGATACTTCCCGAAGCGGTCTCCCATGCGCGCCCTGTATCCTCCGCGCCTTTTCATGCGCAGAAGAAAACATGGTACCATAGCCGCATACGCAACGGCAAATAGGATGTTATACAACAACCATTTCATCATTCATGCAACCTCTTCTCGCACATCCACCTTGCTTATTCATTCTATGTCATATTAGTCCAACACTCAAGACCATCATGGCATGAACCTCACTCGCCATCCTCGTTGATCGGCACCCATCTTAAAGGCTGGCCAGAAGAAAGAATGATATTGGTGACATTCGTAAAATAACGTCTGCCAACGGACGAAAGCTCGGGATTGGCCAAAGCCCAATTGGCACAGTCCAGACGATTGGAGCTGATTGTGTATCCAGGAACACGGGCATTAAGCGTCATGTCGCAATTGACAGGCATCCATATGTCTTGAAATTTCATCCTGTCGAACATCTGAACGGCTCTTGTGGTCACCGCGTTGGTGTAATCGCAACCTCGAATGCGGATTCCGTATCGACTTACAGCCATAAAACGCTCTTTTCGCGTGTATGCGGCAATGTTGGTCGCCGTGTTTTCCACAAACTGCGTCATTTCATCGTCAACGGGTCCAAACTTCACCATGACTTCCAGCGCCTTGTCACGATGTACGCCATTCGGATTCAATACCAATCCCCTTGCGGCCAAATAGGAATTAGTGTAGCTCAAATCGTCGCATTGCTCTAGAGCGACACGCACGAGAAACTGTTCGTGTAGGGAGAGACTGC
>JAFXIL010000139.1 GCA_017563185.1 Kiritimatiellia bacterium | reverse complement strand
CGCATATTATACATACCTTCGGGTAGGTATGTCAAGTGGTGGAGAGGACGAAAAAACATATGAAAGACCGCGGGCGGAGAACCGGCATTCGGCCCCCCGCCCGCGACCGGCCCAGCCGTCGGACAACATCGGCCGCGCGTCAATCGCGCTCCTTCTTCGCCTTCACGACCGTGCCGGTCTTCGCGTCGATGTGGTATTCGTATTCAAAGCCGTTCTTCTTGAACTCGACGTCGTACACCATGACCCCGTCTTCGCGATCAAGCTCGCATTTCAGCCTGCCGACCTCGCTCTCGTGGAACTTCGCGCGTTCAAGCGCCGTCCTGATCGCCGCCTGCCTGCCGATGTATCCGTCGTTCGGCGGATACCCCACCGACTGCCCGAGAACGATGCTCTGGCCTGCGGCGAGCCTGAGCGCCTTGGCGCATGCGTCATAGTCTATGTTTGCGCGCGCGACGGTGGCAAGCCCCTCCTTTGCGCAGAAGAGGTACACGTTCTGCATGATCGCGCCGGCGTGAATCCCCGCATAGCGCTGGGTGTTCGACTCGTCGGCCTTCATGCCGCGCGAACGGTCGTGCACGTAGAACAGGTTCACCGGAGCCGTCTGCGCGAACGGCTGCTTCCCGGCGGCGGCTCTGTGGTCGCCGGGATTGACTAGCTTCAGCGCGTTCTGCCCCGTGTCGTAGCGGTAGACGCCGGAGGCGAGCATCACGTACACGTCCGTATCCTGGACGTTCAGACCGGTCGGGGCCGTTCTGCGCCCGTCGGCACGGTTGACCCCGGTCGCCGCCCACAGGAGCGACGAAAGCGTCTGCACCGGAATGTCGCGCCCGGCGAAGTCGCGCGCCGATCTTCGCTCGGACAATGCCTGCATGAGGGATTTGCCGCCCTGGGTCACGGGCTTCGGCAGATGGATGTCGCCCGCCGCAACGCATGCTGCCGCAAACACGAACGATTTGGCAATGACTCTCTTCATGGTTCTCTTCATGGCTGTCTCCTTTTGCGTTTTTCACCGCGGCACCATTGCCACGGCATCTTGATTGTAGCATATCTCATTCCGCGGCGCAACCACAGAAGATAGCCTCGGTCATCTTTTTTGCACAAGCCCGCTCTGGCGGAGGAGCGCGTTCACCTCGGGGGCGCGGCCGCGGAAGCGGCGGAACACCTCCATCGGATCCACGCTGCCGCCAAGGGCGAGGAACGTGTCGCGGTAGCGGCGGCCAAGGCGGCGCACCGCGGCCTCGTCGCCAAGCCCGGCCTCCTCGAACGCGCCGAAGACGTCGGCGCTCATCACTTCGCTCCACTTGTAGCCGTAGTACCCCGCCGCGTACCCGCCGGCGAAGATGTGGCTGAACGAGTTGAGCATCCTGTCCTCGGGAATCGTGCGGCCGGGAATGAGCTCGGCGAAGACCTTGTTCTTCAGCGCGTTGGGATCGGCCGGCGGCTTCACGTGTAGCTCCATGTCCACCTTCGCGTACGCGAGCTGGCCAAGGGACGCATTGGCGGCGCGGTAGTTCTTGGCGGCGCGCACGCGCGCAAGCAGCGAGCCGGGAATCGGCTCCTTCGTATCGACGTGGCGCGCGAACGACTTGACCGTAGCCTCGTCGTAGCACCAGTTCTCCATGAACTGCGAGGCGACCTCCACGGCGTCCCACTCGATCATGCCGAAACCGGATGCGGCCTCGTCGTCAACCGTTGTGAGCATGTGCTGCAGGGCGTGGCCGAACTCATGGAAGAGAGTCTCCACTTCCGAAAAGCGCATGAGGGCGCGTCCGGACTTGTCGGGCACCGCCTGGTTGCAGCACACGAGCGCGAGCGGCAGCTGCACCGAACCGTCCGCCAGGCGCATGCGCGAGCGGAAGCTGTGCGCCCACGCGCCGCCGCGCTTCGTTGCGGGGCGCGAGTAGGGATCAAAGTAGAAGTGCGCAATCACGGCGCCCTTCTCGCCGCGCACGCGGTAGAAGCGCACGTCGGGATGCCACACCGGCGCCTCGCCGTCAGCAGGCTCCACGGTGATGCCGAAGAGTCGCGTGGCGAGCCTGAAGAGGCCGTCCAGCACGACGGGCAGATCGAAGTACTTCGAAAGCTCCTCCTCGGAATACGAGTACAGCTTCTCGCGCTGGCGCTCGTTCCAGTAGGCGCGGTCCCACGGCTCGATCCTGCCGGTCCAGCCCGCGCCCTGCGCGAACTTGTCGAGCGCGGCGTCCTCCTTCACGGCGAACGGACGCGACGCGTCGGCGAGCTTCGCGATGAGGGACTCCACAGCCGCCACAGACGGCGCGGACTTCTCCGCGAGCGAGACTTCCGCGTAGCTCTTGTACCCCAGCAGCTCCGCCAGCTCCTGCCTCAGCGCCAGCAGCTTCGCCACGATGGGAGTGTTGTCGAGCGCGCCCTCGCTCGCGCGCGTGCACCTCGCCCTGCACAGCGCCTCTCGCACGGGACGGTTCTTCGAATGCTTCATGAACGGGAAGTACACCGCGTCCTCGATCGACGCCTTCCACGGCCCCTTCGCCGGGTCCCCGTCACCCGCCAGCACCTTCTTCAGCGACTCAGGCAGCCCTTCCGTCTCCACCTTCGTAGTGAGCAGCACCGAGAACGCCTTCGTCGCGTCGAGCACATGGTCGCGGTAGTCCGCCTCAAGCTTCTCGCTCTCCTCCTGGATCTCGTTGAAGCGCTTCTGCCTAGCCCCTTCCAGGGCCACGCCCGCAAGCTCGGCGCTGCTCATGTTCTTCTCGAGGATGCGGATGCGGCACGCGAGCTGCGCGCCCGGATTCGCCTTCGCCTCGGCTTCGAGCTTGCCCTTCAGCTCCTTGAAGCGATCGTAGAACCGCCGCGACTGCCCCACGCGCAGCTCGAAGGCCACAAGGTCGCCCTGGTACTTCTTCTGCACCTTGCGCCAGCCCTCGCTGTTGCATACGCTCAGGAGATGCGTTATGCACCTCCAGGCGCGCCAGAGCGGACGCTGCGCGTCGGCAAGCGCGAGGACAAGGCCCTCCCACGTTGCGGGCGCGCTCTTCTCCAAGGCGTCAACGCGCGTCTTCGCCTCGGCCAGAAGACGCGGCAGCGCCTCGTCCGCCGTCTCAGGCGTCATCTTGGGGAAGTCGGGGAAACCGGCTACGGGCAGAAACGGATTTGCCAATGACTACCTCCCCTCCTTCGCGCACTCCACGAGCACCTTGCGCACGGCCTCGCCGTCGGCGCATCTCACGACGTTGGGAAGATCCGCCGGAATGGCATCCATCTCCTCCACGCTTCCAAACGCGAAGATGATTCCGCCCTTCTTCGCGAAGTCGCAGACGAGCCGCGAGAACTTGCCTTTAGACGGGTGGGGCAGCACGAGCGCGTCGCAGTGCTCGAGCTCGCCGTAGTTGATCGTCTCGCCCGCCACGGCGCGGATGTCGAGAGAGGCCTCGCGGTAGAGCTGAGAGACGAGAATCGCGGAGTCCTTGCGCAGGCTGCCGCTTAGGAAGCCCACCGATAGGTTGCCGCGTGTGCGCTGCGGGTATTCGGACTTGAACTCGCGCCCCGTGACGTACTTGAGGCCGCCGCGGATGATGTCCTGCGTGTGGGTGAAGCTTTCAGGATGCGGCGATGTGCAGGCGATGCGTCCCTTGCCGAACGTGCCGGCGAGCACGGCGGGATATCCGGCCATCACAGGTGCGGTGTTCGTGTTGTACGAGTACACGCCGTCGCAGGCGAAGGTGGCCACCACGCGGATGTCCGCGCCTGGAATCGCCTCGCAGGGAACGGGAACCGGGCCGCCGTGGTAGCGCACTTCGCGCTTGGAGCCGGGCTTGAGGCCGAACATGTCGGCATTGTCCGTGAACTTGATGGTGAGATGGTCGCATCCGCCGCGGTACGGACTCAGCTGCGCCTTGTAGGGCATCATGCCGAGGCGGCCGGACGTTTTCTTGCTGTCGCCAAGCGACATCGCGAGGTAGCATCCCGCGCATGTGCCGAAGTAGCCGCCACCCGCGCGCACGTACTCCACGAGATTGGAGCATCCCTCGGGCTTGAGCGTCCGCGCCTGCGTGCTGCTCATACCGCCGGGCGCGATGTAAAGGCCCACGTCCTTGAGCGCGCCGTTGCGCACGTCCTCGGCGTTCACCACCGTGAAGTCGCAGTCGGGCGAGAGTGAGAGCATCTTGATCCAGCGCACCGCGGCGCATCCGCTCGCGCCGGGTCCTGCATAGAACGCGGTGCGCACGGCGTTGGCGTTCTTGGGCGGGGGCGCCTTGCGCGGCGGAGGAAGAGGCGCCGACTTCAGCTCAAGCAGCTTGCGCGCCACGTTGCCGGGCCTGCGGACCACCACGAGGTTCGCGTGAGGCTTGAACGCGGAGGCCACGCGGCCCCATGTGACCACGCGTCCGCCACGTTCCATGAACGCCGTGATCTTCGCCATCATCGCGCCGCCCGCGAGCTTGGCCACCACGTTCGTGTCGGCGGCGTCGGGAACGACGAGCGCGTCCACATGGCGCAGGTCGGTGCGCAGAATCTCGTCGTTGGAGTACGGCACCACGTCGAAGTCGGCGCTGCGCACAAGCTCGCGCGCTAGTTCGGCGGCAATCGGGCCGGGACCGGGCTTGCACCACCAGCCCACGGCAAGCTGGTCTCTCTTGCGCTGCGGCGCGTCGATCTTGATGTCGCGCCCCGTAAGGAACTTGAACGCAGCCTTCACCGAAGGCCAGGTCTGCGGATAGTATTCGGGGTGCCCCGCGAAGAGCCACACGCGCCCCTTGCCGAAGGTGCCCGCCACGGAGCTCGCGCCGCCGCCCATCGATGGCATGTTGGGCTTGGAGGAGTAGGAGTGGAGGTTGCTCTTGAAACGCGCCATCACCTTGAAGTCGGCGCCTGGAACGGCATTCGTAATCGGATCCATCACCGGGCCGCCGTTGAAGCGCTCCATGCGCTCAAGTCCCTTCCCCTTCTTGACTGCGATGCCGAACAGTTTTGCGGCCTCTTCGGTGTACTCCACCTGCAGCATCGCCTCGCCGCCCCAGCCGCCGCTGCGGTGCTTGTAGGGCGCAATTCCGAGGATCTTCTCCTTGGGCGGCTTGCCGTCCTTGCCGGGCTTGGGGTCGCCGTGCATCATGAGGAACGCGCCGGCGCAAGTGCCCACGTAGGCGCCGCCCTGCTCGATGAAGCGGCGCAGCTCGCGCTGGCCGGCCTCGCCGAGCTCGTCCGCCTCGATGTTGCTCTTGCCGCCCGGCATCACCACCACGTCGGCGAAGCGGAGCGCGCCGCCGCGTATGGCGGCGCCGTCCACATAAGTCGCCACCACGTCGGGAGACTGGTCCATGATCTGCATCCAGCGGAACTGCCCCACGCCGCGCGCGCCAGGGCCCACGTACACGGCGGCGCGCACAGGCGCGCCCGATGCGATCGCCTCCCACGCCTCTGGCGAGCCTCCTTCCGGACTTGAGGGCGGGAACAGCGCGCACCCCGCCGTCACGAGCAGCGTTCCTATCGCCATTCCGAGCATCGCCCGGCGGCCTATCTTGCACATGGACATCTCTTATCTCCTTGCGTTAACGAATTCTACCTTTCGGTGAAGGCCTGCGATTATATCAAACTACCCCCTTCGATTGCAAGATTGGCGTCACAGAAACCACCAGGATGCCCGTTCTCCCAGTACCGCATCTCTCTGCAGTCCCATTGGCGGGATAGCATTCAGCCGCTCGTCATTCGCTGCATCCTTGTAGCCGAACTTGTTGTGCCGGAAACAAATAATAGGTGTATTTCGAATTTGGGATAGCGCCCACTATTTAGTGCCTGGTGCAGAGCACTTAGTGTTATCGCCACCACACTTGTCGTCCCCACGGCAGCATGAGCACTTTTCACAGCCACACGAACATGGCGCGCCTTTTCTCAGGCTTCGCCACGCGGCGAAGAACGCGAGCGCCACGATTACCGAGAGAACGACTATCGACGCCACGCTCACGCTACGCCGCCTTTCTCGCCGGGCGCACGACCATCCACAGGCAGAAGAGGTCGACGAGCATGGCGACCGCCGTCCACACGCCGAAACCTCCGCCCGCGACGAGCATTCCGATCTGATAGACCGAGAGCGCGAGCGCGTAGCCCACGAACAGCTGGAACGCCACCGCGAGCCATCCCCACGCCTTCGACCCCATCTCGCGGAACGTCACCGCGATCGCCACCATGCACGGCGGCACGAAGAGGTTGAAGAGCATGAACGACATCGCCGCGAGCCTCGGGAACGCGCTCATCGAGCCGAAGAGGTTCGAGACATGCGCCGCGGTCGATGCGCCCTCCATGTTCGCCGCCACGAGGCCGAGCGTGGCCGTGGCCTGCTCCTTGGCGATCTCAGCCGAGACCGACGCCGCCGCGCCCTGCCAGGTGCCGAACCCGAGCGGCGCGAAGAGCCACGCGATCCAGCTGCCCATGTCGTGCAGGATCGAGCGCTCGATCTCCTCGTCCGCCAGCAGGTTGAAGCCCCAGTCGAAGTGCATGGTGAACCAGAGGAACACGCACGCCGGGAAGATGATGAGGCCGGCCTTGAGCATGTACGCCTTCACGCGGTTCCACGTGTGGCGCACGATTCCGCTTGCAGTGGGCATGTGGTATGCGGGCAGCTCCATCACGAAGGGCGCCGCCTCGCCCGCGAAGGCGCGGGTCTTCTTGAGCGCTATGCCGCCAAGCACGATGATCGCGATGCCGATCACGTCCATGAGCGGCGCCACGTACCACATCTCGCGGAAGAAGATCGCGGCGAACATGGCTATGATCACCGTCTTCGCGCCGCAGGGGATGAACGTGGCGAGGATTATGGTCATGCGCCTGTCGCGCTCGCTCTCGATGGTGCGCGCCGCCATCACGGCCGGCACGCCGCAGCCCTTGCCCACGATCATCGGGATGAAGGACTTGCCGGAGAGGCCGAACTTGCGGAAGAGACGGTCCATGATGAACGCCACGCGCGCCATGTATCCGCAGTCCTCAAGGAAGGAGAGGAAGAGGAACACGATGCAGATGACGGGCACGAATCCGAGCACCGTCGCCACGCCGCCCCAGGCGCCGTCCACGACGAGGCTCTTCACCGTCTCCCCCACACCGATCTTGTCGAGCGCGTCGCCAACGAGGGCGCCTATGCCAGGCACCCACACGCCGAAGTCGCCGGGCTCCGGCTCCTCGTACTCGGCCGCCTTCTGGTAGGCCGCGTAGTCGACGTTCCACTTCTCCGGCTCGCCGCACCCGCAGCCGCAGCCCTCGCACTCTTCGCCTGCCTCGCGCTTCTTCGCGCACTTCTCGCAGTCGCACTCCTTGGCCTTGGGCTCGCCGGTCTCCTCGTCCTCCACGAAGACCTCCTTGGCCACAACGGTCTTGGCCACGGCCTCGTCGAGCACCTCGAATTCGGACTTCTCGAACTCGTCGCCATCCTTCTCCGGCTTGAACTCCTTCTCGGCCTTCTCGTTGAACGCCTCAAGCGCCTTGTCGTATGCGCCCTCTCCGTTCTTCTTGTCGTACGCCTCCTTGTAGGCGTCGCGCCAGGCGCTCTTCGAGGCGTCCTCGCGGGCGAACGCGTCTGACGCAGCCTCGAAGTCCATGCCCTTGTACTTGCCTTCGGCCTTGCTCTCGTGCATCGTGAACGGCAGATGCCATCCGTCGCCGAGGAAGCCATCGTTGGCCCAGTCGGTCAGGATCGTGCCGGGACCGCCGTCGGCCACAGCGAGCCACCACATCACGCAGAGCGAGAGGATGAAGATCGGCAGCGCGAGGATGCGGTGCGTCACGAACTTGTCGATCTTGTCGGAAAGAGTGGTGGAGGCCTTGCGCGGCGAGCGCTTGAAGCACTCCCCCACTATCTTCTGGATGTAGACGTATCGCTGGGCGGTGATGATCGACTCCGCGTCGTCGTCCATCTCCTTCTCGCAGTCCTTTATGTGGTCCTCCACGTGCGAGATGATGTCCGTCGGCACGCCCAGCGTCTCTATCGCCTTCGCGTCGCGCTCGAACACCTTGATCGCGGCCCAGCGGCTGCTGGCCTTGTCCACATTGCCGTGCAGCGACTCCTCGATGTGCGCGAGCGCGTGCTCCACCGAGCCGGTGAACACGTGGGGGCGCTCGTTCTGCACGCCCTTCTTCGCCTCCTCCATCGCGAGCGCGGCGGCCTCCTTCGTGCCCTCTCCCTTGAGAGCGGAGATCTCGATGACGGGGCAGCCGAGCGCCTTCGCCAGCTTCGCGGTGTCGATCTTGTCGCCGTTCCTGCGCACCACGTCCATCATGTTCACCGCCACGATCATCGGCAGTCCCAGCTCGAGAAGCTGCGTGGTGAGATATAGGTTGCGCTCGATGTTCGAACCATCGACTATGTTGAGGATCGCGTCGGGCTTCTCGTTCACGAGGTAGCTGCGCGCCACGACCTCCTCCATGGAGTACGGAGAAAGGGAGTAGATTCCGGGAAGGTCCTGTATCACCACGTCCTTGTGTCCGGTCAGGATGCCGTCCTTCTTCTCAACGGTGACGCCGGGCCAGTTTCCCACATACTGGGCAGAACCGGTAAGGTCGTTGAACAGCGTGGTCTTTCCGCAGTTGGGATTGCCTGCAAGCGCAATTTTCATGGTCATATGCCTTCTGGCAGTTTGAAAGTTTCGAGGTTCGGGGTTTCGGGGTTTGACGCGCTAGGCACCAACCTCGATCTTCGCCGCTTCGTCCTTGCGGATGGAGAGCTCGTAGCCGCGAACCGTCAGCTCTATCGGATCGCCGAGCGGGGCGATCTTCCGCACCGTCACCTCCACGCCCTTTGTGAGGCCCATGTCCATTATCCTTCTCTTCACGGGACCTTCTCCGTTGATGCGAGCCACCGTTGCCGTGGCGCCAACCGCCACCTTGTCAAGCGTCTTGTTCATCGCAGCATTTCCCTTCAGTTAGACAAGAATCCGCCGGGCGAGATCGGCGTCGAGCGCCACGCGCGTTCCGCACACGTCCACGATGATGCCGCCAGCCGCCTCGCTCAGCACCACCACAGTCGCGCCGGCCACGAAGCCCATGTCGCCCAGATGCCTGCGGACCGCATCGTTGCCCCCCACCGCGCGCACGCGGCAGGTCTTGCCGGTTTCTATCAATGTCAATGGCATGTCTAAAGCCTCTCTTAATCAAGCCTAATCTTGTTAGTTGTCACTAAGTATATCATATCGAGCCGTCTCCTTGCAAGCACAAAGTTAGACAAATTTAATTCTATCTTAATGACGTGGCTAAAGCCCAATCTTTGCCGCCAGGAAGCAATAATGCCCTTACACTAAACGACATCACCACGACCGTGCAGACGGCAGCGATGTAAACCCTAACACGCTGCACAGCTTCTCCGCGCCGTCATCTGCCCTTGTACACGTAGTTTAGGCGCCCAAGCGGGGCGACGTCACCATGGTCGTAGAAGTCCATGACCGTCCCGACTGCGCTTCTGCTGTCGGCCACCTTGAACCACAACGTGAAATCGCGCCCGCCGATTCCAAGCGCGGCGCGCGGAATTGTCATTGACATCGCATCGCCGGCGACGCGGCACGGAACCCTCACGCCAGGCACGTTCGCGCACGTCAGGCTTTCGCCGCGCTCCTTCATCTTCGCAAGCGTCGTCGTTCCATCGGCACTGAACGCATTGTTCGCCACAAAGCCATATCCCCTTCCGCCGTCAGTGTTCAGATAGAGCTTCATCCACGTCCCTTCGCGGTCCTTGGGGTCGATCGGTTTCCCGGCCTTGACGCGCACGTGCAGATCCTTCGCGTCGTGCCACATCTCGATGCGCCTTATGGCGTTTCGCTGCGTGCGGTTCTCGTACGTGCGTCCATAGCCGGGAGCGCTGCGCGCGAAGTCGCCGTCGGGGAAATTGTCGTACACGGCTGGCGCGGAGCAGGCGGCGTGGACCGGGTGCGCAGCCGCTCCCTTGTAGCGGCGCACGTAGCCGACCAGCTGCATGAAGTAGCTGTCGCCGTATCCGCCGCGCATCATTTCGATGTCGCGGCTGTATTCGTAGTTCGCGCAGTCCACGAACATTATCGGCCGGTCCGGACGTCCCTTCCAGCGCCCCATGATCCATTCGTTCCATCCTGTCACCAGCACGACGGGCGGGTCCGTCTTCAGCGCATGCTCGAACTGCTCCGCGAAATTCCACCCCCAAAGCCATGCGCCGGGGTCGGGATCGTTCGCCCCGTTGTGGAAGGCGCGTCCGCAGTTGCCCTTCTCGCCGTACATCGCGGAGTCGCCGAACCTCAGCTGCGGGTGCTGCGCCACCGATACGTTCATCACCTCCGGCTCGCCGCGCGAGTTCCTGAACACGCGCTGCGGACGCGTGAAGTCCATCCACGGCCAGCCGTCGACCTTCCCTCCCTCGTTCGGCCACTGCGACGCCCTGAACGTGAAGAACTCCTTCGCCTCCTCGGAGCATTCGTCCCTCTTCGCGATGATGAGCGGCTTCCCCTCGAAGACGAACCACACGTCGCGGCAGTATCCCGTCCTGTAGATGGCATTGTAGATCCTCTGCACCGTCCTGCCCGAAGCCGTGTTCGTGTAGAACATCACCTTCGGCACCTTCCATCCTGCGTCGTGGTATTCCTGCAGAACGCGCATCACCAGCTTGACGTTGTGCTCGTAGATGACGGCGTTCGTGGTGTCGAAGAAGAGAAAGTCGACGCCCGCCTGCGTCAGCAGCTTCATGTGCCTGCGCACCACCCACTCGTCGCTCGAGTAGTAGTAGCCGTAGAACGGCTCGCCCCAGTGATGGTATACGCCATGGCCGCCCCACACCGGACTATCCGGCTTGTATCCGGCCCTTGGATCGGCGGCGAGGATCTTTGAGACGTCGTACGGCCCCTTCTTCCCGTGCTCGCCGCACCAGAGGAAGTAGAATATGCCGACCTGGCGGCCTGCACGCGGCGCCTGCACCGCAGCGGCGCCTGGCTCCGGAACGGCGCGCCCAAGCGCGTCGATTGCCATGAGCGCTTCGCCCGTCTGCGCACCGGACAATGAGCCTGCCGCCGCGCCAATGAAAAGAACGGCCATGAACTTGTGTATTGTCTTCATGGCGCATATTGTACCATATTTCACCGCGGCATCATAGTGGCGTCGGCTTGATTCCGGGGCTGGAATATGGCATACTATCAACAAAAGCACGAATCAAAAGACTACTTCACGGAGGAAGAACGACATGAAGACCATCAGCATCGCCGCCGCAGTTTTTCTGACGATCTGCGCCGGCGCGGAGACGGTGAATCAAAAAGGCCCGGCGGGCGATTCGATCGAGGTCGCCTCGGGGCTGCTGACGCGCAGCCTCGACACGCGCGGCGGACACGTGCTCGGCAAGTCGTACAAGACGGCCAACGGCACGGAGTTCATGCGCGCTGGGTCGCCAGAGTTCGCGTTCCACGTGGACGGCAGAATGTACGCCGGCCATTCCTCGTGGACGGACGTGGCGAGCGAGTTGACGGAAGGCAAGGACGGCTCGCGCACGACGCGCGTGACTGGCGTATCGTCCGACGGCCAGGTTGGAATCGAGCTCACGTACACTACCTACCCGGGAATCGCGCTGGTGCGCAAGACGCTTGCCATTGCGAACATGGGCGCAAAAGACATTGCGATTGAGAATGTCGACGTGGAGACGTTCCGCCTCGCGACTCTGGGCTGCACCAACTCCCGCGTCATGCGGCGGTTCGCGCGCTACAGGGAAGAGGGGTCAACCTACATCGGCGACTGGAACGATCCGCTCATCGTGGTGCACGACTACGCACGGCGCTGCGGCATCGCCGTGGGCAACGAAGGCGTCTCCACGATGAAGCGCACGACTGCGTTCCAGGACGGCGGCTACATCGTTTCCGGCACGCCGCACGTCGGCGAGCAGTATCCGTTTCGGAAATGGCTGAAGCCCGGCGAGCGCTGGACGGCGATGCCCGTGTTCACGGCGCCGTACGCCGACAGCCCCGCCCCGTCGCGCGTCGTGGAGGGAGCGGTGTCGGACTACGTGCGCCGGCACATGGGCGTGCGGGTGGAGGCAATTCCGAGGAAGCCGATGTTCGTCTACAACACGTGGGTGCCGTTCCACACACACATAGACGCGAAGCTTGTCCGCGAGCTCGCCGACGCGGCGGCGGAGTGCGGCATAGAGGAGTTCGTGATCGACGACGGGTGGCAGATCAACATCTCCGACGGCAAGTACGGCCGAGGCGACTGGGCGGTTGACGAGAAGAAGTTCCCCGGCGGACTCAAGCCCGTCTTCGACTACATCAAGTCGAAGGGCATGCGGCCGGGCCTCTGGCTCTCGCTCGCCTGGGCCGATCCGGCCTCCGCCCCCATGAAGGAGCATCCTGAGTGGTTCGTGAGGGACCGCGCGGGGAACATCGCCAACCTGCACACGACCGGCGGGAATTCGCGTACCGCCTGCATGGCGACGCCCTGGCGCGACTACATCCGAGACAGGATCCTCGGCCTCGTGCGGGACCATGGCCTTGCGTACGTGAAGCTCGACCTCGCGATCGCCACAAGCGCCTACGTGTACAACGACGCGCGCACGGGATGCTACGCGAAGGACCATCCCGGGCACGCCGGCCACGAGGATTCGTTCGAGGCCATATACGCAAGCTGCATGAAGCTCTTCGACGAGCTGCACGAGGCCGCGCCGGACCTCTTCATCGACTGCACGTTCGAGACGGCGGGCAAGACCTTCCTCATGGACTACGGCATAGCGAAGCATGCCGAGGGCAACTGGCTCTCCAACATCGCATCCAGCGAAGACGGGCGGCTCTATGTGCGCAGTCTCGCGTGGGGACGCACTCCCGCCCTGCCGGCCACGTCGCTCGTGATCGGCAACCTCCACATGAACGGGCCGGGGCATATGCTCTCCTTCAAGTCTCTCGCAGGGACGCTCCCCATCATGCTCGGCGACCCACGCAAGCTCACTGTGGCCGAGCGGGCGGAATACAGGGAATGGGCGTCGTGGCTCAAGGCGCTTGAGACGCGTCATGGGTTCATGTCGTTCCGTCAGGACCTCCCCGGGTTCGGAGAACCGCAGGAAGGCGCGTGGGACGGTTTTGCCCGCGTCAACACCGAGACGAAAAGCGGCGGGCTCGTTGGCGTGTTCCGCCACAACGCGGCCGAGACCTCCCGCTGCGTGACGGTGCGCGGCCTCGACCCGGCCGCGACGTACGCAGTCCTAAAAGGCGCGAAAGGCGAGCGCGTGGCGGAGCTGACGGGCAAGCAGCTTGAAGAGGCCGGCTTCAAGGCCGTGCTGCAGGAACGCCACGATGGCGAGCTCTACGAAATCACACGCTCCGGCAAATAACGAGATCCGCCCGGCCGGCCAGACAGCCGGTCCACGAGCGACGAACCACGGACCACGATCCCACGGCGACATTTTGCGCTTGTCCCGCACGCGCATGATATGATATGATTATTGCACCATTTACGAAAACAGATTTGTCGAAACAAGAAAGGACCATAGCAATGCAGACACCAGAAGAGTTCCTTGAATCGAACGGACTTGCCACGGCGGCGCTCGACCGCGCGGCGCTCGTCGCCACGTTCCAGAAGGAGATGGAGGCCGGTCTCGCCGGGCGGCCATCCTCCCTCAAGATGATTCCCACCTACACCTCCCCGTACGGCGAGATCAAGAAGGATACGCCCGTCACAGTGCTTGACGCTGGCGGCACCAACCTCCGCGGCGCAACCGTCACCATCCCCTCCTCGGGCGACATCCTGATCGAGAACAAGGAAAAGGGCGAGATGCCCGGCGCCAAGAGCTACGTCTCGCAGGAGGACTTCTATGCCGTGCTCACCGGCCACGTCAACCGTTGCCGTCCCTTCTCCAAGGATCCCGCCGTCGGTTTCTGCTTCTCATATCCCGCCGAGGCCTCGGCCGACGGCGACGCGAAGCTGCTCGTGTGGACCAAGCAGATCCAGGCCCCCGAGATCGTCGGCCAGTGGGTTGGTGCCGAGCTTGCCAAGCGCCTTGACCCCAAGCCCTCCAAGATCCAGGTCGTGAACGACACCGTGGCCACCCTTCTCGCCGGCAAGGCCACCGAGAAGCCCGGCCAGAAGTTCTCCGCCTACCTCGGATTCATCCTCGGCACAGGCACCAACGTCGCCTACATCGAGAAGAACTGCAACATCCCCAAGCTCGCCAACCCGCCCGAAGGCGCGATGGCGATCAACACGGAGTCGGGCGGCTTCAACAAGATCGCCCAGAGCGCGTTCGACGAGGCGATGGACAAGAAGACGTCCGACTGCGGCTCCCAGCGCTTCGAGAAGATGATCGCCGGCGCCTATCTCGGCAAGATCGGCCTGGAGGTGTTCAAGGCCGCCGCTCGGGCGGGCTTCTTCTCCGCCGCCGCACGCGACGCCGTGCAGGGCCTCGGCTCCCTCGAGAGCTACGACCTCGACAACTTCTGCGCCAAGTACGACAACGGCAAGCCCAACCCGCTCGACAAGGTTTTCACCGACGAGGCCGACCGTGCGATGGCCCGCCGCCTCGCCACGCCCGTCTTCGAGCGCGCCGCCATCCTCACTGCCGTGCATCTTGCCGCCTTCATCATCAAGACAGGCGGCGGCACCGATCCCTCGGCGCCCGTGTGCGTGTGCATCGACGGCTCCACGTACTACAAGACGCGCGTCGTCTCCTTCCCCGAGATCGTCAAGCGCGAACTGGACGCGATGCTCGGCCCGCGCAACATCTCCTTCGCGCTCACCGTCTGCCCCGACGACGCCCCGATGATCGGCGCCGCCGTGGCCGCGCTTCTCAAGTAGCGCCAACCCCTAGTCGCTAGTCACTAAGCACTAGGCACCCACACAGCCTCTCGCGCCGCGAGAGGCTGTGTAGTATTTATGCGCCTGCACTATGGCGACGAGGGCGAATATGGCGATCATCATCTCGCCGCCCTCCTCAAGGCATGTGCAAAGCGCAGAGCAAGAGTCGGAGAACTGAAGCCCCTTCGCATGGCGGTACCACGCGGGCAGACGGTCCATTATCTGCACCATCACGCCGCTAGTGCCGAAGCAGCACATCGTCCACGCCACTGGATGAAGCGAGAAGAACCCCTTGACGAGCGGAAGCGCGAAGTACGCGAGAAGCGCCGCGAAAATACCGAAGAACGAGCCGAAATAGACGAGCACGAGAGCCTTGGCCGCAATCGGCGCACCGCCATTCGTGAGGAACCGCATCTTGAACGGAGTGCCCGTGAGCGCCGAACCGTTAGGCTTGACAAGTCCGTACACCATGCCATTAGGTTTGACCACCTCCGGGAAAAGCCTGTGCATGAGCATGAGGTGCAGATCCAGCTCTTTCACCAGTGCCATGAACGCGACGATCGAGACGGCTGTGCAGAGGATCGCACGGCGGCGGGCGGAGCCGGTGAACGGACATTTCCACCACACGAGCGGAATGATCGCCGCGAAGAAAGGCAGCGTCGCCAGCTCAAAGGGCGAGCCCCCCCCCCTGTCGAAGGCGTTGCGCAGCGCAACAGGCTCCATCACGCACCATGTCACGAGCAGCGCCGCGATACACAGCACGAACAACACCGGCCCAACTAGAAACGACTTGCTGAATCTATTGTTTTCCATGCGGATTATTATATCAAAAACACCGCACAGCGGCTACAGAGTTTTCAATTTCGCAATTCTCATAAATTGGCAGTTGACCATCTGCCTCGGGTTTGATATACTATAACTCACTTTTCGGGCTATTAGCTCAGTTGGTTAGAGCGCTTCCTTGACATGGAAGAGGTCAGTGGTTCGAATCCACTATAGCCCACCATCCCAATAGCCTTATTTTATTGGCCGAGAAGCATATTTCCTCCCTTGCTAGGACACAAAAAAACACAACGCTGAACAACGCCACACTATCCACGTTGCTATCCACACGTTTACCACCCAACTCATCTCCTTATTCCAAGATTCCCAAGAACACAATATTTTTTGTTTCCCACCCCATTGCGAACCCTACTCATACTTTGATACACTGTACGCAAGGGAGCAATGTATGAATGTAGACAAAACAAAATCACTGATAGAACGACTTGAAATAGCGACGAGGGCTGTAGCCCTCGCCACGGAAGACATCGGACTTCACACACAAAGTATTCCGTCCATAACCTCAATCACATTCTTCGCGCCGGTACGTATCCGCGAACTTAGCTTCGCACCACCGCCTAGGAGATACACTCTTCGCGAGACGGTGTGTGATGTGTTCGCTCTCTTGCGGTCACAAGCGAATGCGAGCCTAAAGCGTTCTTATTCACTCTTCATGCGTACTGTGATAATGTTCATAGCCAAGAAAACGGATTTTGCAAGACAGCATCATAGCGCTATGGCCTCGTGCCTCACTGAATGTGTCACCCGCTTGAAATCAACCATAAATGTCACGGCAGAGGTTGTACAATGGGCGTTGGACGAATGGGATGCTGTTGAATGTGCGGATGCACTCGCCACGAAACAACTCAACCGCCATACCACAGTTCCAGCCACCACAACCTCAAAAGAATCTGAAGTTGGCGGCCCTAGCACCAAGCCCTCCAAACAAAATGATGATGGAGATATGCGACTTGTTGGTGTATCCCAAGCCGCACGCCTCCTCTTACTTTCACGCACGACCATCTACTCACTCATAGCGACAGGGCGACTTGACACGGTAGACACGAATGGTTGCAAGCGCATTACCATGCATTCCATAAAAGCCTTCGCAACAGGCAACCGTCCTGCCACAGCAAAAACTGCCAAAGTCATCGCTAAGTCAAAAGCGCGCTATGCGGCAAAGCCAACCTAATAAGTCTCACTCTCCCTCTCCGATGTCCAGCTGCACAAGCGGCCGCCCGGACGAGAGCAGCTGGTTCGTCACGGAGGTGAACTTGCGGATGTTGAAATCACGCGCATCGGGATGGCCGAGCACAAAATTGGCAAATTCCAACCTGTTGGAACTCATGGCATAGCCTTCAATCCTAGCAGAAAACAGATTGTCTAGCATGTTGACGCCGGCAAGGCCACACTGCCTATGGCGGTAAAGCATTCTCACTGCATAGTCGCAATGGGTCAAGAGTATTTCATTTGTTGCATTCAATGCGAGCAACTTCGCGGAATATGCGCCGACCGCCACTCCGCGTTCAGCTCTACTGTATGTTACGATATTGGTGACAATATTTTCCACGAAAACAGTATCTTCGTTGTTTATGCCACTGAATTTTATAGTAAGGCTAATTGCCCTATCTCTGTAGATGCCCCGTCGATTTAGTGCCATAGCCTTGAGGGATGGCGTAGCCTCTGCAAAATTCAACACACCGCATTTCTTCACGGCCACTCGTATATACGCCTCCTCAAGGGCGCTCAGAGACGTACAGTCGTTTGTCGCAATGTCGGATAGATACCATGCGAAAGCGTCCTTTCGCTCCTGTTGCGTCCATCCATCCATTTCACCACGCCCAAGGAACCCATTCCATGTGGATGT
>JAFXIL010000138.1 GCA_017563185.1 Kiritimatiellia bacterium | reverse complement strand
CGTCCGCAACGGCTTCATTGGCGACCTCAAGTACGTTGACGCCAACTACGGCCGCGGCGGGCAGAAGCTCGGCGGTCCCTCGCATCCCGTGCGCTTCTTCGACGAGCCCGCCAACGCCGCCAGGGAGAGCGACGGCTTCGAGCAGCTCGGCAAGGAGGGGTGGGACATGTGGCTCGGACCCGCCAAGTGGCGCCCCTACTCCAACCAGCTCGCGCCCAAGGGCGTCAACCACTTCTATCCGATGTTCTGGCGCTTCGACGACGACTTCGGCACCGGCTACAACGGCGACTGGGGCGCGCACCACCTCGACATCGCGCAGTGGGGCATGGACATGGACAAGAGCGGTCCCTACCGCATCATCCGCTCCGACGAGCCCTACTCCACCAATCCCTTCCATGGCGGACGCCGCCAGTTCGGCATGAAGATGCTCTTCAAGGGCAAGGCCGGCGACATCGAGCTCTACCACGGCCCGTTCAGCACGTGGGGCACGGTGTTCTACGGCACGAAGGGCGTAGTGGCCGTCAACCGCGGCAAGATCGCGGTGTGGACGGGCTCTGCGGTAACCCCGAACGCCGAGATCCGCAAGGCCATCGCCGACATGAAGCCCGTTCCCGGCCTCACGCTCGTCGCGGCTTCCGTGGGCAAGGACTATGGCACCGATGCGATGGTGAAGAAGGACAACCGCCTCACCTCCACTCTCGACTCGCTCGACAAGAAGTTCGACCTCGAAAAGGCTCCCGTCCAGCTCTACAAGAGTCCCAACCAGGTGCAGAACTTCGTGGAGTGCTACTTCTCGCGCAAGCCCACGATCTCGCCTGCCGAGGTTGGCGGACGTGGCGCCGTGCTGTGCCAGCTCTGCAACATGAGCTATGTGTACGACACTGGCTTCGGATGGGATCCTGTGAAGATGGACTTCCCCGAGAAGTGCCCGGGCCGCAAGATGGGCATCTCGCTCAAGCGCGACTTCTGCCGCAACGGCTGGGAAGTCGTAGTCTAGCGAACAATCGCTAGAGCGATCACGGCAGGCCTCCCTTTACGAACATTTCCACGTAGGGGAGGCCTGCAGTGTATGCACGGCCATGGTCGCAGTAGTCGAGCTGCACGAATCTGGCGTGCGTGTGGCCAAGAGCGGTGCATGACGCGACGAGAAGTCGGTTCTCCTCAGAGCGGCATTTCCATTCGTAGGGAGGCTGGCCGCAGATGGAGATGATGGGAGGCAGGTTGGCCGAGACGTGCGCGAGAGGGGCGAGGGGATCGATCTTCGGCAGGAACTGAGGATCTTTGTCGCCCTCGAACTTGCGTACGGCGAAATGCTTGGTGGCCTGCCCGGATATGGGGGCGAGTCCGGCAATGTCCGTGGGCTTGAACCCGTGCGCCGCGAGGTGGCGCGGATCCATGCCCACCATCATGGTGAGGTATCCGCCGGCGCTCATTCCGCTCACGTAGACCTTCTTGGGATCGCCGCCGTATTCGGCGATGTGGGAGAGGGTCCAGGCAACGGCGACCGCGGCGTCGGAGATGCAGTCGAGTCCGGTCTTGGCGTCCTTGCCGAGCAGGCGGTAGCTGACTGCCACCTGGGCGATGCGCCTGTCGTTGAACGGCACGAAGTGCCTGCCGCCTGAGGTTAGGCCGCCGCCGTGAAACCATACCACTGTGATGAAGTTTGTTGCGTCGGTGGGATAGCGCAGGTCAAGGCGGCATGCCGCACGCTCGGCGTACGGAATGTCCTTAACTGTCTTGACCGTAGGCTTGGCCGAGCTGTCCGCATGGGCTGCTGCGCAGAGCGCGATTGCGCACAGGAGAATGGCAGGCGTCTTCATTGTTGTGCTCCTTTCGATCTTCGGCGGGAATCCGCCGTCGTGGCTATTATATCAAAAAGGCAAACAGCGCGCCTTTGCTGGCATTGGAAAAAAATATATGATAAAATCATTGCATATGGACGCAGCGCAGAGAAAAGACGCGGGACGGCCGGCGGCCACCGTTGACGGAACGGTGAAGTCGGTCGTCTTCCGCAACGACGAGACGGGCTTCACGATACTTCACGTGACGCCCGCCGCGGACGGGCGCTTCCGCCTTGCGCAGAGCGAGGTGACGGTGCTTGGCACCTGCGCGGCCGCATGGGAGGGCGAGGAGCTTCACGCCGCGGGAGAGTGGGTGGACGATCCGGTGCGCGGGCGCCAGTTCAAGGCGAAGTCGATTGAATGCGTGCCGCCGAAGTCGGTGGAGGGCATCCGCCGATATCTCGCTAGCGGGCTGATACACGGCATAGGTCCAGTGCTCGCGAACCGCATCGTCGACAGATTCGGCGCCGAGACGATCGATGTGCTGGACCGCTTCTCCGCACGCCTCGCAGAGATACCGAAGCTTGGCCCGAAGAAGATAGAGTCCATACGCCGCGGCTGGCGCGAGGGACGCGGCACGCGCGAGATCATGATCTTCACGCAGACATACGGCATATCCGTTGCGCAGACCACGAAGATATACCGGATGTACGGCCCTGACTCCGTGGCGATAATCAAGGCGGACCCCTACCGCCTCTGCCGCGACATCTGGGGCATTGGCTTCGCCACGGCCGACCGCATCGCCACCGCAGTAGGCCTGCCGAAGGACTCCCCTCTGCGCGCACGCGCCGCCATCGTGCACACTCTGCGCACCGAGGCGGACGAGGAAGGACACTGCTGGACGAGCGAGCCTGACCTTCTGCTGCACGCGCAGGAGCTCGTGGGCATATCAGTTGAAGTGCTCGCCGAGGCGCTGAAGGCCGAGATCAACGAAGGGCGGGTGGTGAAGGAGGAGGACCGCCTGTATATGCGCGACCTCTACATCGCCGAACGGCGCGTGGCCGCGCGCCTGCGCCGTCTCGCCGAGAGCGCTCCGTCATTCGCGCCCATCGACCCCGACAAAGCCATCGCCTGGTGGGAGAAGCGCACAGGCTTCACCCTCGCGCCTGCGCAGCTTCGCGCCGTGCGCGCGAGCCTCGGCGCGAAGCTCTCGATCGTCACCGGCGGACCTGGCGTAGGCAAGACGACCATCATCCGCGCGCTTGTGGACATATACGGCGCGCGCGGCGGCGCGAACAGGATACGCACGTTCCTCGGTGCGCCAACGGGACGCGCCGCGAAGCGCATGACGGAATCGACAGGCGCCCCGGCCCAGACTCTTCACCGTCTGCTGAAGTACAATCCCCAGACGAACTCCTTCACCTACTGCGAAGAGCGTCCGCTCGACGGGGACGTATTCATCTTCGACGAGATGTCCATGGTGGACGTGCGCCTGATGGCGGACCTCGTGGCGGCGCTGCCGCAGCGCGCCACTCTCATCCTCGTAGGCGACACCGACCAGCTTCCCAGCGTGGGGCCTGGCAACGTGCTGCGCGATCTGATCGCCTCTGGCGTTGTGGCGACGTCGCAGCTGACCGAGATATTCCGCCAGGCGAGCACCGGCCTGATCGTGCGCAACGCCCACCACGTCAACGCCGGCGAGCCGTTCGAGACGCGCTCTGGCGAGAGCGACTTCTACTTCATCGCGCAGGACGACCCCGCGAAGACGCTCGACTACGCGCTCGACTTCATGACCACCCGCATCCCGCGCCATTTCGGGCTCGAGCCTCTGCAGGACGTGCAGGTGCTCACGCCAATGCGCCGCAACAGCCTAGGCTCGGAGAACCTCAACAACGTCATACAGGCGCGCCTAAACGGAACCGGTCCCGCCGTCCAGCGCGGCGGCACCTGCTTCCGCGCGGGCGACCGCGTGATGCAGCTCAGGAACAACTACGACAAGGACGTCTTCAACGGCGACATAGGATTCGTGCAGAGCGTGGACTCTTCCTCGCGCTCTCTCGTGGTGCTCTTCGACGGCCGCCCCGTTGAATACCGCAGCGGCGACCTCGACGAGCTCGTGCTCACGTACGCCACCACGATCCACAAGTCGCAGGGCAGTGAATACCCAGCCGTCATAGTGCTCCTTCACCGCCAGCACTACATGATGCTGCAGCGCAACCTCCTCTATACGGCGATCACGCGCGGCAAGAAGCTCGTTCTCGTTATAGGCGCGCCATGGGCGGTGAAGCAGGCGATCGAGACCAATACCGTTCGCGAGAGGCGCACAACTCTTGCCGAGCGCATGCGCGGCGGAGAAGGCTGACGCTGGTTGAGGATGAGCACGAGACGACTGAAATATGATATAATATTGCCGTCCAATGAATGACAATCGAGACATGAAAAATGCCGTCATCGCAGTAGGTCCGAGTGCTGCGCGTCCCGTGCCGGGCGTGCAGAGGCGCGTGTTTCTTGGCGGCGTTGCCGCAGCCGCCGCCACGATGGCCATGCCTGCCGGCGCTGCGGCGCGCCTAAGCCCCGCCGCCCGCGCGCGACTCGCTTTCGACGCGTTCGTGCGCGCGTATTGGGTGGAGGAGAAGGCGTACTTCCGCCGCCACAAGGAGAAGGGCAAGCCGCTCGACTTCTGGTTCTCCGCCCATGCGTGGGACATGCTCATCGACGCCGACCGCCTTTTCCGCACTGCGCGCACAAAGGCCATGGTGCGCCGGTTCTACGACGCCTTCATGCGCCGCCATCCCGACTGGCGCAAGAACGAGTTCAACGACGACATCCTCTGGTGGACTATCGCATGCACGAACGCGTTCGTCCATACCCGCGAGCGGCGCTACCTTCAGCAGGCCCGCTCGCTTTTCGACCATCTCGCCGCGCGCGAGATAGACTCCACGCTTGGCGGCGGCATCTGGTGGAAGAGCAGCGAGCACAAGAGCAAGAACGCATGCGCAAACTTCCCCGCCGTGATAACGGCATGCAACCTCAACGTCCTCACGCACGAGCGCACATATCTCGACACCGCGCACTCGCTCTACGACTGGGGGCGCGAGAAGTTCTTCGACGCGAAGACGGGCGCCGTCTATGACAACGTGGACCTCAAAGGGCGCCTCACGCGCTGGGACTTCACGTACAACGTGGGCACCTTCATCGGCTCCGCGCTGCGCCTCCACCGCGCGACGCGCGCAAAGAAGTTCATCGACGACGCGATGCTCGCCGCCCGCCACTTCATGACGGCGCTCAGCAGAAACGGCATCGTCAGGCCCTGCGGCAAGGGAGACGGCGGCGCCTTCCACGGCGTGGGCTTCCGCTACATGGCGGAGCTCGCGCGGCGCTCGACCGATCCAGAGGTGCGCGCGTACATCATGCGCAACGCCGAGAGCGCGTGGACGAGCCGCCGCGCTTCGGACGACCTTGTTGGAGAGGACTGGACGCGTCAGCCGCGCGAAGACTTCGACGTGGAGGGCCAGGTGGCCAACTCCGCTCTTACAGCCATCATTCTCGCCGCCCGCCTCAAGTAAGGCGTTCGCGTGCAACCTCATCTGCAAATCGCATAAAAGAAAGGCACAGACAAAGCATGGACATCTCAAGACGCTCCTTCCTTGCAGGATTCACAGCCGCCGCAGCAGCCCCGGCGGCGTTCGCAAAGCTCAGGTCAGACCCAGACCTTGCGGTGCTCCTAAGCGACGTCCACGTGAACGGCGTGGAGGGGAAGAACATGTACCAGCGCGGCAAGTTCATGCGCGTAGTCGCCGAGATACTGAAGATGGATCCTCTGCCGGGACACGCCATATTCTTCGGCGATCTTGCCTGGCTTCACGGACGCAAGGAAGACTACGTGTCGTCCAGCGAAGGCATCAAGATGCTGCAGGACGCCGGAATCCATGTGACGCTCGGAATGGGCAATCATGACCGCCGCTCGACCTTCCTTGAGGTGCATCCCTCGTACTCGAAGACCACGAAGATACCAGGACGCATCGTGAGCGTCGTGGACCTCGGCCGCGCCGACTTCATAATGCTTGACGGCCTGCAGGGCGCCGACGACCGCGGCCTCACCGAGATGGGGCCTGGCGGCGGCGCGTTCGACAAGGCGCAGCAGGACTGGCTCATGGACGTGCTGCCCAAGTGGAAGCGTCCCGTCTTCGTGGGCTCGCACTGGCCGATACGCGAGATAAAAGTGGGCGGCAAGCCGATTGCGCAGCTCTTCTTCCGCTCGCCGTCCGTAGCGGGATACATCCACGGCCACGACCACCGCTGGTACAAGACGATCTCGATCAGAAGCTGGGGCGACAGCCGGCAGATACGCGCTCTCAGCCTGCCATCGACAGGGCACTGGGGCGACATCGGATATGTGACGCTGCGCCTCTCGAAGGACCGCGCCGTTGCCTCCCTGCGCCAGTACGAGTACTTTTTCCCGTCTCCCATCGCGACCGACGAGAAGTGCACCGACATGTGGCGCGACATCACCGCCGAAAACCAGAACCAGACATGCACTTTCCGGCTGCCCCCCAGCGCATGAAGCGCCAAACAACCGCATCAAAGGAGCATAAGATGAAGACACTGAACATTCTCGCATTCACCGCCTGCTTGGCCGCGATCTCTTTCGGCGCGCCGGATCCCGAGGCCGTGTTCCGAAATCCGCCGCAGAGCGCCAAGACCGGCGTGTGGTGGCATTGGATGGGAAGCAACGTGAGCCGCGAGGGAATCGTCAAGGACCTCGACTGGTTCAAGGAGACCGGCATCGGCGCGGCGACGATTTTCGGCATGGCCGACGTGTGCTCCCCCTGGGCCACGAAGATACTCGACAATCCCTCCGGAGAGCTCGTCGCCTTCACCCCCGAATGGTGGAAGTTCGTCCGCTTCGCGTGCGAAGAGGCCGAGAGGCGCGGCATCGAGCTCGGCCTCCACAACTGCCCCGGCTACACCTCCACGGGCGGCCCGTGGATTCCGCCGCGCCTCGCGATGCGCGAACTGGTGTTCAACGTCACAAACGCCGAGGCGCAGATCTCGCTCACGGCGCATTCGCCATTCCCCGTGCAGGTGGGCGACCGCGGGCCGTTCAAGAAGCCCGACATCCCCTGCCGCCGCACCGACCTACAGGAGATTGCCGTGGTGGAGGGCGTGAGGGTGCAGCACATCCCGATGGGATCTTTCACGCAGCCGAACCAATGGGAGGCGTTTGGCCTTGAATGCGACAAGATGAACCCAGAGGCCGTGGCATTTCACCTCGACCACGTGATCGGCGAGCTCAAAAAACACGTGGGCGACCAGGTTGGACGCGGACTCAAGTTCCTGCTGCTCGACAGCTACGAGGCAGGCAAGCCCACGTGGACGCCCAACATGCGCGAGGAGTTCATCGCCCGCCGCGGGTACGACCCGCTTCCCTATCTGCCGATTCTCGGCGGATTCAAGGTTTCCGTGGCCAAGGACAAGGCCGCCGAGAAGAAGTTCCGCGCCGACTACGACCGCACGATCAAGGACCTCTACCGCGACGTGCTCTTCAAGATGATGCACGAGAAGCTCGCCGCCGCAGGCCTCGAGTTCGCCTGCGAGCCGTACACCGGTCCATTCGACTCCCGTGAATGCGCAGCATACGTCGACCGGCTCATGACCGAGTTCTGGTATCGTCCAGGTCTCAACCGCAGAGTGCCGGGGCAGATTGGCTGGAACAAGTGGACGGGTCCAGGCGGCAGGCGCCACAACGTGGTAGAGGCGGAGGCGTTCACGAGCGGACCTGGCGCATGCTGCTGGAACGAGACGCCGTTCTTCCTGAAGGCGTCCGGCGACACGCAGTTCGACCGCGGCGTTAACCGCATGACGCTGCACACGTGTCCGCTCCAGCTTTGGCCGGACGAATTTCTGCCCGGCAAGGTGATGGGGCGCTGGGGCACGCACTTCGGCCGCCACCAGACGTGGGCGAAGAGCGGCAGGGGCTGGTACACATACCTCAACCGCTGCCAGGCGCTTCTCCAGTGGGGCGATCCGAGCGGCGCTAAGATCGACGGACTGGACATCACGCCGCACGGCACGCCCCTCACCGCCCGCGCGCGCGAGGCGGACGGCAACATCGTCTTCTTCGTCGTGAACCACTCCGACCATCCCGCGTCCATGAACATGCGCCTCCCCGACGTAGGCAAGGCCGCCGAGTGGTTCGATCCCGTCACCGGCGCGATCGTGCCGCTCGCCGTGGCCGACAGATGCGCGGCCATCCAGCTCGCCCCGTGCGGCAGCGGATTCCTCGTGCTTCGCAGGCCGGCCGGTTCGCTCGCCCCCAACGCCGACAGCGCCTACTTCCAGAAGCTCCCCAAGCCCTTTGCTGGCAGGGACGAGGACGCCCTGCGCATTGCCGCGCCTTGGCGCGTGACGTTCGGCGCCAAGACGGTGGAGATGGCGCAGCTTGCCGACTGGACGAAGAATGCCGACCCCGACGTGAAGTACTTCAGCGGCACCGCGAAGTACTCCGCGAAGTTCGCCTTCTCCGGCGCGCCGGGCTCGTACATCCTCTCGCTCGGCAACTGCAACAAGCAGATTGCAAAGGTGATTCTGAACGGCAAGGCGTTCGAGCCCGTCTGGTGCGAGCCTTACGAGGTGCGCGTCTCCTCCGCCGATCTGCGCAAGGGAGAGAACGCAATCGAGATCGAGTTCACGAACGTGTGGGCGAACAGGCTCATCGGCGACGAGCAGGAGGCGCCCGACTGCAAGTTCGTGAAGGCCGTGTTTCCGGGCGGATGGTATCTGGAGAGCTTCCCGAAGTGGTTCAAGACCGGCCTCGCGTCGCGTCCGTCGAAGGGGCGCAGGTGCTTTACGGACTGGAACTATTTTACAAAGGACTCCAAGCTCACCCCCTCCGGTCTCCTCGGCCCCGTGCGCCTCTCGCGCGTCAGTCTAGCTCAATAGAGTCTGTCCCCGCAGATCGATGCGCCACTGGGAGAACGGGCATCTTGCCCGTTCGAAACTTTCACTCTTTCGCACCTTGTCTCTGGCGCGTGGAAATGCTACAATTTTCCCGTCCAGGAGAGCGGGCGTCTCGAAATTCCGAAATTTCGAGACCTTGAAACTCCGAAACCTCGAAACTTCGAGACCATTAACATCTAAACGAATTGCAGTGGCAAACATGAGCAACATCTCAAGAAGAACTTTCATCGGCGCTGGTGCGACGGCGCTTCTGGGCGGCGTGAGCGCTCCCTTTGGCGCGCATGGCGCATCGGCGCGGCGTCCCAAGCCGTCCGAGCGCATCAACCTCGCCGTCATCGGATGCGGCACGATGGGGCGCGGCAACATGGAGATGTTCTTGCATGATCCGCGCGTGCAGGTCGTCGCCGTGTGCGACCCCGTGACCGAGCTGCGCGAATACGGCTATAGTGCGAGGGGCCGAGGCTGGGGCGGGCGCATAGCGTTCAAGCGGATGGTTGACGCGCGCTACAAGGGCAACGTCTGCCGCGCCGTGGTGGACTTCCGCGAAATCGCGGACGATCCCGGCATCGATGCGGTCTGCGTCACCACGCCCGACCACTGGCACGCGCTCACGGCAATCGCCTGCATGAAGAAGGGCAAGCACGTCTATTGCCAGAAGCCGATGTCCCTCGGCGTTTCAGAAGGCATCGCGATGGTTCGCACGGCCAAGGAGCACGGCGTCACGTTCCAGGTGGGCTCGCAGCAGCGCAACGCGAGCGAGTTCCGCGTGGCGGCGGAGTGGATTCGCAACGGCTACATCGGCAAGTGCGTGGAGTGCGAAGTGGGTCTGCCCGGCGGACGCGGTCCTTACTGGGGCTATCCTGCAGACCGTACGCCGCGCAAGGCGCCTGCGTACTTCGCGCCGGACGGCATGTGGGATCTGTGGCAGGGCCCCGCAGCGCACCACGCCGGCAACGTCTTCATTCCCGCCATCCACGGGCCGATGTGCTGGCGCTCCAACTCCCGCACGGGCGGCGGCATGATCACCGACTGGGGCGCGCACCACATCGACATCCTCCACTGGGCGCTCGGCGTGGAGCGCAGCGGCCCCGTGGCAGTGGAGAACTTCAAGAGCGACGGATTCGGCGCTGACCCGATTCTCGACTGGGCGGGCGAATACTCGTTCGACCTCGTGTACGCGAACGGCTTCCGCGCGCACGTCTCGAACCGCTACGCCAACGGCGTCAAGTTCAAGGGCGAGAAGGGGGACGTGTTCGTCACGCGCGGGCGGCTGGACCGTCCGGAGTTCCTCAAGAAGTGGAACGAGAAGCACGACCTCGGCGCGAACGAGGTGCATCTCTACAAGGCGGCTGGCGGACACAACCACGAAAGCGACTTCATCGACGGCATCTACGAGAACCGTCCAATCGCCACGGACTGCGAGATCGGCCATCGTTCGATCAGCGCCTGCCACATCGCGAACATCTGCGAGCGGCTGGGGCTCTCGAGTCTCCGGTGGAATCCCGCCGCAGAGCGTTTCACCGGCGCGAACGCGGACGCCGCGAACGCTCTCCTCGAGGTGAAGCACCACAACGGCTGGAAGCTGTAGAACCGCGTTTGGAGGAGATGGGGCCGTGAAGAGCATGCTTGACAACGTGCGTTCGCCGGTGGACGTCAAGGCGCTTGACGCGGCTGCGCTTCCGGAGCTCGCGGAGGAGCTGCGGCGCGAGATCGTGGCAGGAGTCTCCAAGACCGGCGGGCATCTTGCGAGCTCGCTCGGCGCGGTGGAGCTCGCGATTGGCCTTGCGCGCGTCTTCGAGCCGGAGCGGGACCGCATCCTCTGGGACGTTGGGCACCAGACGTACGCGTGGAAGCTGCTTACAGGGCGGCGTGACGGATTCGGAACGCTGCGGAAGTTCGGAGGGCTCTCAGGCTTCTGCTGTCCAGAGGAAAGCGACTGCGACGCGTTCGTCTCGGGTCATGCAGGAAGCGCTCTCGCGGCGGCCGAGGGAATGGCCGCTGCGCGCGACCTGCGTGGAAGCGCGGAGCATGTGGTCGCGGTTGTGGGCGACGCTTCGCTCTCTAACGGCGAGTCCCTTGAGGCGCTCAACAACTGCTCGCAGCTTAAAGGCAAGGTGATACTCGTTCTCAACGACAACGAGATGTCCATCTCGAAGAACGTGGGTTCCTTCGCGCGCGTTCTCGGAAAAATGATATCGGGGGTGCGCTACAACCGCGTGAAGGCGGCAGCGGAGAGAATGGGCCACAAGCTGCGCCTCACGTTCCTGCGCGGAGCGTACCACAGGCTGGAAAGCACCTTGAAGTCGATCTGGCTCGGCAACGCCTTCTTCGAGTCGTTCGGGCTCAGGTACATCGGGCCGGTGGATGGACACGACATGAAGGCCGTGGAGAACGCGCTTGCCGTGGCGCGCGACGACAAGCGCAGCGTGGTGGTGCATGTGGTGACGGTGAAGGGACGCGGCTTCGCGCCCGCGGAGCGCAATCCCACGGCCTGGCACGGGGTGGGGCCGTTTGCGATACCGGAACATGGCTCGCCCGAGAAGCCCGCTCCTTCGCATGGCTGGAGCGAGGCCTTCGGCGAGGCACTTGCCGCGCACGCGCGTTCCGACGAGAAGGTCTGCGCGCTCACGGCGGCGATGTGCGACGGCACGGGACTTGCCGCGTTCGCTCGCGAATTCCCGGACCGATTCTTCGACGGCGGAATCTGCGAGGAGTATCTCGTCACGTTCGCAGCCGGCCTCGCGAAGGCCGGAATGAAGCCCGTCGTGGCGATCTACTCCACGTTCCTGCAGCGCGCGGTGGATCAGGTGATGCATGACGTGTGCCTCCTGAATCTGCCCGTGGTCTTCGCCGTGGACCGCGCCGGCTGCGTTGGCGCGGATGGCCGCACGCACCACGGAATGTTCGACGTCGCGATGCTGCGCTGCCTTCCAAACATGACGATCTGCCAGCCGTGCGACGAGGACGACATGAAGGAGATGCTTTCGCTCGCGCTCAAGAAGGGCGGTCCATGGGCGATGCGCTATCCGAGGGGCAAGGCGCAGGATGCAGCCGTGCCGCGCGTGGCGGTGGAATACGGCAAGGCGCGCGCGGTCTCGGGCGAGGGCGCGAAGGTGCAGCTGTGGGCGCTCGGCGACCAGGTGGCGAAGGCGGTGAAGGTGGCCGCTGCGCTGAAGGAGCGCGGCGTCGAGGCGGGCGTGGTGGACGCGAGGTTCGTGAAGCCTTTCGACGCGGAGCTTCTCGCGCGCCATCGCGCGGCGGGCGCGTTCGTGGCCTCTCTCGAGAACGGCAGCGTGATGGGCGGATTCGGCGAGGCGATCGGGGCGGACATGAAGTTCGGCTGGCCCGACGAGTTCGCAGGCCATGGCAGCGCCGCAGAGCTGGAGCGCGCCGCCCGTTTCGACGTCGACTCCGTGGCGCAGGCAATTTCCGGACGGATCAAAGGTGCGTGAGCGAGAGACAGGAACATGAGCTGGATTGGAGGAGTGGTAGGTTACATGCTAGGCGCGCGTTTCGGCGCGCTGGGCGGAATCATCGGCGCTGCGATCGGCAGCGGCGTGGGCGATTACATCAAGGAGAAGGCGAACGAGGCCGCGGCGCAGAAGCAAATGGAGGAGGAGGCCCGCCACCGGATGAGAAACCGGTCCGCGGGACACGGTGCCGCCTCAGGGCCGCGCGCTTCGACGAGCCGCACGTCGGTCGAGCGCGAGCTGGTGTTCCTTTCGGCAGTGGGCGCCATGCTCGCCAAGCTTTCGAAGGCTGACGGCCATGTGGATGAAACCGAGATCGCCGCCGGCGAGGAGGCGTTCATGCGCCTCGGCCTCACGCCCGAGAAGCGCGAGATATGCATCAAGGCCTTCAGGGCGGCGAAGAGCGATCCTCACTCGATATTCGACTATGCGAACTCGTTTGCGGACGTCACGCCGTCTCTGACCATGCGCGAGCTGCTGTACGACATTCTCTGGGACGTCGCGTGCGCCGATGGCGTCCTTGCTCCCGAGGAGCGCCGCATCCTCGAGATGATCGTAACGTACCTGCGGATCCGACCGTCGCTATACTCCGAGCAGTACTTCAACCGCGTTGGCCCCCGCAGTCGTTCAGATGCAGGCCGTTCACGCGCCTCCGCCGCGAAGGCAGATCCGTACGAAGTACTTGGATGCAGTCCGCGCGCTTCCGACGACGAGCTGCGCCGCGCCTACCGCGCCCTCGCGAAGAAACACCATCCGGATCTTCTGCGTGCGCAGGGACTCCCGGAGGAGATGATAGAGAGGGCAACCGAGAAGATGGCCCGCATCAACGCCGCATGGGACGAAATCCAACTCCAGCGGACTTCGCATTGACATGCCGCCGGCCCCACGATCCTGTGGCATCTCGACGGTGCCAATGCGTCGCTCGCGAATGCGAGTCGCGCGTCGGTGCCTGCGGCACGTCGCGCGGCTTGCGTCAGGTCTTTATATTACGGCGCGATTATGGTAGAATAGAGGCGTCTTTATCAAACGGAAGGTTTTAAGATGAGTCTTTCAGTAGGCATTGTGGGCCTGCCCAACGTCGGCAAGT
>JAFXIL010000137.1 GCA_017563185.1 Kiritimatiellia bacterium | reverse complement strand
GGCGCGGCCGCGGCCGCCGCGGCCGCCAACCCCGAGGCGCTCGCGCTTGCGAACAGAAACGTGGCTGACCCTGAGGGCGACGAGCCGCTCTCGGTAATGTTCACGCTTGACGTGTACGACTTCGGCCGTCCCGCCCCGGCGCCCGCCGCCGCGGAGGAGGCCGCTTCTGCCGCCGACCAGAAGTCGGCCGACGCCAAGCCCGCCGCCGACCAGAAGCCGGCAGCTGGTGGCGACGCGCAGCCCGCGAGTCCGTCCGTCAAGGAGGAGAAGCCCGCCGAGAAGAAGGCGGAGAAGGGGGATTTCGAATGAGCGCCTCCAAGCAGAATTTCTTTGCGGCGCATTGGGACTGGCTTGCCGCCGCAGCGGGCTTCGCCGCGCTGGCGGTCGCCGCGGCGCTGTACGCGATGTCGCTCGGCGATTCGCCCGAGGCGAGCGCCGACGAATACGAGACGCAGCTCAAGGCGATGAAGCCCTCCCACGAGGGCGTGCCGCCCGCCAACCTCGACTTGCTTCAGAAGATGCTGCGCCAGATGAAGACGCCGCCACGCCTCGGGGCCATAGACGCCAAGAAGGCGAACTTCCTCGCGAGCGAGGGACGCGTCTTCTGCCAGCAGGGCGACAGCGACCCCAAGGCCAAGAAGGGCTGCGGCAAGCCGATTCCCGCCGATGCCGAGACATGCCCGTTCTGCGGCGTGAAGCAGCATGTGGTGAAGATCGAGGCCGATGCCGACCACGACGGCATGTCGAACGAATGGGAGGTCAAGTACGGCCTGAACCCGAACGATCCGAGCGACGCAAAGAAGGATCTCGACGGCGACGGCTTCACCAACTACGAGGAGTTCGTGGCGAAGACGGATCCGACGGACAAGGAGTCGCATTCCGACTACGCCGATTCCCTCGTCGTCTCCGCCCCGCTCAAGCACACGTCGCTGCCGTTCTACTTCTCCGCCTACAGCCGCGTGCGCGACGGTTACCGCTTCACCTTCCGCCGCAAGGACGCGAAGACGAAGTTCGACAGCACGTTCTCCTGCCTCTTGAACGAGGAGATCGGTTCGCCCGACGGCAAGGTCAAGACGGGCTGGAAGGTGACTGCCTTCGAGAAGAAGGAGGAGCGCCGCACGATTCCCGGATCGAAGGATCCCAACCTGAAGCGCGCGGTGGACATCTCCACCGTGGAGCTGAAGCGCGAGAAGGACGGCAAGGTTCTCACGGTCACCATCCGCGTGCCGGACATCGCAGTGGAGACAGAGACGGAACTCACCTACAAGCGCGGCACCGAGCGCAAGTTCTCCGTCTCGAAGGGCACCGAATTCGAGCTCAACGGCAGCAAATACCGCGTGGAGAAGCTTGCCGCCGTCGAAAACGGATGTGAAGTCACCGTTGTTGACCTGAAGACGAAAAAGGAAAAAATCATACGTTGACGCTTGATTCATCAGCGAAAATGGGGTATCATAATAGAACTTTTAAGGAGCAATCTCGATGAGAGCCAATAAAACACTCGCAGTACTGGGCGCCGCATGCCTGTCTCTCGCTTTCGCAGCGAGCGTTGTTGCGCAGGATGATCTTGACGATCTTCTTGACATCGGCAACGCCAAGCCAGCAAAGAAAGCCGAGGTGAAACCGGCTGAAGCTCCAAAGCCCGCCGAAGCCGCGCCAAAGGTGGAAGCACCTAAGCCAGCCACGCCGGCGAAAAAGGTGGAAGCGCCGAAAGCAGAGACGCCCAAGCCAGCCGCGTCCGCGCCTAAGGTCGAAGAGCCGAAGGTTGAGGCTCCCCAGCCCGCTGCGCCCGTGGCGGAATTCGCGCCTAAGGCAGAGGAGAAGCCTGCCGAGCCCGCGCCTGCGCCCAAGGCCAAGGCAGAGGAGAAGCCTGCCGAGCCCGCGCCTGCGCCCAAGGCAGATGAGAAGCCCGCAGAGCCGAATCTCGGCGATCTCGAGTTGAAGCCGGAGGAGGCGAAGCCCGCGCCCAAGGCCGAGGCGAAGCCTGCCGAGCCGCCGCATCCCGAAGCGGAGCTCATCAGCGATTTGATGGCCACCGAGGAAATCCGCCGCCAGTCGCTCGACAAACAGGCCGACAGGGAGATGGACCTTGGCAGGAAGGCGCTGGCCGAACGCGACTGGGATACGATGTACAAGCAGTACTACCTCGCGTGGCAGCATCTCAACGACCGTGCGGACTCCGCCGAGAAGCGCCGCGAGTGCACCCGCCAGATGGCCGAGGCCAAGTATCAGGCCGCTAAGCAGGCTCTGCGCGAGAGCGACCGCGAGGGCGGCCTCAAGCTCGCCGAGGAGGCGCAGAAGCTGCACCATCCCAACGCGGCTGCGCTAATCGAGGCCCTCAGGGCCGAGACAACGCAGGAGAACGAAACCGACATCTCCGACATCGAGCATGTGCGCAACTCTAAGAAGTACAAGGACGAGCGCGATCTCATCCAGCACCGTCTGCGCCTCTCGTCGCAGTACTTCGCCGTCTCCGACCTCAACAACGCGCTCGATCAGTGCGACCTCGTGCTGCGCGCCGACCCGTACAACCGCCAGGCGATCGCCCTTCGCGAGCGCATCCAGCGCAAGCGCCAGGCCATCATCGAGCAGGAGCGCGTGGCCACCCGCGCCGGCATGATTGCCGACGTTGACGCCGCATGGCGCCCCGTCTATGCGATCAATTCGCCCGAGCTCAAGAACCTCGACGCGAACGCCACGAAGAAGGGCCCCACGAACCCGACCGACGAGCGCTCCATCGAGCAGTCCATCGAGAAGCGCATGAAGGCGATGATCCTCCCCTCGATCTCGTTCCGTCCTCCGGCTACGATCATCGACGTGGTTGACTACTTCCGTCAGGCTTCGAAGGACTTCGACCGTCCCGAGATTCCGATCGAGCAGCGCGGCTTCAACTTCGTCCTGCAGCTCGAAAAGCCTCTCACCAGCGGTGGCGACGCCACGGCAGGCGCAAACAGCAATGATGCCTTCTCCGCCGCGTCCGACTCCGAGACCGCAGCTGGCGATGTGCCTCAGATCACGAACGTCTCGGCCTCCAACATGTCCCTGTGGGAGGCTCTCAAGCTCGTCTGCAAGGTCAGCGGCTTCAAGTTCAAGGTGCAGGGCTCCGTGGTGATGGTGATGCCCAAGGGCATGACCACCGAAGAGCTCGTCACACGCACCTACAGCGTGGTCGAGTCGTTCCTCGACCGTGTGAACGAGGCCTCCAGTTCGCTCAAGAACGAGCAGACCGGCCAGTTGTCCTTCGATGGCGGCGACAATGCCGACAACGCCGGCGGCGGGGACGGCAGCGAGGAGATGTGGAAGAGGTACTTCGAGGAGATGGGCGTCACTTGGCCTCAGAACTCCCGGATCAAGTACATGAAGGCCGTTGGTAAGCTGCGCGTCACCAACACAGAAGACCAGCTCGCCATCTTCGAGGACGCCCTGAACGAGCTGAACGTCACGCCCTCAATGATCGAGATCGAGACGCGCTTCGTTGAAGTCGCCCAGGAGGATCTCAACTCTCTCGGATTCGAGTGGCTGCTCAATAGCGACTACTCCTTCAACATCGGCGGCAAGCTCAAGAAGGCCCTCAACCTCAAGGACGGCATTCCCTACGACACTTCGAAGTGGGTGCTCGTGAACGGCGAACAGCAGGTTGTGGGCTCGCTCACCGACAGCACGTCTTCCACCGATTCGGCTGCCGGCGCTCACACATCCTTCCCCGACGGACGCGTTCTCACCGGTTCCTCCTGGAGCCAGAACATCGAGAACTCCGCCAAGTACACCACGGACAACACGAAGGACTACGTGTGGAGCCCCGGCGCCGGCTGGGTGAAGCCCGGCGACCTCGGGTTCACCAGGAGCGGCGGCAGGTGGTATGACGACGCCGGCAACCGCGTCTACACCAAGAATGGCCTCGTCAATGCTGTTGACGGCACCACGTACCAGACCGGCATGCGCTACCTCTCCACGTCCGGAAACCACGTCTCGGGCGACGCCCTCAGCCAGAACGACAAGTTCATGCGCCTCAACGCCTTCGTGGGCAACGCCGACCTCTCGATGATCCTGCACATGCTCTCGCAGCGCAGCGACACGGATCTCCTCTCCGCGCCGAAGGTCGTCACCAAGAGCGGCCAGGAGGCCACCATCAAGGTCGTCACGATCTACCGCTTCCCGCAGGACTACGACGTGACCATCCAGTCCACCTCCTCCTCCGGCGGCGGCGGATACTACTCCTCGGGCGGCTCGAGCGGCAAGATCCTCCCGATGGTCGAGCCTCAGAACTTCGAGACGCAGGAAGTGGGCGTGATCCTCACCGTCACTCCCGACCTCTCGCCCGAAGGCCTGATCAACCTCGCTCTCCAGCCCAGGATCGTCTCCGAGCCCGAGTGGCGCGACTATGGCATGAAGGTGCCGATGGACGCGGTGATGGGCGACACCAGCATCGTCACCTCCAGTCTCGACGGTCTGCAGAACCTCGCCTCCTCACAGTCGAAGAGCTCCGAGGACATCCAGTGGTTCTCCGTGCCCATGGAGCAGCCCTTCTTCAAGGAGCGTTCGATTGACACGCACGTGACCCTCTACAACGGCTCGACCATCGTGATGGGTGGCCTCATCACGGAAGAGCGCCGTTCGATGGAAGACAAGATTCCGTTCCTCGGTGACATTCCGTTCCTCGGCCGCCTCTTCCGCAGCCGCAGCGAGTGGTCCAACAAGCGCAACCTGCTCATCTTCGTGACGGCGCGCCTTGTGGATCCCAACGGACGTCAGATTATGCTGAATGTTTCCGAAAAGGAAGCCGCCCCTCAGGATACGGCTGGCGTGACGCCCGCGCCGGCCGCGAACTGAAGAAGATGAAGATCGCTCTGACAGGCGGAATCGCCTGCGGCAAAAGCACGTTTGCCAAGTTCCTTCGGGAGCTTGGCATTCGTGTTATTGACGCCGACGACATCGTGCACGAGCTAGAGGCTCCCGGCGGCGGCGCCGTGCCTGCGATAGCCTCCCGCTTCGGCAACGGTGTGCTGGCACCGGACGGCGGAATCGACCGCGCCAAGCTTGCCGACGTCGTCTTTCTGCGGGGACAGACCCCGATTCAACGGGGGACAGACCCCAATTCAGCAGGGGACAGTCCCCAATTCAGCGGGGGACAGTCCCCACGGGAGGCGCTGGAGGAGATTCTCTTCCCGCTAGTCCGTTCCCGTCTTCGCGCCTTTGCCGACGCCACTCCTGCAGGCGTCATTTCCGTAGCGATAATTCCGCTTCTTTTCGAATCGCATTTCGACGAGGATTATGATATAATAATCGCTATCGCCTCATCGGAGGATCTTCAGATCGACCGAATGATGCGCACTAGGGGATATTCCCGGGCGCAGGCAGAGGCGAGACTTGCGGCGCAGATGCCGGTGGCCGAAAAGGCCGTACGCGCGCATTTCGTCGTGGTCAACAACTCAACTCCGGAAAATTTGAAGAACGAAGCCATGCGCCTCGTTGCATGGCTGCAAGAGAAGGCAAAGCATGAACACAGAGGATTCGGTTGACACACGCATAGTGTGGTCGCCTGAAGAACTGCCCGCCGCAGAGGCCGAGACCCTGCAGGCGGCGGAGCAGCAGAAGAAAAAACGCGCCCAGCGTACGAAGAAGCAACCGTCGGCAGAAGGCGCGGCCGCGACACCCGCACCTGAAGGCGAAGCGCCTGCGAAGAAACGCCGCGGACGCAAACCGAAGGCGTTGAAGGAGGCCGAGGCCGCAGCTGCGGCCGCTGCAGCGAACGGGCAAGATGCCCGTTCTCCCAGTGACAGCGCCCCCGCAGCCACTCTGCCCCCCGAAACCCCGAAACTCGAAACTCCGAAAACCGAAACCTCGGAACAACAAACCCCTCAGGCGCAACAACAACAGCAGGTGTTGAAACCCGAAGGGCCTCAGCAGCCTCTCTCGCGCCGCCAGCTGCGTCGCCAGCAGTGGCTCGCGAACAGGGCCGCGCGCATGGGCAAGCCCTTCGTGCCGAATTTTCCAAAGCCGCAGCAGCAGTCGCCGCAGGGCAATCGCCGTCTTCCGCAGGAGCAGCAGCAGCGCCAGCAGCGCTACGAGCCGCCGCAGGCCGCCGTGCCGCGCAATCCCGATCTGCCTGAGTACAAGCTGCAGGACATCCATTCCTGGGACAACGGCACCATCGTCGAGCGAATGATGGCGGACGCCAATGCCGAGGAGCTTGGCGCGATGAAGCGCCACGAGATCATCTTCGCCGCAATCCGCAACTATCTCTCCCGCGGCGGCGCCGTCATGGCATCCGGCTGCCTCAAGGTCGAGAAGGAGGGCTACGGCTTCCTCAGAAGCGCCAAGACGAACTTCCTCGCCTGCCCCGAGGACGTGTTCATTCCGCAGCAGCAGATACGCCGCCACGCGCTCCGCACGGGCGACATCGTCGAAGGCCCCGTCCGCGATCCGCGCGACAAGGACCGCTACTTCGTTCTAGGCAACGTCGTCACCGTCAACGGCAAGACTCCCAGCGAGGCCGCGCGAATCGTCCACTTCGAGAACCTCACTCCCACAGTCCCCACGCGCCGCATCGTGCTCG
>JAFXIL010000136.1 GCA_017563185.1 Kiritimatiellia bacterium | reverse complement strand
GCTGGCTGGGCGACCCCTCGCCCGAGTCGAAGAAGCGGTACGCGAAGATATGCGAGAGGATGACCGAGGAACTCTGGAGCCGCTACGGAGAACTCTTCGAGATATGGTTCGACGGCGGCACGCTGGCGCCGGAGAAGGGTGGCCCCGATCTCTTGCCGCTCATCGAGAAGTACCAACCGAACGCACTTCTCTTCCAAGGACCTCCCGAAGCGAAGAACCTCATCCGCTGGGTGGGCAATGAACGCGGAGTCGCTCCGTATCCCTGCTGGGCCACGGGAATCGACGGCACGGCGGACGACGGCACGAAGGAGATGCAGTACAACGGCAATCCCGACGGCGGAAGGTGGATTCCCGGCGAGTGCGATGTCCCGCTTGGGCGCAACAGGTGGTTCTGCTACAATAGGGGACCGAACTGGACGATGGACTACCTCATGAACATGTACGACTGTTCCGTGGGGCGCAACTGCAACCTCCTCCTCAACGCCGCGCCGCAGCCAGACGGCCTCATCCTCGAGAGCGAGATGAAGACCTACGCGGAGTTCGGTCGGCGCATCAAGGGGCGCTACGCAAACAGACTCGCGGCCGCCGAAGGAGAAGGCGACCGACTCGAACTCGCGATTCCGAAGGATTCCGGCCCGGTGAATCAGGTGATCCTCGCAGAGCGCATCGAGCAGGGCGAGCGTATCCGCAAGTTTGACCTAGAGGCGCTTGTGGGCGCGGAGTGGAAGAAGCTCTACTCCGGCACGTGCGTGGGGCACAAGCACATTGTACGATTCGAGAAGACCGCCGCGAGCCGGCTGCGCCTCTCGGTCACGGCCTCCGCCGCGAAGCCGCTCATCCGCGACTTCTCCGCCTACTGCAACTGACGGCCAGGCCAAATGACTGGCGGGCGTCATTGACGGCGGGAACGGGGTTTGGTAAAATGTCCGCAACTAGGAACAATGCAGTCGCGCGGGGCTTTCCGAGGCGGCGCAACACGCTGAAAGGAATCATGACATGAGAAAAACGGCATTGATATGCTGTGCCGTCTGCGCGACGGCCGGCGCGGCGCTGGCCGACTTTACGCCAGACCGCTCCGTGATGAGCGACGCGTACTGGAAGATATGGACGCCCGAGGCGCTGGCAAAGATGGACGCCGACATCGAGAAGTACCGCAAGGCGGATGCCTCGGTTGACGTGGCCGCGCCAGACGGAGCCGAGGTCGCCGTGGAGCAGATCACCCACGCCTTCTTCTTCGGCGCCCACATCTTCAACTTCAACCAGCTTGGCAAGAGCGAGCGCAACGCCCGCTACAAGGAGCTGTACGCATCTCAGATCGCGCCCGGCAAGTCGCTCTTCAACTCCGCCACCGTCGCGTTCTACTGGCGCACTTTCGAGCGAGAGCCCCTCAAGCCGCGCTTCGAGGAGGCGGCCGAGGACACGGAGGCGTTCTGGAACGAATGCAAGAGTCCTAAGACGCAGCCGCACTGGAGGCGTCCGCCAACCGATCCCGTGATCGCATACCTCGAGTCGCGCGGCGTGCGCATCCACGGCCATCCGCTTGTGTGGGGCAACAACGCGTGGATGACGCCGAACTGGCTGTGGGACACGTTCTGCCCCGAATCCGAGAAGCGCGCGCTGGAGGCTGCGACTGGCGTGAAGGTGCCGGTGTGGGACGCGAAGCTGCCGGCCGGCATCAAGAACGTCAGGGAGCACGAGTGGTGCAGGGCGTGGAGAGAAATCTACGGCAAGCTCAAAGGCGAGGAGATCGCGCGCCTCGTGCCAAGCTTCCTCAAGGCGCAGAACGACTTCTACGAAAAGCGCATCCGCGACATAGCGGCGCGCTATGGCAGCCGCGTGGACGCATGGGACGTGGTGAACGAGAGCGCCACCGACTTTCACAGGTTCGGCGACAGGGCCGTGCGCGGCCGCCCGTTCGACGGCAGCCACTACGGCCCCATGCCGGCGGACTACGCCTTCAAGGCGTTCCTGTGGGCGGGCAAGTACCTGCCGAAGACGGCGTGGTTCAATCTGAACGACTACGCCTCAAGCGCCATAGTGGCCAGGCAGGCGAAGGACCTCGCGGCGCACGGCGCGCGCATCGACTCGATCGGCTCGCAGATGCACCTCTTCAATCCCAGGGAGAGCCTGAACATCATGGCCGGGAAGGGACCGACGCATCTTTCGCCCGAGGGCGTGGCCGCGCGCTTCCGCAGCGCCTCGGCGGCTGGTCTGCCGATAATCCTCTCCGAAATCACCATCACCGCGCCCGATCTCACGCCGAAGGGGCAGATGGCCCAGGCGATAATCACACGCAACATGTACCGCGCGTGGTTCTCGGTGGAGAAGATGATCGGTATCACCTGGTGGAACGTCGTGGACGACTGCGGCGCGCCCGGCGAGCCTTCCATGAGCGGACTCTTCACGCGCGACATGAAGCCGAAGACCGCCTACTACGCGATGGACGACCTTCTGAACCGCGAGTGGAGAACGAAGACCGTTGTCAAGGCGCATGGCGGCAAGGTGGCGTTCCGCGGCTTCCGCGGCAAGTACCGCATCACGTGGAAGGGCGCCGACGGGAAAGAGCAGTCCCGCCTGGTGGACGTGAAGTAGCGACAAGAATTGGAGTGGCCAGATGACAGCAGAAGAGGCAACGGTCGAGAAGCCGTCACGCATCGCGTCCATAGACGCGCTGAGGGGCTTCAACATGTTCTTCATCACCGGCGGCTCGGCGCTGATTGCCGGAATATGTTCGGCGCTGAACTGTCCAGACGCATGGATCGCCAGGCAGATGAATCACGTGAACTGGATAGGCTTTGCGCATCACGACACGATATTCCCCCTGTTCCTCTTTCTCGCAGGGGTCTCGTGGCCGTTCTCGCTTGCTTCGCAGCAGAGCCGGGGGCGCTCCACGCTGAACATCCAGCTCAAGGCGCTCGCGAGAGTCGCCGTCCTATTCCTGATCGGGCTTTCCTTTGGCGGGATCCTGAAATTCAATCCAAACTTCCGCCTCATGAGCGTTCTTGGCTTCATCGGGCTTTCATGGGGCGCGGCCGCATCTATCTCTCTCTACGTAAGGAGGGTCTGGAAGCTGTTCGCGATCGCCGTCGCCTTGCTTGCTGGCTACTATCTGCTGCTGCAATTCTGCGTGGCGCCGGGTGCCCCGGAGGGCGCGAGTTCGTATTCCCCGCAGTGGAACTTCCCGGCGTACCTTGACCGGCTGTCGTGGCCGAATCACCTGCTGTACAGGAGGAAGTACGATCCAGAGTCGTTCTACTCCCTTCCCGGAGGAATGGCGCTCGCCATGTTCGGCGTCCTCGCCGGCAGACTTCTCGGATGGCGGAACGGCCCGTCGCCCGCGCGCAAGTCGGTTCTCCTCGCCGCATGGGCCGCAGTCGCGGCAGTCGCCGCGTGCGTGTTCGAGTACGCGCTGGGCAATCCGCCGATCAAGAAGCTCTGGACGCCGTCGTTCGTCCTCTACTCTGCGGCATACGCGCTCGCGATGCTCGCCCTGTTCCACTGGATAGTGGATGTGCTGGGCCTGAAACGCTGGACGGTGGTGTTCGATCCCGTAGGCAAGAACTCCATCCTCGCGTACGTTCTTTCCATGGTGCGCGTCTCCGCCACGATCCAGGGATTCCTCTTCGCCGGGCTCTGCAAGTGGGCGGACAAATGGGGCTCGGCGTTGACGGGACTGACCTCGTATCTTGTGGTATGGTCAATACTCTATTTCTTCAAGCAGAAGAAGATATTCCTGAAGGTCTGAGGCGTGCGCGTCTCCGAAACGTACGCTAGCCCGCCTATTGCGTCGTGCGCGATATTCTATTGCGGCGCGGGCTGTGATATGCTATACTCAATGGCATGAAATATGCATTGAATTTCTTTTTTGCCGCCGCGGTCGCGCTGCCGCTTGCTTGCGCCGCCGCAGGAGGTTCTTCTGTGCCTGTTGCAAGGCTCGAGGCCGAGAATGGCGAGATGCTGCCGGACGGCCGGGGCGCGAAGGCCGGTCCGTACGACAAGATACCGGGCACGTCCGGCGGCAGCATCCTCGCCTTCTTCAGCGGCGGCCGGGGCGTCAGGTACGGCAAGACGTCCGTCGCCGCGAAATGGGTGGCCGTGGCATTTTCCACGGACAACGGCGGCAAGGACGCCAAGCTGCAGTTCTTCGACGGCGCGAAGCACCTTGGCGACATCATGTTCCCCGACACCGGCGACTTCCACCAGATCCGTGACGTGGAGACCGCGCGCATCGACATCCCGAAGGGCGCGGACCTGCGCATCGTCGCCCCAGAACTCCCGGTTAACATCGACTACATCGACTTCTACGACACGGACGAGAAGCCATCCGTCCCCGGTCTGCGTCCGCCCGCGCCGTCCGTCGCGGAGCTGCGCGAGAGGCTGTTCGCCGGGGAGTTCGGCGACGTCGAGGAAATCCTGTTCGCCACGCGCACGCACCGGCGCGAGCACTGGTACGCCAACTTCGGCTACTACTGCTACGGCTCCAGCCACACGATCCTCAACCGGCAGGGGCGGCTCGTCGCGTACAACCTCCGCACCAAGTCGTTCCGCACGATCCTCGAGGACGTCGCGGGCGCGGTGCGCGACCCGTGCGTCCACTACGACGGCAGGCAGATCGTGTTCTCCTACCGTCCCGGCAACGAGCAGCGCTATCACCTCTTCACCATCAACTCGGACGGCACCGGCCTCAAGCAGCTCACGTTCGGCGAATACGACGACATCGAGCCCGCGTGGCTCCCGGATGGCGACATCATCTTCGTCTCGGGCCGCGCGCGCCGCTGGGTTAACTGCTGGCTCACCCAGGTGGCCACCATCTACCGCATGAAGCCGGACGGCTCCGGAATCCGCATGCTTTCCGCCAACATCGAGCACGACAACACGCCCTGGCCCCTCCACGACGGCCGCATCGCCTACATGCGCTGGGAGTACGTCGATCGCCGCCAGGTTACGTTCCATCACCTCTGGACGATGAATCCCGACGGCACGCAGCACCAGATCCTGCAGGGCAACACGTACCCCAACAGCGTGTACATCGACGCCAAGCCCATCCCCGGCTCGGAGGACATTGTTCTCATTGACTCTCCCGGCCACGGTATGATGGAACACGGCGGATTCCTAAGCATCCTCTCCGCGAAGTCGGGTCCCGACAACCGCTCCAACATCCGCCATGTTTCGAACGTGAAGTGCTTCGATCCGTGGGCGTTCTCGCCGGAGCTCTTCATGGCGACTGACGGCGGCGAGGTGTTCCTCATGAACAGGCGCGGCAAGAAGGAGTCGCTGTTCAGCCTTCCGGCCGAGTTCACCACGTTCGAAGGGGCGAGCGACGGAGGCTCCCGCATAAGCGAGCCGCGTCCGTTGATGCCGCACAAGCGCGAGCGCATTCTCGCCGACCGCACGGACCTTTCGTCCAAGACCGGCGAGTTCTACCTCGAGAACGTGATGATCAGCCGCAGCATGGACGGCGTGAAGCCCGGCACGATCAAAAAGCTGATGGTCATGGAATCGCTTCCAAAGCCGATCAACTACACGGGCGGCATGGACCCCCTCACCTACGGCGGCACGTTCACGCTTGCGCGCTATCTCGGCACAGTGCCGGTGGAGGACGACGGCAGCGCCTACTTCAAGGCGCCCGCTCTGAAGTCGCTCTTCTTTGTGGCGATGGATGCGGAGGGCCGCGCCGTGAAGCGCATGCAGAGCTTCACGCAGGTCATGCCAGGCGAGAAGCAGGGATGCGTGGGCTGCCACGAGAAGAAGACGGAAAACACCGTGCGCCGCGCGGCCACGGTCTCGAAGGCCATATCGCGCGGGCCATCCGAGATCGACCCGTCCGGACTCGTCTTTGACGTTCCCGACTTCCCGCGCGACGTGCAGCCCGTTCTCGACCGCGCGTGCGTCAGGTGCCACAACCCCGACAAGCGCTGCGCGAACGTCGACCTCTCCGGCGACCATGGCGTGATGTTCTCGATGGCCTACTACAGCCTCATCGCGCACAACCAGGTGCTCGACGGACGCAACTCTGAGCGCAGCGACTGGCCTCCCTACGAGCGCGGCAGCGGTGGCAGCCCGCTAATGGAGAAGATATCCGGCAAGCACCACGGCGCCACGGTGACGCCCGCCGAGCGCAAGGTGATAATGATGTGGCTCGACGGCTCCGCGCCGTATCCCGGCACGTACGCCGCACTTGGCTGCGGCTCCATCGGCGGCTACTTCCAGAACAAGCAGGTGATGAACAACGACAGCAAGCGTGCGAAGTCCATTGCCGCGCAGGCCGTGATCGCGAAGCGCTGCGACTCGTGCCACTCGGGCGGAATGCGCCTGCCGCACTACCTTTCGGACGAAAACGGCATCAGCTTCTGGACCCCGAACTGGAACGACCCTCGCCTCAAGAAGTGGCACCGCCATTTGCTCTTCAACCTCTCGCGTCCCGAGAAGTCGCTCTTCCTCAAGGCGCCTCTCGCGAAGGAGGCGGGCGGGTTCGGCATGGGCAAGGACGGCAAGGCCGTGTTCAAGTCCACGGACGATCCTGACTACAAGATACTCCTTGCGATGATCCAGGACGGCAAGGACGTTCTCGAGAAGGTGAAGCGCTTCGACATGAAGGGGTTCCGCCCTCCTAAGCCCTACCTGCGCGAGATGATGCGCTACGGAGTTCTTCCCGCCACATTTGACATCGACAGCGAACCCGTTGACCCATACGCGCTCGACCGCCGCTACTGGGCGCTCGACTGGACTCAGCTGAAATAAGCTCATTGTGGCATGTCCGCTAAGTACTAGGCACTAGGTGCTTTGCTATGATATAATATCCGCGACGGCATGGGGCGTCATGTTCGTGCATCATCAAGAGAAAGCAGATGAAACCAATGAAACAGGCTTCTACAATGATATTTGCAGCCGCGTTCGCGGCCGCGTCGGCTTTCGGCGTGGCGGCGTTCGGCGCGGAGACTGCGTTTGCCCCCGCTGACGAAATGGAGGCCGACTGGCTCGCGCAGGGCGGCGCCACGAACATGGCGCACGGCGCATGGCGCGCGAAGATGCTCAGGCGCCGCGCCTCGCGCCTCGCGCCCGTCGCGAAGTTCGCGAGGAAGTGGGTGTACTGCCGCCACTGGGTGATGGGCGGCTCGCACTACGCCTACACCGAGGCCGTTTCGGACGCGCATGCCGAGCGCACGTTCCTAAAGATCGGCTCGTCCCTCTGCATGGCCGAATACGATCCGGCGGGGCTCTGGAGGGAGACCACGCTGCTCGAGACGAAGGAAGGCTGCTTTCGCGACGTGGACGTCTCGCCCGACGGCAGGCGCATCCTCTACTCGTTCAAGGAAAGCGACCGCGGCGACGACTTCCACCTCTATGAGATGGAACTTGCCACGCGCAAGGTGCGCCAGCTCACAAGCGGCAAGGGCGTGGCCGACTACGAGGGATGCTACCTCCCCGACGGTCGCATCCTCTTCAACTCTACGCGATGCATGCAGATCGTGGACTGCTGGTGGACCGAGGTGAGCAACCTCTACCGCTGCGAGGCCGACGGCTCGAACATCACCCGCATCACCTACGACCAGGTGCACGACAACTATCCCTCCCTAACCTGGGACGGACGCATCCTCTACACCCGCTGGGAGTACAACGACCGCTCGCAGATGTACCCCCAGCCGCTCTTCTCCATGAATGTCGACGGTACGAACCAGCGCGCCTACTACGGCGGCAACTCGTGGTTCCCCACCACGCTCATCCACGCGCGCGCAGTGCCGAACAGCCCGCTCTTCTTCGGCATCTGCACGGGTCACCATTCCCTCCAGCCGGGCGAGCTCATGCGCTTCGACCCGCGCGAGGGACGCGAAGAGGCACAGGGCGCGTGGCAGCTCGGGCCGCTCCGTCGCGCCAAGGCGCGCAAGGTGGACGCCGACGGACAGCAGGGCCGTGTGGCCGCCTACCCCCATCCGATAGACGAGAACAACGTCGTGC
>JAFXIL010000135.1 GCA_017563185.1 Kiritimatiellia bacterium | reverse complement strand
TCCCGATCCCGCGTCCTTTGGTCACCCATGTTCCGTTCGCCTTGGCAAGGCCGAGTCTGCCGGAGTTCGATGTTGTCCAGCCGGGAAGGGAGAAGCCGTTCCCGCCGTTCGCATACGACCAGTCGCCGTTGACAGCGCCCTCGTCGAAGTTCCAGTTCTGGAGAAGGTTCATGCTGCCGATTGCGTACTTGGGCCCGATGAGATCGCACCTGACCGTTCCCTCGTCCACGACGAGGCCGCCCGTGAAGCGGCTTTCCACTGTCACGGGAACGAGCGTGCCCGCCCCCTTCTTGACCACTCTCACGTCGCCCTTGACCACGATGCCGTCAAGCGAAAACGTCTCGCCGGAATCGACCTCGATCTGAAGCTCGCCGGTGGCGGCGGCCGTGTTGATCACGCGCGCGCCGATGTAGTCGTCGCAGAAGATCTTCTTGATCTTGAGGACGTGTCCGTTGAGGTCGATCGCCGCGCCGCTCTCAAGCACGATCTTCCCCAGAGAGCGCCAGTCGCAGTCGCAGCCGAGCTTGACGACGGTGCTGCCGCTGCCCAGCTGGAAGGAGTCCGCCGCAAACGCGACCTCCTCGCCGCCTTCGATGGAAATAGCCATTGGCACGTTCACCCCGTTCAAGGGCAAGATCGGCCCCTGGCCGCCGGCGGTGTCGCCGCAGATGATCGTGAAGCGGTGCCACCCCTCCGCCACCTCGCAGTCGCTCGCCGCCTCAACCGTGTGCGTGGGGTTGACGAGCACCCACTCGCCGTCTATCGCGAATGCGAAGTAGTCGTCGAACTTCTGGCGGATGTGCCAGGCACCTGCCTGCTCAGACGTCACCTTGAACCATCCGTCGAAGCGCAGATGCGCCCAGTCGAGCCACGAGGTCTGCCAAGCGGCGTTCACAAGATTCGCGATGTCGCCCGTGCCCATGGCAACGTAGTCGCGTAGCGGCGTGTTCATGTACCATGCAGTGCCGCTGATCGCCGAGCGGTCGGCACCGTAGAAGATGCGTCCCCACTGGGTCGCCTTTGGCTCACCGTCGCCGAACTGTACCCGCCCCCACGGCGGCGTCACGCCCTCCGGCACGTTTAGCGTGGTCGTGCCGTCGGCGATTATCACCGTCGTGTAGTCGCCAGGCGTAACGCCGTCCAGCTGTGTGCCGCTTGCGTTCCAGCAGTTCCAGTTCGCGGAATCGAGCAGGCTTACGCCGTCGCCATTGCCGGTCCACTTCGCCGTCGCCGGACGGTCCGGGAAGAGGCACACCGCCCACAGGCCGTCCGCACGAACGGCAAGCGCGATTTCCTTTGCCTCTGCCGCGACGCCCGCCGCGGTGAACGTGGCGTCAGGCACCTTCTCCCAAGAGACCAACTTCGTATCGACCTCGAACGTGCGCGCGCCAAGATCCACGGTCACGTCCGAGCCGGCGAAGAAGGTGGTGCTGGAGCTGTCGAACACGTCGGAGAAGTGCGAGAGGCCAAGCGTGGTCTTTAGGTGGCCATCCGCGCCAAGCGTCACCGTTGGATGTCTCACGGTCGAGGAGGGATGCGTCTGGACGTTCGGCGCGTAGGTCTCGTACACGACGAACGCCGGGCGCGTAGTCCATGGATTGCTGAACGATCCACCTGCCGTGAAGCGCAGAGCCTTGAGGGGCGAGAGCGCCTGGTCGTGCTGCTGCATCACGCCCTTCACGAGAAGCTCGCCGTCTGGCGCGGACTTGGCGTTGTGGTAGAACTCGACCGTTGCGTCCTCGTCTATGACGATTGTCCCCGCGCCGCTGTAGGCTATGCTGTCCGAATAGAGCATAACGCCCTTTATGGTTAGAGTGTGCCCGTTCAGGTACAACGTGTGCTCGTTGACGTAGTTGTAGAAGAGAAGCGCCCAGGTCTCGGGGCCGCCGATCGTCGCGTCGCCAGAGAGCGTGACATCCTGCAGGTACCCCCGTTTGCTGCCGTCCACCGCCCATGGGCTGGACACGCTTGCAGTGTTCACGAGCGCTCCCGCTCCATCCGGACCCGAGCCAGCGATTCTGTAGTCGTAGTCGTGGTACACGCGCCCGCGCATGTCGAACTGTGCGCCTTCCTCCACCACGATCGTGCCGTACTGCGCGCCGCACGAGGCCGTCCCGGCCGACGCCGACTGCTTCACCACGCCCTCCTTCACGAACATGGAGACGTTGCCGCTTCTGCGCCCGCCGGCGCCGAAGCCGGAGTTTGCACGGCTCATCACAAGCTCGCCCTTGCCCGTCTTGTACACCTGCATGTTGGCGCCGCCCGTGATCACCACGTTCATGTTCTCGCTAGTCTCGCCCTCCGGCACGTTGACTTCGAGAACGCCCCCGCCTTCTCTGCCCACAACGGAGACGTTGTCGAACTGCGCACCGGAATTGCTAGTGCACGCCAGCCTTATGTTGTGGATTCCCGGCTTTAGGCTGATGGTGCCAGTTCTTGTGGCCGTAAGGTTGTTCTGACCACTCCAGGATATCACCGTCACGCCGTCTACCTGGACATTGCCGTTGCTCTTCCACTGCGACTTCGTATTGTTTCTGGTGGCAACCCGTATCGAAACCGTATAGACAGTTTCATGTTCCACTTTGAAGTTCTGGTTTACGCTGGATCCAGAGTTCACGAAACACCATGTCGAACCATTCCTTTGAGAGGCTCCATAGTCGCTGTTGTTCTTTTGGAGATAGATTGTTCCGCTGTAGTTCCACCCTGCAGGAGTCTTGGCGATGCGCGCGCCGCTGGCCACCCCGTTGTCCTCGAACCCCGAGTTGGCTATCAGGTTCTTGGAAAGAGAGGAGGTAATGGTGCCAGAACCACCAAGGCCATCGACCACAAACCTGCCGCTGCCGATGTCGATCGTGCCGGAAACGAACTTGCCTACGCCGGTGTTGGATAGGGGTGGCTTTACCGTTAAAGATCCGGGACCTTCCTTGAACAGCTTGACGGCTCCAGAGATGCGCACGCCCCCGTTCACCGACGATGCGCCGTCCGCGACTTCGACGTGCAGTTCGCCGCCTTCGGCTTCCGCCTCGCCTTCCACGTCTGCGCCGGCGGTGAAGGGAGTGTCGGTCATGTTGGCCGCGAACGTGCCGCCGATGCGGTCGTAGACGCCGAGCTCGCCGTCCGCGATGCGCTTCACCGGCACGAAGTCGCACTTGAGGCCGCCGTCCCAGCCGTAAACCTTGAGATTGTAGAAGCGGTAGCTCGCCCAGTTGCCCATCGCAGTGGAAGCGGTGAGGTTGGCGCCGGCCGTGTGGGAGGCGAAGAGGACGATCGGGCTTCCGGGCACGAAGCCGCCCCTGCCCGCCATCGTTCCGGCGTCCGCGCCGTCAAGCGTGCATGCAAGCGTGCTGCCATCCGCCACCACGGTGTGCGTAACGCCGGCCGTGGGCGAGAGCACGTTGCCGCCCGCCGTGTTCGTGTTGCGGTCGAAGCGCAGCTTGTCGCCTTCTATCATGAAGGCCGTGAACGTGGCCGCCGAGGTGGAGGTGCCGCGCGAGCACCAGAGGCACTGCGTGCCGTCCTTGTTCTCGAAGTTCAGCTTCATCTCGATGCGGTCGGAGCAGGCCGGCCTGAAGCCGGTGTTCAGCCACTGCGCGCCGCTCGAGGCGATGTATTCGACCGTCTGGTAGGCGGAGGGTATTCCGGCGTCGGTGATCGTGCCGTTGCCGCCAAGATGCGAGAGGACGAGCTTGCGGCCGTCGAGGTCGAGGGTGCCGCCCTCGATGTTCGCGGAAAGTCCGCGCCAGTCGCAGTCGGCGGAGAGGCGCGCGTTCTCGAACACGACGCCGGCGCAGGTGAAGGACGAGTCCGAGGGAATCTGCGCCGCGAAGTCTCCGGAGAAGACGGCGAGCGTGTTCTCGTCTGGCAGAGCGGGATCCCAGTTGCCGGCGTTCGTCGCGTCGGCGTCCACCGCGCCAGTCCACCGCGCCCTGCCCGGCATGGAGCCATCGAGGGGCGCGTCAGGACCTGCCAGCGCGCTGGCGGTCAACTGCGCATCGGTGAGGAGCCCCCTCCACACGCGCACTTCGTCGTAGGCGGCGTTGGCGTCCAGATCCGCCGTGTACTGCGAATGGCCGAGGTAGAACTTGCCGGTCGCCAGATCGCCCAGATTCCAGTTCACCGCCAACCCGTAGCATGAGCTCTCCACTGCACCAGTCTCCGCGTTGCGCCGCGCCCAGCGGACGTTTGTGGTGCCGTCCGCATTGGCCGAGAACGTCACGGAAATGTGGTATTGCGTTCCCGGGGCGTATGAGGCCATTGTGTGGTTGTACACAATCACCCCGCTGTTGGCCTTCTTTATCTCCACGCGGTCGTTGCCTCCGTCCGTGCCCTGGCACCACGTCATGGTGAAGTAGTTCTGGTTGTCAGGCCCGTAGTCGATGATGCGCGCCCAGTTCTTCACCGCCGTCTGCGTCGCCCAGAGCTCCAGAGTGACTTCCGGGACGTCGGTTGGCAACATCCCCGTGCCGAGGTTGAGCGAACCCTTGCCGTTGCCATCGCCGCTCAGCACGACGGCCGTGTTCGACTCGTTGAAGCCAACGGCGGTGCCGATCAGTTCGGCGGTAGTTCCGCCCACCGAATCTTCGTATGTCCCGTTGAAGCTCCAACGGTGCGCCAGCCTGGGTGCAGCCGCGTCTGCGCAAAGCGCAAACACCGCGAATGCGCCTGCCGAGACGATCTTGCCCAGACGAGTCGAACAGTATCTCATCTTCCTCTCCTTTTATCGGTTTTCTGCGTTCGGAGCCGTCCCACGCGGAACGACACCCCTCCCTCATTGTTACAAGAGTGTAACACGCCCCCCTCCCCATTAGTCAAGGCTAACTTTTACCTTTTTGTGATTCCGCTTCGCGCGCTACGTTGAAAATGCGCGTCTTCGATTCTTGCAAATCGGCGGCTATGCAATAATGTCTTTAACGCGCGGGACTTCCCCCGCACTTTTCACCGGCTGCGCCCAGGTGGGCGGCCCCACCACCACCACCGCCCTCGGTTTAGGCGGAATCATCATGGACCACAGGGCCCCCGCCTCGTTCAACATCGACAACTCCGTCAAGTGCCTCAAGCAAGGGAAGGCCAAGAGCAAGAGCGTGGTCATCTTCACCACCGGCGACAGCTCCATCAAGGCTGCCATGGACTCCGCCGGAATCACCAAGGTGAACCACATCGACTACGAGGTGTTAAGCATCTTCAGCCTCTACTCCGAGGCGACCACGATCGTCTGGGGCGAATGATCCAGACGCCATTCCGCGGGGACGACGTCACAGCAGCACGCCTTTGGCTGCGGCTTCGGCGTCGTCCCACCATGTGCCCTTCGTGGACGCTATGCGCGCGATGGCCTTGGTGGTGAGCTGTATGCCGCGCGCCGAGGCGCCGCGCACCTCCACCACCGGACGCTTCTCGCCAGCGCCCTTGTCCACCAGCTCTAGCGGCTGGAAGAGCATCTGGTGAATCTTCTGGTTCTTCGCCGGCTTGAACTTGACGTACAGCTTCTCCGGGCATCCTTCGGCGAAGAAGAGCACCTTGCTCTTCTCGGGCGCGAGGCGATATTCCTTGTTGTTGATCATTCCGCCGAACGTGAAGCGCTTCACGTAGGAGAAGCCGTAGAGCGGCTCCTCGTACACGCATGAGAACTCGCGCTCGCGGTCCTTCTCGGGATTGAAGAGAAAGACTTCAAGGAGGTCCTTGTCCACGAATATCTTGTCCGACGGCGGCGCCATCTTGTAGCGGCCGTCCTTCCACACGAAGACGAGCCTGTCGAGCGACGAGCACTTGAAGAGCTCCTCGCCGCCGCGCAGGCCTGCGCCCACGAAGTGGTTCTCCTTGTCGTAGCGGATGGTGAGCTCGCTCGCGGTGATGGCCCTCACGTCCACCTCCCTGAACGCGCCCTGCGCGATCTTCGTGCAACGCGGGTAGCGCTTTGCGTGCTGCTTCACGAGGCCCTTGAGGTACTTGACCACGAATGCGCGCAGATGCACGAGGTTGTCGCGCACCTGGGCCTCCTCCTTGAGCACGTTCTCGATCTCCTCGCGGTTCTTGTCGATGTCGAACTGCGAGATGCGGCGTATCTTGATCTGCAGCAGGCGCTCCACGTCGTCCAACGTTATGTCGCGCCTGAGCTCCTTGCGGAACGGCTTGAAGCCCTCGATCACCGTCTGCTGCACGCCCTCGTACGTCTTCTCCTTCTCGATGCGCTTGTAGATGCGCTCTTCGATGAAGATGCGGTCGAGCGTGCGGGCGTGGAAGAGGTCATCGAGCTCGGCGAGGCGAATCTCCTGCTCGCGCTTCGTGAGGTACATGAGACGCTCGACGTTCTTCTTGAGTATCTGCGTCACGCTCATCGCTCGCGGGCGCCCGGCGTCGAGCACGATCGGACGGCTCGCCACCGACTTCTCGCACGTGGTGAACGCGAAGAGCGCGCTCTTAACCTTCTCCTGCGAGGCGCCGGCCTGGAGCTCGAGCTCGATCTGCACCTCGCTGGAGGTGAGGTCGTGGATCTTGCGCACCATGACCTTCTTCTTCTTGATGGCCTCTTCGATGGAGGCGGAGATGGAGTCGGTCGTCTCGCCCCAGGGTAGCTGCGTGATGACGAGCTTGTTCTTGTCGCGCGGCTCGATGACGGCGCGCACCTTCACCTTGCCCAGGCCATCCTCGTACTCCGAAACGTCCATCACGCCGCCGAGCTGGAAGTCGGGATACAGGGTGAACGGCTTCTTCTGGATGATGGCGATCTCGGCCTCGAGAAGCTCGATGAAGTTGTGGGGCAGAATCGCCGTGGAAAGGCCCACCGCGATGCCGTCCGCGCCTAGCATCAGAAGCAGCGGTATCTTCGCGGGCAGCAGCACGGGCTCCTTGTTGCGTCCGTCGTAGCTTGGCGTGAACTCGGTGGTCTTGGGGTTGAACACCTCCTTGCGCGCGAGCTCCGCGAGACGGCACTCGATGTACCTCGGGGCGGCGGCGGGCATTCCAGTGAAGAGGTCGCCGAAGTTTCCCTGGCCGTCGATGAGGTATCCCTTGCCCTTGCCCCAGAGCTTGTTCGCGAGCACCACGAGGGCGTCGCCGATCGAGGCGTCGCCGTGTGGATGGTACTGCATGGCGTGGCCCACGATGTTGGCCACCTTGGTGAAGCGCCCGTCGTCCTTCTCCCACAGCGAATGGAGAATGCGGCGCTGCACGGGCTTCAGACCGTCCTCGACGCTGGGGATGGCGCGGTTGCAGATCACGTACGCCGAATATTCCCTGAAGTTGAAGTCGTAGAGGTCGCGCAGCGGACCATGCCCCGTAAGCCCCACTCCCTGCGCCGTCGTGGCGTCGACATGCGACGGCGGAGGAGGCGCGCTCTCCTTCTTCGCCGGCTCGGACTTCTTCTCCGGCGGCGCCTCCTTAGATTCGCCCTTCTCCCCGCTCTTCTCATCCGCCTTCACCATCGGCGCGAAGAGGTCCAGTTTGTCGAATAGACTCGGTGGTTCGCTCTCGTTTGTCTTTTTCTTCTTGCTCATGTATCTACCTGTTGCATATGACGGCATGAATTATACCATCTTTATATGCCACAGGTCAATTTCCAGGCATTAATTCTGCGCTGGCGCATGAAGATCGCGAAGCCCTTCTTCACGGTTATTCCGTCATCGGCCACGATGATGCGGGGTTCATGGGCTCAACTTGTATTCAAGCTGCACGAAGTCGTACGATATCGCTCCGCTGTTTATTTCAAGGGTTATCTTGTTCGCGCCGACTTTGAGCAATGACTTGTCGAACGAGATCGGGTTGAATATCAACTTGCCGTATGAGTGAGTTCTCATGACCATTGAATCGTCGGACGAATAGTCCAGCGTTTCAACCAATGTGCCGTTGACAAGCACCTTTAATCCATAGCCGCCAGTGTTGCGGGAGCTGCAGGTTGCAACCGTGAGCACGGGCTGGCCGGCGGGCACTTCGTCCATGTTCCAGACAATGCTGAACGGCAAAGGCGTGGCACGGTAGGTGTCCATCTTGATCTGCACATAGTTCCAGTCGTACTTGGGCGAACTCTCGCCCACTTTGAATTCGACGTCGTTGGGGAATCTCATCGGGTAGTAGTGAATCAGTTCCCAGCCGAAGTTCTTCTCGGAGTCATAGAGCCATGTTCTGTCGGCGTCGCCCACGCGCCATGCGAGGCTGCCGTTTGAGTATTCCCTGAAGACCATTGTGCCCACATCGGTGCAGAGCGCCCTCTTCACGGCCACGTTCCCCTTCGCGACTTCGCCGGGATGGCCCTCTTTCCACACGGTAACGGCGTATGCGCCGGCATGGACGCCGTCTATGCGCCAGCGTCCATTTTCGTCCGCACGCGTCCAGTACTGGTACGGGCTGTTGCTCTGGCACCACGTCACATAGCGCTCGCCCTTCTTGCCCGCCGTCTCGCCCGGAACATTGACTACCACATAGGCGCCCTTTGGGGACGAGCCGTCGAACATCTCCACTTTGCCGCATATCGAACCGCGTTCGAAGTAGTGGGCGTCTTCAACCCAGGCGTACGGCCACCGCGCCTGCTCTAAGGCAAGCTTGCTCTTGGCGTCCTCGTACTTTTCCATGAGAGTGGCGCCCCTGTTGAAATAGACCATGACCGGACCGTACATCTTGTGATACCTGCCTTCCGGAACAGGACGCTCCGACCATGTGAAGTATTCGCCCTCGAACATGCCGTTGTCGTTCTTGAGGAGCTTGCACAGCGAGTCTTTAGACACTGTCAGAATCCACATGCCCAGCCGGTCGTTCGCGCTGCCGCTTATGGACGCGTCCAGCTGGTATGGATTACGCTCGTGCTTGGCGTTGAGCTCGCCGTTCTGGTTGCGGTAGACAGACTGGTAGATGTCCTTTCTTCCGTATTCCGTGTCTATCGGCCGCGAGTCCTCTACGACCCTGCTGTTGAACTGTAGCTTGTCATGCTCTATCTGATATTCCCACACCTCCGCACTCTTCCTGAACATGGGCGCGCAGTACAAGTGCGAACACGATGCCGTGCCTTCCGCCTTGTCGACCGTATAGTACAGGTAGAATCCGCTTTCGCCTCTCGGCACTCTGTACACGACCTCCAAGGAGTATGGAAAACGATCAGTCGGAGAATACATGTATGCATATTCGGCATAGTCGGCGTTTGCAGTCTTCAGACCGCGGCTTCTTCTGCCGTCATGCTCTATGATTCTGTCGAACGCGCCTGAATTCCACGTGATGAAGCCATAGCCTTTCAGGAGGTTCCTGTCGTCGTCGAAGGTCGCCATCTTCTTGACGCCGGCCCACGAGTTTCTGTCGCCTGCGTCGAACGTCAAGACGATGTTGCCGTTGCTTATCGTCACTACCTTGTTCGACGGAATTGGATCGCCATACTTGTATTCTGCGCCGTCAATGATCGTGACGACGTCCTGTTTGCTGCCGCCGTATGGGGCGAGAACCGGCGTGACAATTTTACGCGGCTTGCCGCCAAGATCCCTTATGGCGACGCATGCCCGCTCAGCAATGCGCGGATTGCCGTGGTCAAGCAGCTTCTGAAGCGCGGGGACTGCGGCCTTTGCCCTTCCCGCCAGATTTGGGTTGCGGCCCTTTCTCCCCAAGGTGTCAATCGCCCTCAACACCACCTCCGCGTCGGAACTCGAAAGCGCATTCACAAGCGCGTTGACGGATGCCTCGTCGTCTGTCATTTCAAGTATGTCCTGCGCCTTGTTGAGCAGATGGCGCGTGACCTTCATCGCCTTTGTCTTGAAGGCAATGGTCCAAGAGTTCTTCTCCGCGAGATCCTCCCTGTCCAGCAGGTACAACGCGCGCAAGGCGTACAGCCGCACGTCTTCGTCTTCGCAGGGATTGTTCGCAATGACTGCCATGTTGCCGGCGGAGAGCAGATTCAAGCGCCCGTACACAAGTTCCATGTAGGCCTTGTCCGTCTTGCCGATCTGGTGTTCCCGCAAGTCGAAAATCATGAATTCGGAAAGCGCCCTTATGGCTCGGATCCTTTCTTCCTTGTTCGCGCTCTTCAGCAGCACGTCAAGCATCGAGTCGAACACGCGGAGCGGGGTGATGCCCGCCATCATCATTGCCTCAAGCGCCTCTTCGCGGTAGTAGTAGTAGTCCTGAAGCATGGCGCCTATGAATTCCCTGCCGATTCTTTCGCCGGCCTTCCCCGAGTGCATGTTGTACAGTGTCTTGCCTGTGCCCTTTATCTGCGAGCCCAGGGCGTAGAACATGATCTGCGCAGCCAGGCCTCTCGTTGCCTGCTCGCCGATGTGCACGTTCAGGCCCCTGGAGATGTATTTTTCGTTTCCCACCCGCATATATCCCCTGGGATAGCCGCCTTTCGCCGCTGCGTCGTCGGCATAGCCTAGCGCCGCAACAACCATCTTCACTGCCTCTGTCTCCATTAGGGGGCCATCAGGATCGGAAAACGCTGCCGCCGCAGGACTGCCTGCGAACTTGAACGCGCGTGACACGACTGCCGCGAACTCGGCTCTTGTGATTGTGCTGTCCGGCCTGAACGTGCCGTCGGGATAGCCGTTCATAAGGCCCAGCTTGTCCAACGTCAAGGCGGCGATCTCGGCAGGATGGCCGTTGAAGTGTATCGAGCCCTTCCTGTCGGGCTTGCCCACCATGTCCGAAAATTTATGATGCAGGGCATTGTGCGCAACATCCTTGTCTGTTCCAACGCGTGTCGTCGAAGCAGGCAAAGGCGTCGGCTTCGGAAATCTTCGAATCGTCTCGAAGTCATCGCCGCGCACTACGTTCGTCACGCCGAGCGCCATGAGAAGTGCCAGCATGGCAGATGTTTTTCTCTTTGCATTCATTGGCAAACTCATGGGATCTGACTTTTCAGAAACCTCTTCTTCGTAGCGTCTGCGGTTCAAGCCACCCGTCCTGAAAAAACGCATAACTGCAAAAACACTCCAAAGAGGACAACGCCAAGAGTATAGCAGAGCCCATTTGGCATGGCAAGGCGAAATCAATTTTTCAGATATTCCCAAAATCCCTTCCTTGACCGCGCCGTGCCGTTTTCCCATTTAAGGGAGGGGACTCTCCCTACTATTTGCAAGCGCCTAGAGAGCGGCGAAGGCGGCGCCAAGCGCAGCGCAGAGGAATATCGTCACCATCACGGAGAGGCGGCGCGTGAGAAGCGCAGCGGCCGCGAAGACCGCAAGCGCGCAAGCGAACGGCTGGAAGCCGCCATGCCACACGCTCATGCCGGCGAACACGATCGCGGCATGTATCATCAGCGCGTTCGTGGCGGGCCTAACGCCCCACAGAAGCCCCTGCACGAAGCGGCTCGTCTTCCACCGCTCAATCCCGGCCAACGCGGCCGTAAGCAGAAAATACGACGGCAACAGTAGCGCGGTCGTGGCAACCGCCGCCCCCGCGACGCCGGCCATCCTGTACCCGAAGAACGTTGCGGCGTTCACGCTCACCGGCCCAGGCGTCGCCTGCGTTAGGGCCATCAGGTTCGAGAACTCCTCCGCCGGAATCTGCAGCAGCTGCGCGGCTTCGCCCACAAAAGTCTGCAGATAGAGCGGCACAAGCACGAACCCGCCGCCAAAGCCAAGGCAGCCGAACTTCATGAAGGTCCAGAACACGGTTCCAAGAAAGACCGTCACAAGCGCAAGCGCCGCCGCGCCGCCCAGCGCCGCCCACACGCGCGCACGGCGCGAAAGCGGCTCAACAGCCCCCCCCGCGCCGCCCGC
>JAFXIL010000134.1 GCA_017563185.1 Kiritimatiellia bacterium | reverse complement strand
GCGTCGCCTGCGTTAGGGCCATCAGGTTCGAGAACTCCTCCGCCGGAATCTGCAGCAGCTGCGCGGCTTCGCCCACAAACGTCTGCAGATAGAGCGGCACAAGCACGAACCCGCCTCCAAAGCCAAGGCAGCCGAACTTCACGAAGGTCCAGAACACGCTTCCAAGAAAGACCGTCACAAGCGCAAGCGCCGCCGCGCCTCCCAGAACGGCCCACACGCGCGCACGGCGCGAAAGCGGCTCCACGGCCACCCCAGCGCCGCCCGCCATCACGGCAGGCGTAGCGCCGCCGCAGAACTTCCACACGACTCCCGCGCACATGGCAAGCAGCATCACCAGAGCCACGTTCCAGTGAAGAACCGACACCAATAGACACGCCGCCGCCACAGTGGCATATCCATACGCCCCCTTCACGCTCGAGCGCCACCCCTTCACGATCGTGCCCACCACAACGCCAGTGAGCGCCGCGCGCAGGCCCATCAGCGCGCCCGCCACATAGGAATTCTCGACGGGCAGGAACGAGTATCCACACGAAACCGCGAGAAAAATAAGAAACGAGGGCAGCGCAGCGCCCAAAAGCGCCACAGCCGCCCCCGTCCGGCCCGCTATCTTCAGCCCCACGTAGATGGCCGTGTTGCCGGCTATCAGCCCGGGAACCATCTGGAAGATCGGCAGATGCTCCAGCACCTCGCCTTCAGCCAGCATGCGCCGCTTCCGGCCGAACACCTCGTCGGCCACGACGATGATGGCGTATCCCCCGCCCACTACAAGGAGCGAGATCTTGAAAAACTCCCAGAATAGCCTCAGCAGCTTCACGTGGGCACGCAGACCTTACGATATCTCGATCTTGCGCGCCTGGGTCTCAGGACGCTTCTTCACCGTCACGCGCAGAATGCCGTTCTCCAGCGACGCCGCCACGGTGGCGGGATCCGCCGTCTCCGGCAGGTCCACGCTGATCGCGTAGTCATGCCTCTCGAACTCGCAAGCGACCTCCTTGAACCCAGCCGGGTTCTGGTACGTCGAATGCGTCTTCAGCACGAGCGTGCGGTTTTCCACGTGCAGCTCGGTCTCGCCCTTGCCCACGCCAGGAATCTCGAACGTCAGCTCGAAATCCTCCGGACGCTCCTTCATGGACGCGCTCGGAACAATGTATTTAGGTTCGTTCATGTCTTATGCTCCTTCCTGTATTAAGTTTTCTGTCTGTCATGCACCTCAGCCCGCAATCGCGATGCGGCGCACGTCCGGCGCGTCGGCCTTCGGCAGAACGATGCGCAGGATGCCGTTTTCGAATTTTGCGTTCGCCTTGTCGGCGTCAACACTGAACGGCAGATCAAGACGGCGCGACCACTTCGGCGCCGGTGCCTCGCCGCCTTCCGGCGCAGCAGGCTTGTCGGCAATTACAACGGCCTGAGACTCCAGAGAGAGCGAGACGTCCTTCGCCGTACGTCCCGGAAGCTCAACGTCCACCATAACCGCATGATCGTCCAGATAGACGTTTACAGGCGGGAACCGCCCGGCAACGCGCGCCTGCATATTGCGAAACGTGCGGCTGTTAGCATCGAAGAGCTCGTCCAGGATGCTCCAAGGATTGATGTTCATGAGTGTGTTCATATTACAACTTCCTTTCATTTTTTCTCAACACTCATTGTATAGCAATCCCCGTGCCAATGCCATAAGGCCCCCTTCGCACGTCCACCATGTGACATCGTGTCACCTTTGGTGTGCCATGTGCCATCGTGGCACCAAAATTGATCAACTTGCCTTTCCGAGCGCTGTGGATATGCGGTCGGTGAGGTCTTTTTCGTGGAGGGCGGAAAGTACGGGATCAAGATCGCCCTCGACGATGCGGTCTAGCGAATACAGCGTGAGGTCCACGCGGTGGTCGGTAAGGCGATTCTGGGGAAAGTTGTATGTGCGGATGCGTTCCGAGCGGTCGCCGCTGCCGCGCAGGGAGAGGCGGGAAGCGCCGGCCTTGGCCTCTTCCTCGCGGCGGCGCTGGTCGAGGATGCGCGCCTTGAGGGTGGCGAGACACTTTTCCTTGTTGCGCTGCTGGCTACGCTCGTCCTGGCACTGGGCGACAAGGCCTGTGGGCAGGTGGGTCATGCGGATTGCGGAGTAGGTGGTGTTCACGCCCTGGCCGCCATGGCCGCCTGCGCAGAAGATGTCGATGCGGAGGTCCTTCTCGGGAATTTCAATGTCGTCGTCGGTCTCGTCCGCCTCGGGGAACACAATCACCGTGGCGGCAGAGGTGTGGATGCGGCCCTGGGCTTCGGTCACCGGCACGCGCTGCACGCGATGTCCGCCGCTTTCGAAACGAAATGTACCGTACGCACCTTCGCCTTCGACGGTGAAGAGAACTTCCTTGTAGCCGTCGAGAGAAGTCTGCGAGGCGCTCATCACATGAACCTTCCAGCCCTTCGTCTCGCAGTAGCGAGAGTACATGCGGAATAGATCGCCTGCGAAGAGCGCCGCCTCGTCGCCGCCAGTTCCGGCACGCACTTCGAAGACGGCGTTGCGTCCTTCAAGGGGATCTGGAGGAAGTAGGCCTGCCAGCACCGCACGCTCGGCCGCAGGCACTTCCGCCTTCAGCCGCTCGATTTCGCTCTTCGCCTCCTCGGCGAAATCGGGATCTTCAAGCAGAGACTCGTTTCCCTCGATGTCGTCGAGCAGCTTGAAGTAGCGCTTCGCCGCCGCCTCGAGCTTCCTGAGCGCGGTGTGCTCGCGCACCGTCTCGCGGTAGCGCTTTGCGTCGGCAAGCACCGCCGGGTCGCCCATCGCCGCCTCAACGGCGCTCAGGCGATCCAGCACTCCCTTAATCTGGCTCTTCTCGACCATGATCCCTCACCATGGGCATGCCTCAAAAAACAAGAGCGCGGCCGAACACGCTGAAGGTGCCCGCCGTCGCTCCTGACGCATGCCTCCTCGAAACGCCTTACTTCGCGAACTTGGCGTAGCGCTTCTTGAACATGTCGACGCGGCCTTCGGTATCGACCATCGTCTTCTGGCCCGTGTAATACGGGTGGCAGGCGGAGCAGGTGTTCACCTGCATCTCCGGCTTCGTGGAGCGCGTGTGAATGACGTTGCCGCACGCGCACGTGATGGTGGCGTCGCCGTACTTGGGATGTATTACTTCTTTCATGTCTCTGACCTTTCCAAAAAAATCAGATGTGTATTATACTAAATCTGCGTTGTTTGGACAAGGGGGAAAATTGGAAAATTAACGAATGGCGAATGGTGGTTAGTTGGCAGGAGAAAGCTCGATTTTGTCGAGATAGACGGCCTTGACGCTGCTTTTGCCGTCTTTGCCGAAGCGGCCGGGACCAATCCAGAAGTACTCCTTGCCGTCCTCGCGCGGCGTCCAGGTGCAGACGTCGTACCAGGCGTATTCAGCGTCCTTCACCGCGTCGGTGCGCGGCTGGATGCCGCCAAGGCCCTTCTTCTCGACAGGGTCGTACACGCCAGCCCAGAACGCCTCTCCGCCGTCGCGCAGCTTCTCCACGCGGATGCGCGCGCGCACCTGGTATTTCGTGCCCGGCTCGAACTCCACCTTGCGCATGGCCAGCGAGGAACACCACTCGAAGTGCGTGTTGAAGAGCTTAAGCGCCTTGCCGTCCAAAGCCTTCGGATCGTCCACGTAGTCGCCCCACGTTCCCCTTCTGGCAATGGATATGTCGCGTTCCTCAACTTCGCCGGACGATTCCGCCTTTACGGCAAACGGCTTGCGCGCCACAAGCTCGCGCCACTCCTCGCGGATGCGGTTGTGACGATCTCGGCCTTCGGCGAGGCGGATGTCCTTCGCCTCGTCCATGCGCGCGAGCAGCGACTTCGCAAGCGCCTGCGCCTTGGCCAATTCGTCGTTTGCCAAGGATTTCCGCGCAAGTATCAGCACCTTCCCGACCTTGCCGCGCATGCGCTCCAGGCGCAGATAGTCGAACGAGAACGCCGCCATGCGCACGTTGTACGAGGTGGCGGGGGCGTCCTTCACGGCGTCTATGGCCTGCTGCCAGCAGCTAGCCGCCGAGTCGAGGAAAGCGTCGGTGAGAACCGAATTCGCCACGGAGTCGAATATCCTGAGCGGCCTCTCCGGCGAGGACGAGCGGGCGATCTGCATCTTGTGTATGGTCTCGAAGTAGTCGCGAACAAACGGCGCGGCCTTGCCGTAGTAGCCAGCGAAGAAATCGTCGAGAAGCGGCTTCATCGGAAGTTCAGGATTCCACATCCACTTGGCGAGCAGCCAGGCCTTCAGCTCGGCGAAGTCGCCGTGGCGGCCCTGGTAGGCGCCCTGCTCGAAAAGCTCCTTCACGTTGTTGTCGCGGAAAAACTTCACGTTGCCCTGCAGCGCGTAAATGTTGGGGAAAGGCATGGTGTAGTTGGCGAAGTCGGTGGTGTAGTCCCACACGTAGAGCTGGTCCGTCTGCGCCGCCCAGCGGCGTATGTCGTCACGGAAGGAGATGTTCTGCCGGAACGGGCTCTTGTCGATCGACTGCGCGAAATCGCACTCGATCGTGCAGAGGCACGGCACCACGTTGTGCCTGAGGCGCGTCTTCTTAGGCGGCTTGCGCGTGTACTGGTAGGCGAGCGTCTCGATTATCACGTCTGGAAACTCCTTCTCCACGGCCTCGGCGACAGCGTTCACGAAGCGTATCATCGTGCCCGCGTGGCTCTCCTCCTCGGCGTCCACCGCCGCACACGATGGACATTCACAGTAGTTGTACCAGTCGTTCTGGCTCACGCCGTAGAACTTCGCGCCGGGATCTTTGCGGATGCGCTCGAGGACGTTCGATGTCACGATGCGCAGCACGTCGGGGTTCGTCAGGCAAAGCTGAGTGCGTCCGTTAAGGCGCTTCCCCTTCACCATGCTGAAGTACTCTGGATGCGACTCGAAGTACTTGTCGGGCGACAGAAGAATGTTGAACGTGTGGCAGCTGCCTAGGCCGCCGCCGAAGCGAAACGAGTTTCCGCCGTACTTCGCCTCGTTCTGCCGCCAGGCGCGGCTGTTCACGCGAAGGCGCGCGGCGAAGTCGCCGTTCTGCAGCACGTCCCACCAAAACGGCTCGCGCATGGCGAAGGCCGGTATCTGCACGTCGTCGAGATCACCGGGCAGCGCCACGCGGTCCTTCTTCGGAATCACGCTGTGCCACGAGGCGTACCATCTGCATCCGGCGTATGTCTCGAGAATCTCGTATGCCGCGTACAGCGCGCCGCGTTTTGCCGAACCGTATGCCACGAGATGCGGCGCGCGGGAAGCGAGACGAAAGCCATCCTCGCCGAGCGCCTTGGGATCGAAACCGCCGTCACGGCCACCGTTCAGCAGAGCAAGCGAATGCTTCGTCTCGCCCACGAGAATCGCCTTCGGCGGAAGCGGCGCCGCGTCGGTTGCCACGGGCAGCTTGACGCCCGCCACCTTCTCGAGAAAGCCCTGCAGCTCCTCTGCCGCGTACTTTTCAACGGGACTTGCCTTCTCAGGCACCACGATTGTATATGCCGGCGCTTTCCCGCGCACGGCGATCTCAAGCGGCGAGGCGCCGAACGCGGCTGCGGCCGCTGCCGCAGCCGCCAGAACGGTCTTGCAGTATGTTTTTTTCATCGGTTGAGACTATACCATGTTTCATCACCTTGGCGGCGACGGCTATCTCACGATGACTATGAAGCCGGAAGGTTTCCTCTGTACGGCCGCCGGGAAACGCTCGGCGTAGGCGCGCGCCTCGACTTCGCTCCACACCTCCGTGGAGAAGCGCACCTCCTGCACGGCGAATCCGCTGGACTTCTCGCCGATCTCCTCGAACGGCGGATTGTAGATCACATTGCCGTTCGTGTTGTAGAGATGCGGGTTGTAGGGCTTGATGCATCCGTAGCTGATGATGTTCTCCAGCTCGCGGTCGGTCACGCCGTCCGAAATCTGCATGCTTCCGATGTAGGCGCCGTCCCAGTAGAAGCCGAACGTGCCGGTTCTCCAGTTGCTGGCGTTCGACATTTCCTTCGCGTGTACTACAACGAGCGAATGGAACATGTTCGTCACGTCGCCGAGGCCCGTCGGCAGGAACTTCTCCGGCGTCGTGTTGACACTGTTCTGACCACTGCCGTAGCGCTGCGCGTTCTTCACGTAGAACGAACCGGAGGAATCGTTCACGGAAGAGATGACGAGCGCCCTCTTTCCGCTTCCGCCTTGGCCGCCGAGCGACAGCATGATGCCGTTGCCCTCGATGCCCGCCGGCATCTTCACGCTCATCGCGCACGTCCAGTCGCGGTTGAGGCCGCCTTCCACCGAGCACCAGCCGTTGGTGTCCGGGAACGCGGCGTACCCGGCGCCCTTGGCGCCCATGACCCTTTCGCCGGTGCCGGCGAGTCCGTTGTCGGTGTAGCCGCTGCCGTCGTAGACGAGCTTGCCGCTCGTGAAGTCGTGGCGGAACGCATAGCCGTCGATGTTCTTCGGCACGTACGCGCCCTCCGCCGCCGGATACGCCTCGGCGTACTGCATGATCTCGCCGGGTTCGAGCCGCCTCCTGTAGAGGCGCACGTCGCGGAAAGCGACCGCCGGGTTCATGACCGTATCGGAATGCGTCTCCTGCGTCAGCACGTCATTCTTCGACTGGCAGAACTGGATCCAGCTCCTAAACAGCGTGCCCATGTTCTGGGACGAGTTGAACTTCCCGACGGGCGCGCCGTCAAGGTAGAACCTGATCACATGGTCGGAAATGGAGTGTTCCACCACGAGCGAGTGGAACGTGTTCGTGACGTCGCCCAGTCCCGTCAGGTCGAGCTTGGCCGGCGCGTTCTGGTACGCATGCGCGTTGCCGCCGTACGAGTAGGTCTGCACCACGACCGCACGCAACTTTCCGGGCGTGGCGGACGAGAGGATGCGAAGCTCGCGGCCGTCGGTCGCCCGGTTGTCGCCACCGAGGGTGAGGAGAATGCCGTTGTCGACGGGCACGGAACGAACGGACATCGCGAGCGTCCAGTCTGCGTTCAGGTATGTGTCGCCCAAGGGGATCGAGCCGTAGCCGTAGGGATGCGCGGCGGTGCCGGGGCCTCCCGGTCCGTCGGCGGGCATGGAGCCGGAGGCGGGCGCCGTCGGCTCGCTGCTGCAGTACACGCCGTTGACGTACTGTTTCGTCCCGTTCTCGAAACCGTAGCGGAAGTAGAAGTTGCCGAGCTTGCAGCCGGCCAGGGTATCCGGCAGCACATCGGGCCCGAGGGCGATGTTCGCCTCGATCTGCTCGGCGGTGAGCGCGGTCTTCCACACGCGGACTTCGTCGTAGCTCGACTTCGGGTTGGCGTCACCCCAGGCGCTGCGGCCAAGGTTGAAGGCGCTCTGCGTGATCTTGGCGAGGCTCCACGAGCCGACGAAATACCTTGCGGAAGCGAAGAGCGTGCCGTCCGCCCGGTGGATGCGCGCGTCGATCGTGGCGTTGCCGTTCCCGTCGGGCGTGACGGCAATGGCGACGTGGCATTTCTCGTTCACCGGAAACGCCTCGGTCGCGATGTCCTTGTTGCCGTCGCCTTCCCAGCCGCCGGAGGCCGCCGCCTTGATGGGCCGGACGATCGGCTTGCCGCTGGCGCCGTGGTAGGCCACGTGCAGGGCGTACTGCTTGTCGTCGCCCTGGTCGATGCCAAGGCCGAATATGGGACTCCATGTGACACGCTCGCGCAGCGTCGTCCACAGCTCAATGGTGAACGGCGTGTCGCCGAGCGTCGTCGGGATGATGTTGTCGCCAAGCTGAATCCACGACCTGTTCACGCCGCCGCCGTCCGTGAGGCTGATCTCGGTGTTGTCGTTGATGTAGGTCATGTTGTCCTTGTCCGTGCCCATGAGCGTGGCGTCCTTGCCTCCGACGGTGCCGGTGTCGGAGAGGCTGCCGTTGAAGCTCCAGCGGTGGAGCAGCTGCTCGTTCGCGTCCAACGTGCCTTCGGGCGT
>JAFXIL010000133.1 GCA_017563185.1 Kiritimatiellia bacterium | reverse complement strand
TGCGACACCATGTCTTCAAGCAGGCTCTTGAAGTCGTCGCCCTGCGCGGCGGCGAGCGCGCGCGTGGCGGCGACTATCGCCTCGCCATGGTCGCCATCGCCGCCTGCCGCGGCGTCGAGCGCAGAATATTCCTTCTCGCGCGAGGCTGTCTTCTCGGCCGCGCGGGCCCATGCGGATTTGAATTCTGAGAGCGTCATGTATGAAGTCCTTGTTGGGGTTTGAAGGTTTGAAGGTTTGAAGGGTTGGAGGGTTGAAGGTTGAAAGGTTGGAGGGTTGAAAGGTTCGGAGTTTCGAGAGTTAGGGGGGAGAAAGGGCTTGAATGGTTGAAAGTATACATCATCCTAGGACGAATTGCAAGAGGCGGCTCTAGTAATTGTCGTTCACACCCAACATCGGAATGACATCAAAAACACTGTAGTGCAGATGGCGGGTTTGTGATAGAATATTTGACCTATGAATACAGCGTTCAATAGTCGTGTAAATCGCGTTTCCCGCGTCCGCAGCAAGTCGGGGGCGTGGTTTCGCATCTGTTTCTTGGCGGTGGCCACCCTGTGCGGCGGCGAGATTGCAGCGGTCCCTTCTACAGTCTGCCAGCGTGCAACATGCCCCGTGAAAGTGGACGGAGTGCTAGACGAAGAGGTCTGGCGGCTCGCGAAGCCTCTTTCTCCCATGAGGGACCTGGAGGGCGGCAGAAGCGAATTCGGCGCCACCATCAAGATGGTGTATGACGACGAGTTCCTCTACATATCGGCGACGCTGCCGGAGAATACGCTGCGCGCCACTCTCACGAAGCGCGACAGCGTGATATTCCACGACGACGACTTCGAGGTGTTCATCGACCCAGGCGCCACGGGCCGCAACTACCTTGAGCTGGAGATAAACCAGCTGAACACCGTCTGGGACCTTTTCCTCACGGCGCCGTATGGCCGCCCGTTCTGCGAGGCGCTGCACGACTGGGACATCAAAGGCCTGCGCACGGCTGTGACGCTACAGGGGACGCTGAACGACGGCGAAGGAGACGACACGTCGTGGACCGTTGAGATCGCCTGGCCATGGGAGTCGATCACGGGCCATTCCTCCTTGCCTCGCAAGGGGGTGCCGCCGCAGCCCGGAACCGTGATGCGCATGAACTTCTCACGCGTGGACCATGTGGACGGCGTTGAGCGCAATACGGTGTGGGCCCCCACAAGGCTCAAGACCATACACGCTCCCGAACACTGGGGGCGGGTGAGGATATCCGCAAATCCCGTCGGCACACCAGAGCGGCCCGATCTGACGATCGGGCTCTGGGTGCATGGAAACGACGCCTCCGTCACCGCGCAGTCCGTGGGCTCCTGGGCAGATGCGGGAGTCACGACTTTGATAGTCGACGGCCAGCCGGACGATATCGCCCGCGTGTCGAAACTCGGAAAGGCCGCCGGAATGCGCACCGTCGCGTGGTTCTGGACGCTCAACCGCCCCGGCGACAGCGAGGCGCTTAAGCACCCGCAGTGGTACGCCACAAGCGCACAGGGCAAAAGCTGCCACGACCCGAAGGACAGGCCCTTCGTTTCGTACTACCAGTTTCTGTGCCCGAGCAACCCGGAGGTGCTGGAACATCTCAAACGCAAGGCACTGGAAATCGCCACCCTCCCGGAGGTGGACGCCCTGCAGATGGACTACATCCGAATGCCCGACGTGGTGCTGCCGAAGGCGCTGTGGCCGAAATACGGCCTGGACATGAGCAAGATTCTCCCGCAGTTCGACTTCTGCTACTGCGCCCGATGCAAGGCGCGGTTCGGACGCGAACCGAAGGCGTTGGACAAAGACTGGACGGAATGGCGGCTGGACTGCGTGGCGCGCGCGGCGAACTTCGTCGCCGACGCTGTGCGGGCCGCAGGCAAGCCATGCGGCGCCGCGGTGTTCCCCACGCCGCGCATGTCTGCGGATATGGTTCGCCAGGACTGGAGCCGATTCAAGCTCGACTTCGCCTTCCCGATGGACTATGCCAGCTTCTACGAAGAGGGCAGCGACTGGATTTCATCCTGCATATTCGAGGCACGGAAGGCGATCGACGGGAACTTCCCGATCTTTCCTGGGCTGTATCTGCATGACTTCACGCCTGCCGAGCTCGAGGCCGCGCTGCCTCGGATACTCAAAGCGAATCCAGAAGGATTCTGCCTGTTTGCCCACGATGGTCTGACTCCGGAGCGTCTGGCGGCCCTACGCCGTCTTAAAGTTCGAGACAAGTGATTGCATGAGGCGGAAGCGACACCTTGCCGTTCTTCACCTCAAACGTTGTCTTCACCGGCACGACGCGATTCTCCGCGCCGATGTCGTTGTAGTCGTCCGTCGAGGCGCCGGAGAGCACGGTGGCCTTCAGGGAAGCGGACTTCACGCCAAGCGCAGACACGTCGAGCGGCACTGCCTTGTCCGGCGACTTGTTGACGACCGCGAGCACGCGGCGCTTACCGTCGTCGGAAGCCGTCAGCACCGCATCTAGTACGGGCACGGAAGCCTTGCCGTAGGAGAGGTTTCCGCAATCGACGCTCAGCGGCACGATGTTCGGCTGCAGGAGGTTAGTGTACATCCAGAACACATGGTAGGTAGTGCGCTTGACGATTCCCTTGTCATGCACGAACACCGCGCCGCGCGTGTTGACGATCGGCGAGAAACACGCCATCTTCACCGTTTCGCAGTGCCGCAGGCATGCATTGAGGAAGCTGGCGGTGAAGACCGCGTCTGACATGTTGTAGATCGAGGCAATGTCGTTCTTGCGCCGCGCGGCGTGGTCCATACGCCCGTCCCTGCCCCGTGGATGATACCAGCCGCGCATGTTCCACTCGTCGAACGCGATGCCGATCTTCCCGCCGCCGAAGCCTGCCTTCTTGAGGATGCCGATGGTCTGCACGATGGTCGCCTCGGGACGGCTCGTCTTCATCATCCACTCGAGATACGGACGCTGGTTCGGCCCGCCGCCATAGTAGTCGTGTATGCTCACGTAGTCGAGAAGGTAACCTGCCGTCTTGAGAAGCGGAAGCGTCCAGTTCTCGTTCGGCGTAGCCGCCGCGAGAAGGTATATCCGGCGGTCCGCGCCGCGCATCATCTTCGCGCTTTCACGTACGAGCGGACCCCACTGGGCTACAGTCTTCGCGCCCATCTCCCAGCCGCCCCAGTTCTCGTTGCCGACGCTCCAGTACATCACGTCGTGCGGCTTCGGATAGCCGTTCGCGATGCGCTGGCGGCCCCACTTGCCCACGTTGAGGTTGCAGTACTCCACCCAGTCGCTCATCTCCTCCTCGTTGCCGGATCCTGCGTTTGTGCAGATGTACGGCTCGCAGCCGACTTTGCGGCACCACTTCACGTATTCGTCCGTGCCGAACGTGTTTGGATCCTCCACCTCCCATGCCTTGTCCCACATCGGCTGGCGCTTTGGCCCAACGCCGCACTTCCAGTGGTAGGCCGAGACGAAGCAACCGCCTGGCCAGCGCACTATCGGAACCTTTATCTCGCGCAGGGCCTCGATCACGTCCTTGCGGAAGCCGTCCTCGTCAGAGAGCGGATGCCCCGGCCAGAAGAGCCCGCCGTACACCTGGCGGTCGTGATGTTCGATGAACTGGCCGAAGATCATCGGGCTGTACTTGATCGCCTTCGCGTCCTTCACCGGCACGACGGCCGCGGCCCGGCCCTCGTACGCATCCGCGCCACGCGCTGGCTCCGCACCATGCGTGGCAGCGCCCACCACCACACACGCCACAGACAAAACAATCTTCTTCATTGTACCTCTCCTGTCAAACGCAAGAAATCATTTTTTGCGCTAGTATAACAAAACATCTTTGATTAGTAAAGTGGCGAGTTGGGGATCAAGTTCTTGCGCCGCCTTTGACGGCTCCAACGGCAGTACGATCGACGGCGAACCCTACGTGAAGAAGATCGACTGGAGCGTTCGCAGTCCGTTCGTGCAGATTCCGTGGCGGGGCGACAAAGCGCTCGTCTCGTTCTGCGGCGAAACCATCCGCCTCGACTTCCGCTAATCTGAGGGGACAGACCCCAACTCCTCCTTCACGACGACGGGGCCGAGCAGCCCGGACGGCGAGAGCCTGCCCTTGTGCCTGTTTCTGAGGGCAATTTCGATGTTCGTGTTCGTGAATGTCTTTCCGGCGGGCTGCAGCTGGTCGCCCAGCACGCGGTTGTGCCACGAATTGACCACCTTGACCTCCAGCGTGTTCTCGCCCGCACGGAACGCACCGGTGGCGTCAACGGCAAATGGCGCAGTCCACGCCGTCCCGAGACTGCGCCCGTTGAGCCGCACCGTGGCGATGCCCACGTCCAGCACGTTGCCCAACTCAATGCGGCAACGCGCGGCGGGCGCCTTGGCGACGGTGAACTTTTTGGTGTACACGGCGGCGCCTGAATAGTAGCGTATGCCCGGATCGCTGGATTTCGTCCAGTCGCAGAGCGTCGTGAACTCCGTCCGCGCAGGACCGCCCCACGCCGGATTGAACGCGACTTCCCACGGGCCGTCAAGCGTGAGGACGGTCTTGCACTGCGGAAAGTTCCGCCTGCCCGCCTCCGCGCCGGCCGCGGCCCGTCCGCCGCGGAACACCACGAAGTATGCCCCGTACGGCTCGAACTCGAGCGGCACGGACGTGACGCCGCCTTCATAGGCGAATTCGGGGAGAGGGCGCACCTCGCCGGTGAGCGGGTCCCACAGCTCAGGACTGCGTTCTGCGATGCGGAACGCGCACGAAACCCGGAGCTTCCCGTTTGTCTGGTTCGCAACGAAATAGGCGTCGGCGCCATCAAAGGCGTAGTGCACGCAGTCAAGCGCATCCGCAGTCGCGCCAGACGCCGCGAAGTCCGGCGGAAGCCCCGTCGAAAGCAGGTATTCCCGTGATGTCATGCCGCTGACCAGCTTCCCCTTGCCAACGGCGCGCACGCCCCGCGTCCCGTCGCCCCACAGTGCGTCGGACGTCCGCCGGAACTCCTTCTGCGCCGCCTCGCCGCCCTTCAGCGTTACGCACTTGCGCGGCTTTCCGCCCACGACCGTCGCACCCGCGCGCAGCAGACGCTCGACCGCTTTCAAGGCCGCAGGCGAGAGCACGCCGTGGTCTGGCAGCGCAAGGACGCGGTATGACGGACTGCGCGGCGCGGAAATCCTCCCCCCGCCGTCAACGCGCAGGGAAACAAGCGCACCCTCGTCGGCCACGTCGTAGTCGAATCCGGGCAAGGCGTGGCCGAGGTCGGAAGCCTTCATGTGATATACATTCGGTACATGGTCGCCGCCGTAGTAGAGAACGTCCGCGCAGAAACGTCCCCGCTGGACCACGTACTGCACTCGTCGGAGATAGCCGAAGAACGCATCCGACTCGCCCCACCACGTCACGCGCGGGTTGATGTGCGTGCCGGCGAAGTACTCCTGGCCGGGAACGCCCATGGACTTCGGCGACGACGTGAACGTATGAAGGTAAACCCGGTTCAGCCCGGCGCACACCTCGTGGTCGAAGCCGCGCTTCTGGCTGCGCCAGAGGCAGTCGTCCCATTGAGGGCCGATGGAGGTGAAGGACTCCGCGCCTACGATCGCCTTTCCGTAAACGTGCGCGGCGGCGGCTGCCTGCTTCACGTACCACCGTGGCTCGACGCGCGGCGGATCTGGCAGCCAGAACTCGCTCATCGCGATGTCGCTGTGCGCATAGTTGGCGATGCCGTCGTAGTGGGCCGGATGCGGGCCAGACGACTCGGGCATCGTGCCCATCCCGTGCCCATGGGCGTACTGCGCGAGCCGGGCGTAGTGCCCGCAGATGGCCTTGCCGACCATCTTGCGGAAATCGGCGAGGAACGCGTGCGTGGCGTCCATGTCGTCCACCACCACCCCGCCGATGGCGGCGAGCCATGGGACGGGGTCGTAGCCGAACGCGTCGGCGAAGGATTTGCCGAAGCCGTCCGTCCAGTTCATCGCCCCGCATTCCCAGCTGTCCGTCTGGATGTACTTGAGCGTATTGCCGACATGGCGCGAGACCTTCCGCAGAAGCGGGTCCACGACGTCTGCGAGGTAGGCGTCAAGCGCGGCGGCGGAAAGGTAGTCGAGCGTGTGCCCGCCCCACGTGGCGCTGCACGTCGAGACCTTCGATCCCGTGCAGGTGAAGCCAATGCGCAGAATCTTCCAGCGGCCCGGCGGGCACGTCCAGTCCAGCGTCCCGTCCGGGCGCATCGAGGCGGTGACGTTCCTGATCGACCTGAGCGGGACGACGTACGGCACGGGGTGCGATTTTTCGGAGTCGCGCTCGCGGTTGTCGAGCAGGAAGCGGCAGTCTATGCTGTGGCGCCGGTCGCTGCAGGCGATCTTGGTCATGAGGAACTGCACCGGCTCCGACGAGACGGATCGTTCGTCGATGGGCATCGCGAGAACGGCGATGTCGCGGTAGAAGCCCAATCTGGAGGGCGGCTGCGCAAGGCGCGCACCCTTCTCGCCGCCTGAAAGCTCCGTCGCGGAGAACGTCAGCCGCTTCGCCGCCATCTCCGGCGTGACGCCAGGGCCGCCAAGGTTCCAGCCGCTCATGATGTTGAGTCCCAGCTCGAGGCCGTTTTTCTCCGCCTCGTCAAGTGCATGGCGGAAGAGGCCGCACCAGGCATCCGATCCGAACTTAGGGCCGGGCGGAACCGTGTCGCGGTGGCCGAGGTGCTTCCACCCGCCTGCGTCGAACACGAGCGCGCCCTGGAAATGCTTCGCCTTCATGGCGGCAAGTTCGCCGGAGATGGCCTTCCTGTCCGTATTGCCGTTGAGCCACCACCACCAGCAGTTCACGCCATACCTGTCGGACGGATCTGCGAATTCGGAGGCGGATAGCGTAGCCGGCGCGCCTGCGGGGCCTGTGGATGCGGCCGAAGCGACGAGCACGAGAAATCCGGCGGCGACAGCCGCGCGCAAGGCGGCACAGGTTGGAGCGTTTAGCATGTCTTCCACGTTGAGTTCCCTCAGCCCTTGTTTCCGCTTTCGGCTTCAAAGCGTCAATCGCCGTACACGTAGAGCCTTATGGAGTTGGCGGCAAGCGGGCCATCGGTCTTCTCGCCGGCAGGCGCGAACACGCCTCTGGGCTTTTCCATGCCCTCGATTACGACGGGAAGGGGCTTCTCCGAGATGTTCCACACGCAGATGGCGTCCGTATCGTCAGCCGCCATGAAGCGCTTCGCCAGAAGCCCGTCTCCGCGCACGAGGAAGCCTTCTTCGTCTTTGAACTTGCCTCGCAGCAGATACTTGGCATGTTTGCGCTGGAAGTCGCCCACGGCCTTCATGTACGCGCTCGCTACGCCCGGCGGCTCGGCGCGCATCGCCTGAAGAGAAGGCAGGTTCTTCACTTCGCCGTAGTCCGCCTTCGCAGGCACCTTGCCGTCGAGAACGTACGTGCGGTCTGGCATGTAGCGCACTTCGATCTCGTGCCTCAGGCCGAACACGGCTGCGTAGTTGACGAAGGCGCGGGGCGTCATGGGCGTGGGGTTGCGCGTGGTGGTGACGAGCTCCGGGAACGTGTAGCGGAACAGTTCGGGGAAGGGTTCGGCCTTGACGGGCTTCCCGGAAGTGCGGGCGGCGCGCAGCGCATTGACGTCGCTCATGAACGCGCCGGGCTGGCATGCGTGGAACATGCCGATGGCGTCGAGCAGCCCGTCGTGAAGCCCCTCGGTGAACACGGCGAAGTCCCTGTCGGTCTCATGCATGAGATCCGCGATGTTCCGGACGAATCCAGGACGCTCCTCGGCATGGCTTTGCCAGGGGACGGGATGGCCGTGGCCCTCGCCCCAGCACTCGAACGGCGTCGTCACGCCCAGCTGGTCGTAGAGAATCGCATCCGCGCCGAAACCCCTCGCCTGCCTGGCGAGCGAGAACATTCGATCATGCCACGCCTTGCCGTAGAGGCAGCCGATGGCGAACTGGTAAACGGGGATGTCTCCGTACTTGTGGAAGGTTTGGACGTACGGCTTGCCGTCGCGCCGCCTGACGGCTAGGCGCTCGCCGTGCTCGCCCCAGAACTTCGTGGCGCCGATCTGCTGGAGCTGTCCGTTCGCGTAGATGCACACGCGGATGCCGCGGCGGTGCGCTTCGGCGATGCCGGCCCTTAGCGCCTCCGCGCCGCCCATCTTAGGATCGACGGCGTAGTCGGGATAGAGGTGGTCGTGTCCGCCCACGGTCCAGCCGAAGAGGCCGATCGCGTTGAGGCCGTTGCGCTCCGCGACGTCGCAGAGCTTCGGGATGTCGGCGTAGGGCCACATCATCTGCTCGTTCTGCTGCTTCATTATGACGAGCAGCCAGCCCGTCAGGTCGCGCGTCCAGTCCGGCGCGGCGGAGCGAACCGCCTTGTGCGCGGAGTCGAACCAGGCGCGGTAGCGCTTCGCCGCGGCGTGCCAGTCACCGTCGACCTTCTCGAACACCGTCTCGGGAAGTTCCCATTTGCCGCCCGCGCGGATGGAAACCGGATGGCGGAAGCGTACGTCGGCGCGCCTCTCGCGGTGATACCATCTCACGCCGATGCTCTTTGAGCGCTCCTTGGCGTCGTGCACCGCCGCATACCACGTGGCGCCATCCACCCCCGTTTCGAGGGCCATCCACGGCATCGTGAGGTATCGCGAGGGATAGATGCCTGTTTCAAGACACATGAGCGAATGGCTCTTTGGAATCCATGGGGCGGCATCCTTAGCGTCTAGCGGGAAGTAGTTGAGGCGGCGGCCGAATCCGCTGGGGATGTAGAGCTTCGCAATCGCGGGATCAAGGGAGACCTTGTCGAGCTTCGGACCGTTGAACATCGTCACGCGCGCGCGCCTGTCGTTGTTCTCCACATGGCCGGAATAGGCTTTTCCCATCCATGCCATGCGCGCGGTCACAACCACCTTCATGTCAAGCGTCCTGTCGCCGCACACGAGCGGACCATAGATGAAAGAGTCGCCCTGCACGTCGCATTTCTGATGGACGCTCTCGACCACTAGCGGACTCCCCTCGCCGTCGATCTCGACTTCCATGTTCCAGAACGGCGGTCTCGGGCGATAGCGGAATGCCACGTTGGCGCACGAGAACGCCTCCGTCTCCATGAAGGCGTTTTCCCAGCTCTCTGCCTCGCCCAGTCCACTGCCCGGCTCCAGAACATCGAATGTGACGTCGTCAAAGCGCCAGTCGCGCACATTGTCCTGCGGACGGAACTTTACGATAGGCGGGCCGGGCAGCTTGAAGTGGCAGTGCGAGAACGAGACGTTCTTCAGGAACGCGACGGGCGTCGTACGGCCGAGCGACAGAAGGTCCAGGGCCCCGTCGCAGACGACGTCCATGTTGGAAAAGCGGATGTTCTCCGCCGAGAACGGCAGAAGCGACTCGGGTGGCGGCGGCACGAGGCCTCGTCCGCGCGGCGGATCCATGTCCTCCCCCTTTGGCGAGTCCGGCACGGTGAAGCCCACACCCCAGCGGGATCCGGTCGAGACGATGTTGTTGAACGAGACGTCCTTCACAGGCCCGTCGCCTCGCCAGCCGATGCGGATCGCGAAGGCGCCGTAGGAGTTGAAGATGCAGTTGTTCACGACCACGCGCTCGCATGGACGCGGCTTCTTCATCTGCTCCTGATGCGTGCGCACGATGAAGGCGTCGTCCTGCGAATGGACGATGCAGTCGGACACGGTCACGTCGCGGCAGCCGCCGAAGTGGAGACCGTCGCCGTTGGGGAAGCGGCGGTCCGCCTCGATGCGCACGCCCCTCACGCCAACGCGGTCGCAGTCGAGGAACCAGGTGCTCCATCCGGTCGGATGGAGGATCAGCACGTCGTCGAGACGCACGTCGCGGCAGCCCACGAAGAACACGCAGCGTCCGGTGATGTTGGTGTGGCTGTTGCGGACCCAGCTGTAGCCGGTCCAGGTCTTCCTGCCCGAGTCGTGGTGGAACTT
>JAFXIL010000132.1 GCA_017563185.1 Kiritimatiellia bacterium | reverse complement strand
GTGCGGGGCAGGCGGTTTATGTGGTGCTCATCGATGCCGGCAAGGCAGTATTGGCCTGCCTGACCATGGGTTTACTGCTGAAGCCCTACGGCTATTATACCAGGTGGTGTCAACCACGAGTTCTGCTTCTAGCTTCTTCGTTGCCATCGTCTATCTTCTCCACTTCGGAGAGCGGGAACACCTTGTTCTTCGCCAGGAGCGGGCGGCGCATCATGAGGGCGATCGCCGAGAGGGGGACCCTCCACATGATCTCCTCGTGGCTCCATCCGTACTCGGCCGCGGCGTAGTGGTACCACGCGGCGAGCCATCCGTCATGGCCGGGCCTGTCTTTTTTTTTCGATCTCCGGCACCACGTCGAAGACTGCGCCTGCCTGCCGGTCGCATGCGGTGCGGATCTCTGCAAGGGCGGTGACGGGAAGCGAGTCCGCCCATGCCACCGCTGCCTCTAGCAGGTCGCCGCGCAGCACCTCGCGCGGGTCGTGCGTGAGGAGGTAGAGCGAGGGCAGCAGGTCCAGCGCGTCCGCCGGCTCCTTGCCCGTCACGAGCGGCGAGCCGATGCGCTCCAGCGCGGCCCACATGCCGAGCGTCATGGGACGCACGACCGCGCCGCACGGGCACTCGAGCGCGAGCGGCAGCAGCGCCGCCATCGCCTTCCTGGGGTTCGACTTCGACATGGTGTAAAGTTGAAAGGTTATGAGTTGCCAGGCGCGGGATTCTGCGCCGCAGGCTGCGTCGGGAAGTTCGTGTACTTGTGGGCGTTGATGTTCCAGCGGCGGAGGCCGTTGTAGCTCCCGGCCTCCTCCACGCTGTCAACCTTCCACGTCGAGTCCGCGTACGAGAAATCCTTAGAGCCCGCAGTTGCGGGCGGCGCGGTGACGGACGCCTTGGCCGAGCGCACGGTGAGGCGGAGGTCGGTTCGAATGTCGTAGTTGATCTCGTCGGCGATGGCGCCTTGCTGGTCAGGCACCTCCTCGCTGCGGTCGGCTGGCGTGATGGACTCCGTCTCGATCACGAAGTTTTCGAGTGTGTGCTGGATGCCGCGCGGCGTCCCTGCCTCAATGTTTGCTGGTACCATGTCAGTTCTCCTTTGTGGGGTCTGTCAAGATGGGGTTGAAGCCGAAGGTGGCCGTGGCGGTGACGGTGCGCGTACGCTCGTCCGCCCACTGCTCGATGGACAGCAGCTCGAACGTCTCGCCGTCCAGGGCGTGCGCGACGATCTCGGCGGCGTCGAGCGCGGTGAGGTGGCCGGCCGCGGCCCGGTTCAGGTCGGGACGCTCCGCGCACTGCACCGCAAGCTGCATCTCCACGGGGATGCCGTTCTCGCTGCCGCTCGCGGAGCGCGTGACCTTCGGCGTCGTCACCACGATGCACACGTTCCCCGCCTCGAGCGACTGCCTGACCTCGAAGAACACGTCGTTCGAGTCCTCTGCAAGCGCCGTGCATCCGCCCTGCACGAGCGCTTCAACGCCATTCAAGGCGTCCGTCACCATCTTCTGGATTTCTTTGATTTTCATGGTTGCCCTCATGGGGTCGGTTATGATAAACTTTTCGTCGGGTCGTTATGGTGTGTCCTAGATCTTCGCTGAAATGCGAAGTCATGCGCGGTTACGCGGTCGGGGGGCCACCCGATGTCGACCCTTTTTCTTTTTCCTCGAGTATGTACGACTTCTTGAGTTTGAACAGCGTCTTCAACCGTGGGTTGTGAGACAAGTCGATGCGCGCATGCATGACGCATCCGTCAAGCGTGTCTAGTTCAAGAAACACCGTCGTGTTTACGTCAGGGCTGACCATTGCCCGCGTGGGACTACGCCAGACAGAGGGGAGCAGTTCAAGATCCCTGCTGGTCATTGGGATGTTGGTCTCAAGTTTGGTCTCGTTTAAACCAAAGTGCTTGCGCCCATGACCGTCTTCCACATCGTGCTTATCTTCCTCGTCGTTGAGCCAGGAATCGTTGATGCGGAGGTTCCCTCGTGTCAGCATGTCGGCGTGTGTTTGGCCAATGTCTCGTTCGATGATGCTTCTCAGTTGCCGTGTGGCCGAACCAGCGTCAAAGCTAAATCCCGTCTTTCCTTCGTTCTCGATGAAATCCCTCGTCCAATCTTCCCGCCATGCAATCTCTCCCTTTTCCTTGTCGATCTTTACGAAGTCGCCTAAACGTGACTTCAGGTCTTGGTACACGCTTTGCTTGTATGGGATATTCGCCACGAGATGCCCGTTCATGGACGGAAGCGTTCCTTCGCTCTGCCGCTGCCGGAGCTTTTCAACGTGCTTGTCTATCTGTTCCTTTGAGACGAGCCCAAGTTCGATGGCCTCGCGGCGATCGACGTCCAACACGCCCATGCCGCTTCCCCAGTCAAACGGCGGGTAAGGTGTACCAAAAGGACCGGCCTTCCCAAGGTTGCCCCAGACGCTCGAGTTCTTCAGTGCGATCATCCTACCGCCGTATATTTCGCCGCCAGCATCCCTCCAGCGTTTGGGCCAGTCCGTCCGCTGCCGCTTGCGGTACTCGACGCGCAGGAACTCCTGCGCAGGGAATGCCGCGTATGCGCCGGGCGTCATGCCCTCGGCGTACTGCAAGAAGCTGCGCGCCTGCGCGACGTTCGTCTTGATGATGACGTCTATCCGCGCCTGTGAGGAGAGGTCTTTGATTGTCCCGGCCACATCCGTATCCGGTTTGTAGCCTGTGTGGTCGAGGTACTTTGTCCACTCCATGCGCAGCTTCGAGAGGTCCGTTCCGCCTCTGGCGTATTCCGCCGACAGCTTCTGCATCGCGTCGAGGAGGTGCGGTTCCATGACCTGCGACGAGAAGAACGCACGATCGCGGAGACCGGCCTGTATGGAGTTCCAGCCGCGCGAGTCCAGGTTGGAGCCGACGAGCGCCTTCTGGAGTATCTTTTCGCTCGCCGTCAGCATATAATGGACTCCATTGCGAAGTTTGCCGCGTCGAGTATGGCGGATTCTTCGGGAAGGACGCTCGGATCGGCGTGGATGTTCGCCCGCGCAACGAGCAGGTAATAGACATCGCCTGTCTCCTTCTCGCGCAGCGTGCCGGATTTCTCGCCCTTGGGCCACACGAGGGAGAGCAGCGTGCGCGACGGGTCGAACTGCGCCGCGCGTTTCCCCGCTGTCGCGGGGTGCTGCGGGATGGCGAGAGCCTTCTTCCCCGCGCCCGGATAGACGATGCCGCCGTAGTAGTGGAGGGCCATGCCCTCCTTCGGTATTGAGATGACGGCGACGTTGCCGTTGATCTCCGTCGTGACGGAGTTCGCCGCCTGGCCGTAGTAGCCGGACTTCGGCATTTCGCCTTCCGGCGCCGCCGACGAGTCGCGCCGTATGAGATGCCGCTTCACCAACGTGGAGACGCCGCGCCCCGCCGCATCGGCCAGTTCTCGGTCGGGCGGGAGGAGCTTTTCGGCGTCGCGTATGGCGAGGGTGATGCGGAGCATGGCTAGTCGAGCCTCCGTTCGGGGCGGGCGGGGACGAAGGCCGGCAGCGTGGCGGACGTGGCGTCCCCGGCGTCGTCCGCCGGCTCCACCGCCATCGCGCCCGCCGCGACCTTCCCGAAGATGTCCATCGCC
>JAFXIL010000020.1 GCA_017563185.1 Kiritimatiellia bacterium | reverse complement strand
TCTGCCGCCGTTTTCGCACTTCTCGTCCATGTTTTCTCCTCGTCAGGCCACGCCGTGTGCCATCTGGAACATCCCCGCATCCAAATCTACATGATCTACATGTTCCACACGACCCTCAAAGAAGGTTTTGCAACTGCCTCTCCTTTCAGTTGCAGTAGGCCGAAAAATCGCGGATCTCCGGCGTCGCGGCGGATGCCGTGACGGAAAGCCGCAGACGCTCCGCCGCAATCTTGTCGAAGCGGACGATGTGCTTGTGCCCGACGCAGGAGCCGGCGTAAACCTTCTTCCACTGCCCGCCGGACAAAGCCTCGATGTCGAACTTGCGGATCCGCTCGCCGTGTTCGATGCGCTCCATCAGCACGACCTGGTTGACAGGTCCGCCGCCTTTCGGGATTTCGAGGTCGATGCGCTCGCCCTTCCCCTCCGTCTTCGCGAGCATGTTCGAGTAGCGCGCCCTGATGCGCCGCCCGAACTCGGCGTAGATCTTCATCTCCTCGTCGGCGACCAGCCCGCTCTGCAGCGGCGCGGCGTTGAGGATGAGGTTGCAGTTGCGCCCGACGGAGCAGTCGTACATGTTCACGAGCTCGTCCATCGTCCAGTAACGGCCCTTGCTCGTGCAGAGCCACTTGCAGGGGCCGAGCGGCACGTCGCATTCGCCCGGCATCCACTTCTTCCCCTCCGGCGTGCCGGCGTACTTCTCGCCCTTCGACTCCTTGACGCCGTCGGACTGCGTGACGTCTCTGCCCGTCGCCCAGCACGGATAGGGCGCGACGCCGCGCTCGTTGCCGACCCAGCGGATGATGTTCTTCGCCTGCTTCGGCCCCTGGAAGAGGATCGCGTTCGGCTGAAGGCGCTCGATGATCTCGAGCGCCCGGGGCCCGCCCTCCTCCGGCGACAGGACGCCGCCGTCGAACCAGATCTCGAAAAGGTCCCCGTAATTCGTGAGAAGCTCGTTCAGCACCGCCTCGCAGCTCGCGGCGTATTTCCTCTGCGCCTCCTCGCCGTAGCCGTAGTAGCCCTTGGACGAGACCCGTCCGTTGCTCTTGCGCACGCCGAGGAACCAGTTGTAGTGCATCGCCACATAGAGGCCGGGGAGCATTCCGTACTTCCGCGCGCTCGTCACGAAGTCGCGCACGAGGTCGCCCTTGCCGCCGCGCCAGGGGGACTGCTTGACGCCATACGGGTAGATGTCGCTCTGCCACTGCATGAACCCCGCGCCGTGCTTCGCCGTGAGGACGACGTACTTCGCGCCGTACGCCTTCGCGGCCTCCATCCACTGGTCGGTGTCGAGCTTCTCCGGGTTGTAGCACTTTGGGTTCGGGGCGCGTCCGCTGCCAAAGATCGGAATGTCGTAGTGGTAGAACATCCCGAGCTCCATGTCCGCCCACTTCAGGTGCGTCGGCGTAGGGAGCGGCAGGGCCGCGGCGTCCGCCGCAGCGGCAAAGCCAAAGTCGCGTCCGGCCACACCATACGCGCCCGCCGTCAACGCGCCGCGCATGAAATCTCTTCTCGTCATTCCCATCTTGCTGGCCCTTCTAAATATGGTGGGGCTATATGCTTGCATACGCCGCCACGCCCTGACTCGGTTTCGCGCATCGACCGCCCAGTCAACGCCACCTCGCCGCCATCTTTGGCACAATGATAGCACATCCCCTTGCGCGGCGCAAGCGCAAAAGCGACAAAATGCGTTTTCCCCCTTGCGCCGAAGGCGAAGATTTGGCATAATGAATTTTCGCGAATCCTTCAGCCGTGCAGATGTGGTTCTGCGAGTTCCGTCAGGCCGCGCGGCCTGGCTCGTGAATGGCGCGGAAGAGGGGTTTTGCAATTACCTCTCAATGAATACGCAAAGGAGGATATGCTGATGTTCGCTAAAAGGGAAAAATCGGGCTGGGGCGTTTCTGTAGTCATGTGGATGTGCCTTGGAGCTGCGTCGTTGCCGTCATCGGCGGCTGACCGCTATTGGACTGGTGGCGGCGAGACCCTTGGCATGGACGAGGCGGCAAACTGGGGCGGGACCGCTCCTGGCATCAGCGATACGGCAATCGTGAAGGGCAACTCGGAGCTGGCGCCGGCGACCGTGCCGGGGGGCGAGACTTCGTATGCGTTTCTCGTGCTTGGAGACACCAGCTCAGCCGTTCCCTCCGTCGCCACGGAAGGATTCGTCCTTCAAACCAACGGCGTGATGACCGTCACGGGATCCGACGGCCTCCGCGTAGGGCGGCTGACAGGAAACACCGGAACGTACATGATTACGAACGGCACGCTGAACGCCTTGAACAACGCGGCGTTCGTCGGGATATGCGGCGCAAGGGGACTTTTGAAGATCGACGGCGACGGCGTAGTCAACGTGAACATACTTACTCTCGCGTCGAAAGGTCCGTTCGAGTCGACCCAGGAGTCGAAGGCGTATTTGGAGATAGGCGGAAACGGACGGCTGAACCTCAAGGCAGACATGCGCGTATCCGCGCAGAGCGGCGGGAAAGGATACTACGCAAAAGTCACGCAGACCGGCGGAACCGTGACCGTGGCCAGCACGGTGACCATAGGCCATTCAAACCCAGGCGACTACGTCATGTCGGGCGGGCAGCTCAATCTGACGGGGAGGGGGAAGCATTTCATAGTTGGCGGGGGCGGCGCAGGGTCCTTTGTGCAGAGCGGCGGCGCTGTGACGTTGCCTTCCAACAGCATTCCGTACCTTGGGAACAACGCAAACGTTTCGGGCACATACATCATGACCGGCGGCACGTTCGAGACCGCAACCGAGGGGTTCCTCGTGGGCAACAAAGGCACGGGGCTTCTGGACGTGAGCGGGACGGCGGTGATGACGATCAGGGGTAACTTGAACCTTGGCTTCGAGAGTAGTGGCAGGGGCACGCTCAAGCTTCACGACGGAGGCAAGATCATCGCGAACCACGTCAAGAAATACAATGGAACCGCTGTGCTCGCGCAGTTCGACGGTGGAACTCTGTGCGCGCGCAAGGCAGACGACGTGCTCAAGGGCCTTGCCAACGTCGAGCTGAAGGCGGGCGGACTCGCGCTTGAGACGGCAGGATTTAACCTCGGCATCACGAACTGCGTGTTCAATGTCACGCCCGGCGGCAAGATTTCGGTGACTGGTGGCGGTACGGTGACGTTCAAGGCGGACGTGTCCGTGAGTCTCACCGAGAAATCTGCGGAGCCGTTCATTTTCGCCGAGACGGACGGCGTGTTTTCCGGGATGCCAACACTTGCCGCCGGCAGCGGGGCTTGCATGAGAATGTCCGCCGACTGCAGGCGCATCTACATCGTCCGGCCCGGAACAACGATCATTGTGAGGTGAAAACATGCAAACGATAAAACGTGAAGTGACGGCTCTTCTTGCCGTTGCGGCCGCCGCGTATGGCATGGCGGCAGCTGAAGCCGCCACAGCCGGCGCAAAGGCCTCCGATGCGCGTCCGCAGTACATCGGCTACAGGAGTTTCCGCCAGCAATTCGAGCGCACGAAGGATTTTGCGGACATGGGGATACCGTTGCGCACCTTTTTCGCGGCGAACACCATCAATGCGTACGGGATGCCGTACTGCGACTATCCGCTCATTTGGAAGGGGATCAAGCAGTACGACTGGGCGGCGCTCGACGCGCAGGTCGAGGACTTCCTCAAGGCGAGCCCGAACGCCGAGTTCATCTGCATGATCGACCTCAACACGCCATACTGGGCGATACGCAGGTTTTCGATAGACTCCTTCACGGAGATATCCCACGCCGCGAGCAATCCGGGATGGATCAAGGCCACGAAGGAGTGGATGCTTGACTTCATCGCATACGCCGAGAAGAAGTGGGGCGCGCATATCCGCGCATACGTCCTTTCCGGCGGATGCACGAGCGAATGGTACGAATGGGACAAGGGGCGCACGGGCAACGTCAAGAACGCGGCATGGGCCAGATGGTGCAAGGAGCGGAATCTCCACTACGGCCCGACTGTCCCGAATCTCGCAACGCTCAGGACGGCCGCGTTCGAGAACCTCGTCTATGATCCGGCCAAGGAGCGGCAGAAAATCGACTACTGGCGCTTTCACAACTCCGTGATTGCCGACGCCATCCTCTCGTTCGCCTCCGCCGCGCGCAAGGCGATACCGGCGCGGAAGAACATCGGCGTTTTCTACGGCTACTACTACACGAGCGCCAAGGGTCAGGTGTCCTTCGGCCATCTTGACTACGAGCGCGTCTATGCTTCGCCCGACATCGACTTCTTCATCGCCCCGGCCAACTATTCCGGCCGCCGGATGGGCGGCGGCACCGGCAGCCAGCTCGTCCACTCCACCGCCCGCCACTACGGCAAGCGCCTCATGCACGAGATTGACGTGGGGCCGCATTCGCAGAAGTTCTGGAAGCCCGGCACGTGGAAGACCTTCGAGGAGGACGTTGCCGGCAACACGCGCGAGGCCGCCTTCGCGACCGCGAACGGCTGCTCCTACTACTGGTTCGACATGTGGGGCGGGAAAAACGGCTTCTACGACGATCCTGCTCTGCGCGCCCGCATTGCGAAGCTCGCCGAGATAACGCGCCGATACGGCAACGCATTTCCGCATCCCGCGGACGAGGTTCTGCTCGTGGCCGACCCTGAAAGCCTCTACCACGTCAACGAGAAAGACCCGAAGGAACGCGCGTTTGGCGAGTACTTCCGCAACGCACTTTCCAAGACCGGCTTCCCGTTCGACGTCTGCACCCTCTCCGACCTCAAGACGCGCGACATCTCAAAAACCAGGGTCGTGGTCTATCCCGCCGCGATTAACGTCACGCCGGAGAAGAAGGAGCTGATCGAAAAGAAGATCCTCGGCGGCGGGCGCACGGTCGTATGGTGCTACGCGCCCGGGATATCGGACGGGCAAAGTCTCGACGTCAGGCGTGTGAAGGATTACGCGGGCGTGCCGTACACGACGCCGGGCGTGAGCACCACGAAGATGGACGGCGGCTGGACGAGCGTCTATGCGCGCGACTACAAGCTCTACACGCCGGCGAAACTGCGCGAGATCATAGCGGCGTCCGGAGCGCACGTGTGGGCGTCTAAGCCGTGCGTGGTGTTCGCCAACGAGCGCTTCGTCGCCGTACACACGAAGGACGGCGGGGAGATCAAGGTGTCGCTGCCGCGCAGGTACGCGCGCATTACGGATCTGCTCGCGGACAAGGTCGTCGCGGAAAACGCCGATAGTTTCACCTGTACCTTCTCCTCGCCCGACACGCGCCTTTTCGACCTTTCGGAAAACGATTGAGCTGGAGATACCCCAATTTTTGAGGCACGAAAATCGCGGCACCCCTGAAAAATGCGTTTTCCCCTTGCGCCGAAGGCGAAGATTTGGCATAATGAATTCTCGCGAATCCTTCAGCCGTGCAGATGTGGTTCTGCGAGTTCCGTCAGGCCGCGCGGCCTGGCTCGCAGATGGCGCGAAAGAGGGTTCTTGCAATTGCCCAAATGAAAAATGCGTTCATGATGTTTCCTGTAGCCATTGCAGCGGCAATGGTTGCCGCAATAGCCGCGGATGGTGTGGAGAAGTGGCCGGAGACGCCGCCGCCCACGGGGAAGAGCGTGACGTGGGAGCGGCTGAACAAGCTCGATCCGGGCTTGAAGGAAATCGGTCGCCTTGCCGTGTGCGACGCGAAGGACCTGAAGTCGTCGCCGTGGTCCATCGGCTGCGAGACGCTTGACCGCGACTATGCGGACTGGGACGCGATGAAGCCCCACATCGGTCCGCTCGGCGCGAAGCACGGGCGGCTCTTCTCCGGCTGGGCGAAGACGGAGAAGCAGAAAGGCGTCTACGACTTCGCGTGGCTCGACCGGCCCGTGCGCGAAATGGCGGCCCTCGGCGTGAAGCCGTGGATATGCCTCTCCTACGGCAACCCGATCTACGGAAGCGACTTCCGCCTCGGCATGAAGGTGCGCGAGGTGACGCGCAACCCGGAGGCGTTCGCGGCGTGGCTCAGGTACGTGGAAGCGTGCGTCCGCCGCTACAAGGACGTTGTCGATGAATGGGAGGTGTGGAACGAGCCGTTCGGGCAGGGGGCGGACTACGCGGAACTTTTCTACCGCACCGCGCGGGCGATACGCGCCGTACAGCCGGCCGCGAAGATCTACTGCACGGCGGTGAACTTTCCGAAAGACTACAAGTGCGTGCTCGAGCGGCTCAAGAAGGAGAACGCGCTCGACCTTGGCTCGCGCTTCATCTACCATCCCTACAGTCGCAATCCCGACGTGGTTTACCAGCGGATCGCCGAGCCGCTGCGCAAGCTCGTGAAGAGCTACAGCGGCGCGTTCGACGTGATGCAGGGCGAAGCGGGCTGCCCGGCGCAGCTGGAGTACGCTCATGCGATGCCGAACGTCGAATGGACGGAGTACTCGCAGGCGAAGTGGCTTCTGCGACGCGCGGTGAACGACGCGGCGCACGCGATTCCTTCGGGGTACTTCTCGCTGGTGGACAACAACTACGGAACGATGCTTCAGAGCTTCGGGCTCGTGCGGTGCAACGGCCTCAGGCGGACGGTCTATCGGCGCCCGTCCTACCATGCGCTCCGCAACGTGTTCTGCTTCCTCACGGACGAGGCGCATCCCGTGTCGGCGGCTGACGACATCTGGTTCGAGATGGTGCAGCGCTTCGACCCGCGCGACACGTCAAAGCGCAGGATGTCGGCGGCGCGCTTCACCCGCTACGGCAGCCAGGTGAGGTTCTTTTGGTTCTCGGACGCCCGCCCGTCGGATGCTCTCGGCTTCGACCGCGTCACCGTGTGGCTGAAGCCCGGCACTATCTCCCGCCCCGTGTGGGTGGAGATGATCACCGGCCGCGTGTTCGAGATTCCGGAGAAGGACATTCGCCGAGAGAAGGACCGCCTCCTACTTACGGTTCCGATGTGGGATTCGCCCGTCATGATCGCCTCGCGTAGCGCCGTGCCGCTCGCATACGACTGGAAGAACACCCCGCCGTACGCGATCATCGACTCGATCTACCGTCCCGGACAACCCGGAAACAGGATGAAGGGCCTGCCGCCGGACGGCACGGAGCCGTGGATGGCGATGAAGACGGAGGAGTTCCTTCCGTGCTTCGACAAGTACGGGCAGTTCAAGTACCGCGACTGGCCGGGCAAGACGAAGAGCGACGCCGACCTGAAGCGCGTCGCCGAAGAGGAGGCGAAGGATCTCGCGGCGCACCCCGGCCCGGCGGACTGGGACAAGTACGGCGGCTGGGCCGCCGGGCCGCAGCTCAAGGCGACGGGACGCTTCCGCACCGAGAAAGTGAACGGCAAGTGGTGGTTCGTCGATCCCGAGGGCCGTCTGTTCTGGTCGTTCGGCGTGATGCGCGCCTCGGCCTCGTGCGGCATGACGCCCCTGAACGGCGACCCCGGCAAGCCGCACAGGGGCATCCCCATCGCCGACCGCGATCCGCTCTTCACCGAGCTCCCGCCACCGCCGGACGCTCCCGCCGCCACGCCGTTCTCGAAGTTCTGGACGACGCGCGACGAACTGCTGATGCCGTACTACGAGGCGCGGAACGAGACGCGCATCTACGACTTCTCCTCCGCCAACCTCTACCGCAAGTACGGCGGGGCGGGCTACTACGCGAAGTTCTCGGACGTCGTCCACCGCCGCATGAGGAGCTGGTGCATGAACACGCTCTCCTCGTCGAGCGACATCCCCATCTGCCTCATGGACCGCACGCCGTACGTCGAACGCATCGAGCGCAAGTCGCGTCCGATCGCCGCCAGCTACGGCGAATGGTTCAAGTTCCCCGACCCGTGGGACCCTACGTTCCGCGCCGGCATTCTCGCGGAGCTGGAGAAGCGGCGGGCGCAGGCGAAGGACCCTTGGTGCATCGGATTCTTCGTCGACAACGAGATCAACTGGGGCAGTTCGCCAAGGCGGCTCGCGGAATGGACGCTCCAGTCGCCCGCCGACCAGCCCGCCAAGAGGGCGTTTGCGGACTTCCTGCGCGGCAAGTACGCGGACATCGCCGCGCTCAACGCGGCGTGGGGCGCGAAGTACGCCGACTGGGACGATTTCCTGCACACCGTCTTCCTGCCGGGGCCGAAGGCCGGCGGCGACCTGGAGGCGTTCACGGGGCTGGTCGAGGATGAGTATTTCAGGCGTACGCGGGCTGCGGTGAAGGAGTTCGATCCACAGCTGCTGTATCTCGGGTGCAGATTCAGCAGTTCGCGGCGCAGGACGCGCGAGGCGTGCGCCCGGCACGCGGACGTCGTGAGCCAGAACTGGTACTGCGAGTCGCCGCGCCTGTTGAAGCGGTACGAGGGGATCGACCGTCCGCTCCTCATCCCGGAGTTCCACTTCGGCGCGAACGACAGGGGGAACTTCGGCACGGGCGTGCGTTCCGCGAAGAACACGGCTGAGCGCGCGGAGATGGCGAAGAGGTACGTGCGCGACGCGCTCACGATGCCGCAGGTCGTCGGATGCCACTGGCACCAGTTTTCGGACGAAGCGTCGTCTGGCCGTTTCGACGGCGAGTACCTGACCGTGGGACTCACAGACATCTGCGACACGCCGTACCCCGAAATGGTAAAAGCGCTCCGCGAGGCGGGAAGCCGCATGTACGAGACGCGCCACCAGAAGTAGATGCCGTGGTGGCAGGGCTGGCGTGTGCAGGCTCGCAGCTTCATCCCGCTTGCGTGCGAAAGGCAATCATTTTCGTGACACTTGACCGCGCACAAGAAAAAAATGGTAAATTATAAATCGGCATTCAGGGGAGTAGATTTCCTTGAAGCGGAGATTTGCGACGCCTTCATGATACTTATCCGGTGACGTCCGGGCGTCATTTTCTGGCGAGGCTGATTACGCGTGCGTCTTCCGTCTCGCCAAGCGTGAACTTTACATGCCAGGCGTTCGGGGGTATCAGGTCGCCGGCGCGGTCGGGCCATTCCACGAGCAAGGTGGCGCCGCGGGCGAGGTACTCCTCCCAGCCTATCGTCAGCACGTCGTCCTCGTCGTGGAGACGATACAGATCCATATGCACCAGCAGCATCCGCTCCGTGGGATGCTCCACCACAATGCAGAACGTCGGGCTCGTCACGGCGCGCTTTGCGCCAAGCGCGGCGACGAGGCCCTGCGTGAACGTGGTCTTGCCCGCGCCGAGGTCGCCCTCAAGGCACACCACGTCGCCTGGCTTCAGCTCCTCGGCGAACTGCCGGGCCACCTCCCATGTGCCCTCGACGCCTGTCACATCGTATCTATCTTGCATTCCGGCCTCACTTCAACCATCCCGCCGCCGCCATCTCGCGGAAGAACATCGGCAGATACTCGGGCGCAAACGCCGACGCGTGCGGCAGGCGCACAAGCCCCGGCAGATTCTCGGCGAGAGGCGACGACGAATCAAGAGGCTCTCTCTTGAACACGTCCAGATACGCCCCGGCGATGCGCCTTGACTTCAAGACCGAGGCGAGCGCCTTCTCGTCGATGGCGTTGCCGCGCCCCACGTTCACGATCACGGCGGTGCGCTTCATGCGTCTTAGCATGGCGGCGTCGATCAAGTCGTCCGTTCCCGTGTCGCCGGGGAGCGCCATCACAAGCCAGTCGGCCTCGCGAAGGGACTCCCCGAGTTCGCCTATGTTGCGCCGCGCGATTCCCTTCACTTCCACGCCAAGGGCCTCGAGCTTCGCGCCTATCGCGCGCCCCACGTGTCCGTAGCCCAGGATCACCGCCTTCGTGCCCGCGACGAGCGAGCAGAACGGCGTCATCTCCACGCGCGGCCAGAGCACTCCCCTTCTCTGGAACCCGGCGGCGGCGTAGAGCCCGCGCGCGTGGGCGAAGATACACGCCACCACCGTCTCGCCCATGATGGCGCCGTGGAAAGTGCCGTTCACGCGCACCACGCCAGGCGGCAGTTCGCCGTCCTTCGGCAGCAGTTCGCGCCCAGCGCCGGGAGTCGCGAGAACGCGCAGACGCGGCGCGCGCGCAAACCATTCCCTGCGGAACTCCCACACCACCGCGTGCGTCGCCTCGGGGAGCGCGCGCAGAAAGGCGCGTTCGCTCCTCACCACCTTCACCTCGCCGCGCACAAGGCCCTTGAACACGGCGAGGCTGCGCGCGTTCAGCCTGAACGCGCCCTCTGGCCAGTTGAGCCAGAGGAGGTAGCGGTTGGCGGACTTCACGAAAACGCCTTTTCGAAGGTGATCTTTCCGTTCGACGCGTTGTGCACGGTGACCACGAGCTTGCCGTCCGTCACTCTACCCTGGATCACGGACGGGTAGTACCTGTCGTTTCCGGGCACAACGTCGCACCCGCCGCCCACGAGCTGCGCCCATGAGCGCCCAGGCACGGGCGGAGAGAAGCGCACGTAGTGCTGATGGGCGCAGATCAGAAGCTGCACACCTGCCTTCTCGAAGAGCGGCCCCCACAGCCCCGCGCACGTGCGCTGCCACGACGCCCAGTTGTTCTTGTATCCGGGCGCCTCGTCGTCGGGCGCGAGGTCGCCTGGGTTCTGGCCGGGACGCGAGTCTTCAAGCGGAATGTGGCAGAATGCCACCTTGAACTTCGCCGTCTTCACGGCAGGCGTCTCAATCGCCTCTGCAAGCCACCTCGTCTGCAGCTCGCGGTACTCCTTCATGCGGAACAGTCCCGCGAAATGCCTGTTCGTGTCGAGCTTGTCCTCGCCCGTGTCGAGGCCTATGAGCGCGATGTCGCCGAGCCGCTGCACGAAGTTGCGTCCCAGCTCCGCGTACTCCGGCCTGCGCTCGGTGAACTCGCGGAACATCATCAGAGTCTCGAGGCTGCGGTTGAAGCGCCCGCGAAAGTCGTGGTTGCCGTTTATGAACATATACGGCGTGTCGGAGGCGTATTCGGCGTGGGCCGGATGCGGGTGCACGAAGATGCCCATGGCCGTCTCGATCGTCTCGGACGTGTTGGAGGCGTCGCCGTTCCACACCACGGCCGAGGGTTTCAGCTCCTTGAGCTTCGTGAGCACCATGTCGAGGATGGGCTTGCGGTCGTGCGTGTCGTTGATGACGCAGAACGATCCGCAGGCGGCGGCGCCGAGCGTGGTGAACGAATGCACCTTCGGATCGGTCTCGGGGCCGAGATTCGTCATCGCGTATCCGCCCTTGAAGCTGATGCGGTCCGCACCGATGCGGTAGTAGTACTTGGTGGCCGGCTCAAGCCCCCTGATGCGCACGCGCGCCACCTTGGAATCCACCTCCATGAGGCCGTGGCCGCCGGAATAGGCGCGCCGGGCGCCCTTCATGTCCGGCGACTTCGAATACTCCACCCAGCCGCTTGCGTCAGCCGACACCGCGAACACCACTCCGATCGAAGTCTCCGCGGCGTTCTGCAGAACCGGCGCCGAGACTATGAGCTTGCCGGCTGGCTCCGGCGTCGCCGGCTTGGCCGCTGTAGGCTTGGCCTCCGCGGGCTTGCCGTTCTTCGGCGCCGCAGCCGCGGCAACCGCCGCACCGCTCGCCACCGCTCCTACGAGGAACTCTCTTCTGTTCATGCTTCTACCACCTTTCGCTGCTTTACGCACTTGGTTCCTCAAGTATACACTATCCACCCGCAGATTGCAACTTTCGCCGGGCGGAGAATGGGAGAGGATCAGGGCAGGCGCAGCACCTGGCCGGCCGCGGCAAGATCGCGCCTCAGCTTCCCGTAGGGCACGTCCTGGACGGCTACACCGTCTGCGGCGGCGATGGACGCCGCCGCTCCCGCCGCCTGGCCGAGCGCGAAGAACACCGGCTCCATGCGTATCGACCCGAATGCGATGTGCGACGCTGAAAGGCAGACCGGCACGAAGAGATTCAAGCACTCGGCCCGTTTCGGCACGATTGCCCCGTAGTCGATCGGATAGGGGGGGAAGCGCCTGCCTTTCTCGTCCGCGCCCACTTCCACGTCGCCCTCGTTGCGCACATGGCCTTCTGCGGTCACATAGCGGCGCACGTGGTGCGAATCCATAGTGTATGCGCCCATGGCGACGGGACGCGGGGCAACAACCCTGCCTCTGCAGTTCGCCTCGGTCATCACGTACTCCCCGACCATGCGCCGCGCTTCGCGCACGTAGAGCTGCCTCTGCCAGCCGTCGCCGAAGCCGTCCTTGAACTCGTCCCTGCACGTGCCCCAGCGCGAGACCTCCTTGCGTATCTTCTCGGGAACGCGCGGATGGTTCGCGAGAGTCCACATGAGCCCCTTCTGGTACTTGAGGTGCGCGGCGAGTATCTTCTCGCGTTCGGCGTACGACGCCTCCGGCCACTTCCAGCTCTGGCCGATGAAGTCGGTGGAGAATCCGGTGCGGTTGTTGGTGTCCGTCTTGCGGTTCGGCATCCGCGAGTTGATCCACGGCATCCCGTTGCGATCGAGAGGCCCTATCGCGAGATGGCGGAAGAGCAGCTCGTAGTCCCTCTCGTCGTAGCCCTCCGGCTTCGCGAACGGGATGCGGTTGGCCGGATTGTCGGTGAGGCACATGCGCAGGCAGTACGCCTGCACGCGCCTGTCGCCGTCGCCGGGCTTGAAGGACGGGTCGTGCGGTTCGACGCCCGGCAGCAGACCGCTCTTCGGGTCTCCGGGCACGACGTAGGGATCGATTCCCTTGTTCAGCTGGTGGAACTTGGCGTACCCCGGCTCGTTGCCGTTGAGCGTTTCGCCGTAAACCGAGTTCGCCTCGCGCCCCACGTGGTACGAGACCCCGGCGGCGGCCATGAGGTCGCCCTCGTAGGTGGCGTCCACGAACACCTTTCCTCGATACACCCTGCCAGAGAGAGTCCGTATGGAGACGATGCGCCCGTCCTTTTTCTCCACACCCCTCTCGCGGTCAAGCCATTCGCCGCGCCGGATGTCGAGCCCGTGCCTCTTCTCCCAGCCTTCGAGTATCGACAGCGCGACGGAAGGCTCGAACGTCCACTTGGATTCGGCCCTGCGTATGCCGGCGGCAATGGCCTTGCGCCTACGCTCGTCAGGAAACTGCACCACCAGGTTGTCAGGATTCGAGTAGTATCTCGCCACATCCTTGTAGAACTCCAGCGCAAGCCCGCCAAACGCGGCCTTGTTGCCGATGTCGGTCTCCCCGAGCCCGCCCGTGGTGAGCCCGCCTATCCGCGTCTCCGGGCACACTATCACGGCCGAGCGCCCGTGCCGCCCAGCCTCGATCGCCGCCGTCAGCGCAGCAGGAGTGGAGCCGTACACCACTACGTCATATGCCTCCTCCGCCTGCACTGCCAATGCCGCAAGCACACATGCGGCCGCCGCCAATCTTCTCATTTCAGCTCTCCTTTGGGTTCTAGGCCTTTCAGACCTGGACATGCAACTGCTATCTCACGAAAATCACGAGGCCGGACGATTCCACGTATAGGCCGTCTTCCTTCGCGACAAACCTGACGTTCTGCCGCCCTTCGCGCTGAACGAACTTCACCGTCGCATCCGGCCGCGTGGCCTCGTTCCACGAAATCACCGGCACGTCCTTCGGCACATTGCGGTCGCCGATATTCACGCCGATCTTCGCCCCCCGCTCGAACTTCAGCGTCTTCGCGCCGGTCGCGCCGGCGCTCCACGCGGCGACGACGTTCAGCGGCGCCGAGAGCGCCCCCAGGTCGATCGTCGCGCCGTCGTGCAGCACCGTGCCGTGGAAGAGGCCGTTCTGACTTGGCTGAAACCTCCCGTAAACGTCTATCTCGCCATTGCCGAGATTGTAGCTGGCGCTAACGGCAGACTGGATGTAGTCCGCAACGGAGTACGCCCCGGATATGCTCTGGGCACACGCGACCTTGAACGACACGCCGTTCGTGGCAACCGCGTCGTCGACAATCGCGAACCATCCGCCCTTTACTATGTTCAGGATGCCGTTCTCGAGCGTCGCGTTCTGGAGGGCGAACCATTTTCCGCCCGCAACCCTCACCGAAAGTTCGTGCCCGCCGAGGTCGGCGTAGGCCATGTGGTTGGAGCTGCATATCCCGTAGGGCTGGCTTGAAGGCACCACCTCGGCCGTCTTCATGTACGAATCGGATTCGAGCCGGAGCTCAGCCACAACGTCGTCGCCGCTGTTGACGATCATGCCGCCGTCGAGCACGTACTTGTAGCCGGTGTATCCTATCCGGCCGCCGAAATCCACGGTGCCGCTCGTGGCGCTGGAATCGCCGGAATTGTCGCCGCGCACCACAACTTCGCTTCCCTTCTCGCCCAGAATGTCCGCGTCGCGCACCGCGCCGACTCCGGAGCCGACGGTGACGAGGCCTGCCTCCACCTCGGTGCCGCCCACGTACGTCTGCCCCGCCCTGGTGAGCTTGATGTTGCCATTTCCATCCTTGCCCTCGAGGAAGAGACGCATGTTGCCGGCAAGCGCAAGCCCTGCAAGATCCACGCTTTCGCCCTCGGCCGCCTCCAGATGCAGCTCGCCCTGCGCGGGCTTCAGATTGAAGTACTCGAGCTGCACGAGCTCGAGATATGTGCCGTAGATGTCGGCGCCGCCGCAATTCTCCTCCAGGGTGATGCGGTAGCGGCGGTACGCCGTAGTGTTGGAGAACGAATACGTGCGGTGGGCGTTCGTGGACGGCCACAGGAACTCGCTGCAGCGCTTGTCCAGAAGCGTCCAGCTCTCGCCGTCGTCCGATCCCTCGAACTTCCAGCGCTTTGGCATGCGTTTGATTTCGCTCTGGGGGCCGGCCCACATCCTGTACGCATCCACCACCTTGCCTTCGCCGAAGTCGTACGTTACGACGAGCGGCCAGTCCGCCTTCGGAACGAGCACGCGCTTCGTGTTGTCGCCGTGCACGTAGTTGTTGTTGAAGAGATTGCTCGCCGGCGTGTTGCCGTTGTTGAACGCAGAGGACGTCACGCGCGAGGCGTCCGCCGCGGTGAGGTCCATCTCGTGGGCGATCTCGGCGTCCTTCACGGTGCAGGTTCCGGCAAGCGCGCCGGCGGGGAGGTATAGGCGATGTCCGTTCAGGTCTATCGTCGAGTTCGGCGCCGCCATGACGTTCGCGCCGAATGCGCGGAGGTCGCAGTCGCCCGCGAGCGTCGCGTTCGCGATCGTGCAGACGCGATGGGCAAGGCCGGCTGGAACCATGAGCGCGTTGAGCGTTCCCTCCAGATAGATGTGCGTGGCGGAGGAAGGCGTGGCGCCCTCCACCGTGCCGCCGACGGCGTTCTTGCAGAGCCAGTTCGCCGGATTCGCCGTATCGCCGTCGCCCGCCGCGCCGGTCCACCACGCCTGCTCCACCGCGTCGGCGACATAGCCGTAGAGAAGCCCGCCGTCCGCGACGACCGGCGCAACGCCGCCGGCCGCCGTAGCGGCGTCGAACAGGAACGTGACGTTGTTCGGCATCTCGTCCCACGCGATGATGCGCTCGCCCACCTCCGGGGAGCGTCCGGCGAGGTCTATCGTCACCGTCGCGCCATCGGCGAACATCAGCCTGTTTCTGTTCGGGTTCGTGTTCGTGCTGTTGGAATTGAACGTGCCGCTCCACGACTTCAGATCGACCGTCGAGCCGTCCAGCATCATGACGAGCGGGAAGTTCGTCGTCTCCGTCCTGAACGTGCCGGAGACCTTGTATTCGCCCGACGCGCCCGCGCTGGAATGCGCGGTGAACCCGGCGCGGAGCAGGAGGTTGCTCACGGGCAGGTCGTAGTAGATGCCCACGTGCGAATCCATGTCGAGAGTCGCAGTGGGGGCGCGCGAGGCGGCCGTGGTGAAATAGACGGTGTTGGCACCCGTGCCGCGCACCAGGCGCAGCGTCCCGTTCGTTATGTCTGCGTTGGTGAAGCGTGTTTCCTGGCCCACCGCCGCCTGCAGGACCTTTCCGCCGAGGTTGATCGTCAGCGGCGCCGAGAGGGCCTTCTGGAATCCAAGAGAGCGCGTGGAATCGAGGTACGAATCCGCCGTGAGCGTCATGTCGCCAAGCTGTGCGAGAGTGCCGCCGAGCGCCGCGCCTGAATTCAGCGCCGTTCCGCCGTTCATCCGATAGTGGTAGAGCGAACAGCGGGAGTTGCCGTTGATGTCGAAGGTCGCACCGGAATCGACAAACACGTCCGAACCGTTCGGGCCGAGCAGCAAGTCCACCGGAGTTGCCGAATAGGGCTTGAGCGTTCCCGCCATCACATAGGTGCCGCCGGAGTACATCTGAACCGCCCTGGCGGCGACGAATTCGCCCGCGCCCTCCTTCACAAGGCGTACGCTGCCGCCGATCGCGACGGTGGAGTTGGTCACGGAGGCGCCATCCGAAACGTTGACGCGCAGCTCCGGCGGAAACTCCGGGACCGAGGCGGTGTCGAAGTATTCCAGCTGGACGAACTCAAGATACGGACCGCCGTTGGCCGTGCTCGTATCGCTGGACTCCGTGAACGTCATGCGGTAGTAGCGGTAGGCGGCGGCGTTCTCAAACGTGTATGAGCGCGTCTCCTGCGTCTTCGGCCACGTCTCGTCGTTCCTGGAATCGAGGGCTGTCCACGTCTCCCTGTCGTTCGACCCCTCGAACGTCCACGCCTTCGGGCCGCGCTTGTAGTAGGAACTCAGCGGACCGACATAGACTTTGTACATATCGACTCTCTTCGGGGATCCCGCACCGAAGTCGTACGTCACGGCAAGCGGCAGATAGGCTTTTTGCACAAGCACGCGCTTGGTGTTGTCGCCGCCTACGTAGTTGTCGTTGAAGAGGTTTATCAGGGGCGTGGAATCGTTCGGATTCAGCGGCCCCTGCGCTACGCCTTTCGCAACCCACGTCACGCGGTTCGTCTGCGGGTCGGGCGATGTGAGGTCGGAAAGGCCGGCGGTGATTGCACCGTCGCCGGCAAGGCCCTTCACGGCGAGATTGTGCCCGTTGAGATCGACCGTCGCGCCTGCGGCGACCGTAAGCACGCCATCGACCGTCTCGTCTGCGGAAAGTGCGTAGTTCTCGCCGATCATGCGGTCTGCCGCGGGCGCCGCAAGCGCCGCCGCAAAGAAGGCCACGGCGGCCAATTTATTCGCCAACCTGCTGTGCTTCATTGTCATGAGGTAGTTGCAAAACCCCTCTTCCGCGCCATCTGCGAGCCAGGCCGCGCGGCCTGATGGAACTCGCAAAACCACATCTGCGCGGCAGAAAGATTCAGCACAACCATTATGCCAAATCCGCGCT
>JAFXIL010000131.1 GCA_017563185.1 Kiritimatiellia bacterium | reverse complement strand
CATCGTTTTTCCTCCTGTTGGTTTGTTTTGGAACGCTAAATCCGATATAAACACTCTTTAAACTGAAGCCAGCACGTCCAGTGAAAAGGCTTCCTCCCCGGCGGCAGCGGAACCGCTACCACACGGCGTACCATCCGCCGGGGAGAAATCGTCGTTCGCCCCCGCCAGCTCCTCGAAGGAGTAGCCGGGGTCGGAAGCGGCTGGAGCGCCGCTTCCCCGAAGTGTGGCTTCCTTGATCACGCCGAGATTGTGCGCCATGCGCGCGGCGCGGTCCTCCGCCTCCGCCTGGTGCCGCCCTCGTATCGGCAGCACCTTCGCGGCGAGGTCCGCCGCCTGCTCGCCCATCTTGACCTCGATCGCGTGGCGGTCGTACGCCGGCGCGCGGTTGTACAGCGCGCACGTGCCGAGCGTGTGCCCGTCCCCGCCGTCCACCAGCCAGATCTTCTCCGGCATCATCGGGTTGTAGAGCGCAAGCGCCTTCGCGCCCGGGCTCATGGCCTGCTGCCACCCCGCGCGGTTCTTCACGGCCGCCCGGTACAGCATCTCGTCGCGCCCGTACAGCAACTCGTTCCGGAACCCGATGAGGCCGTTGTCGCGCACGCGCACCTCGATCGCGTCCTTCTCGATGTCCATGAAGTGCGGCAGATACCAGTCGTCCACGCGGATTATCTCGCCGCCCTGGATTCCCTCCTGGTACGCCTCCCACCGGCTCATGGGCCTCACACGCCGCAGCGCCGGGTCGCGCCCCACCACCACGGCCACCGCGCGCGCGCCGTCCGGGTCCTCCTTCGCCATGTCAACCAGCTCGCTCATCGGACGCCAGTCATTCGACGTCGCTGCCAGCCGCCACTCCTGGACGACCTTCCCGTCCCATCCCTCCAGTTTGTGCTCCGGATCCCGCATCAGCGCGTCCTCGATCTGACGGAACGCCGCGTGGTACTCGTCGAAGGTCAGCAGCCCCGCCTCCAGCTTCAGCGCGAACTCCTCCGGCAGCCTCGCCGCCGCCGCCATCAGACGCTCCTCGTACTTCACGAGCGCCGCCTGGCTCTCGTGAAGGTGCTCCGCGTCGCGCCCCCGGCTCCCGACCAGCCCCGCCGTGCGGTTGTGGAGGATGTTGTGCGCGCCTTCGCAGAGCGCCTTCATCTTGAAGTTGCCGCCGCCGTTCCCGATGAACAGCCCCGCGTGGACCTGCTCGCTCAATATCCCGGAACGGCTGATCTTGATGAGCTCGCCCATGCCGGGAATCGCGCGTATCTGCCGCTCCACGTTCTGGCGGATCGCGGTGGTGCCGTGCTCCACCACGTCCTCGATGCCGCCCCTGTGGAACCCGCGCACGATGTGGTCGTACGCGAACAGGAACCGGAACTGCTGCTCCTTCAGGTTGTCGCGCCTCCCGTCCGCGCGCTCGAAGCGCGGCTTCAGGATCGAGGAGCATTTAAAGCCGCTCGCCACGTCGTACCCGGCGAACTCCAAAGGCTGGCACACCTTCGCGCCGAGCATGATGTCCGTGTTGTGCCACACGTCGTCGTATTCCACCTTCGCGAGCACCGGCAGCCCCACGCGCGTGGTGAGGACCGGCAGCAGGTACCGCCCCGCCGCCTTGCGCCCGCGCCGGTTCGCGAAGACGTTGAAGTAGTAGTTGGGATTCGCCTTGGCGACGGCCTGGAGGTTGGCGTAGGTCGCGCCGTGCGGCGTCCAGTCGAGCGGGCACTCGTCCGGCATGGGCTCGTCCGGACGCTCCCGTCGCCACACGTCGCGCCAAGTGCCGATCGCGCCAAGCATCGCCCGTCCGCGCCGGAAGTCGCGCATCATCGTGCGGTACCCTCCCATGGAGGTGTTGAGGTCGTTTTCGACGTAGTGCATGTAGCACTCCAGCCACGGATTCGCCGCCGTGAGCTGCCGCACCCTGCGCCGGTCCACGAGCGCCGCCGCGCCGGCGCGCTGGTAGGCGTAGAACCTCCGCCGGATCGTGCCGAACGGCGCGACGCCCCGCGACGCCATCTGCTCCATCACGCGCACGCGCTGGTTCTTCGGCGCCGCCTCGATCTCCATCATGTACGACTTCCAGTCGGCGGCCGCCACGCGCGCCTCCATCGAGGAGACCGCCGCAAGCTGCTCGTATGTCGCCAGTTGGTCCATTGCCCTTCAATCCTTTCTCAAATCCTGTTGCAGCGCTCCTGCAGGAACTTCAGGACGCTCTCCCTGGGGAACACGCAGTACCGCTTGCGGCCCGTGCCGCGGTCGATGTAGCCGATCGCGCCGCGGTCCACGAGCGCGTAGATGGAGTTGACGGACGTCGCCAGCACCCCGGCGAGCTCCGGCGCGTTGAACACCGTCGCCGCCCCCATGCGCCCGACGAACCACTGCATCTCCGCAGAGGTGATCACCTTGCGCTCCTCGAGCTCCTGTATCCAGTCTCTCTCCACGTACCTCTCCATCGCGCATCCTCCGTCGGCCGTGCCGGTCAGAACTCCTCCAGATGGGCCTTCATCGCCCTGGCCAGCTCCGCGAGCCGGTCGTAGCACACCTTCGCCGCCTTCTGCGGCAGAAGAGGCACCGCGTCCATGACGGACGTCTTGTCGATCACGCCCATCACGCGCGTCCAGATCGCCGCCGCCTCGTCCCGCTGCGTCAGCTTCGGCACGGGCGCGCTCGCGGCCTTCTTACCGCGCGGCGGCCTCTCCTGGTCGCGCATGAACTCGAAGTACGCCTGCTCCAGCTTGCGCCGCGAGTCGACGGCCTCGAAGAGCGCGTCGCGCTTCTCGATGATCTCCGCCGGCACGTCCACCGTCTCGCCGTTCGTCTTCGTCACGTGCCCGCCGCCCTGCAGCGCCGCGATCGTCTGAAGGCCAAGCCCGCCGATCAGCGCGGCGCTCTTCGCCGCGAGTGACTTATAAGCCATGGCGGTTTGATAGACAATCTCCGGGCAGTTCTCCGCGAGCCAGCCCTTTACTCCGTCGCCCGCGCTGTAGACGCCGCCGTGCGACTTGCCGACGATGGCCTCAAGCTCCATCAGCATCGCGCCGAACTTCACGGCCTCGCGCAGCATCTGCCCGGTGGCGGCCACCACGGCGCGGTACTGCGTGGTGAGCTGCTGCGCCACGCCAGACGTGGCATCCGTCGTCACCACCTCCGGCACGACGGCGGCGGTTTTCTTCTCCTTGGTGGCGACGGTGAACGTGACGTCGCTGCATTTGCCGTCGAAGCGGTCTGTCTTCTTGATGGCGGTCACGACGTATAGCTTGTATGGAGTCGGCTTCATGCCGGGGCAGCAGTCGCCCTTGATCCGGAGCATCACGCCCTGGCCCACGACGAGGCCGTCGGCGTGCATGGTCGATGTCTCGACGTCGCGGGGCGCTGTCTGCCCGTTTCTGGCAAGTGTGATCTTCTTCATTTGGATCGTTTTCCTTTCTTGTAGATTTTCTGGTTCCGGAGCCGTATGCTCTCGCGCATGAGATCGAGCACGCGCTGGAGCGCGGCAGCGGTGCGTTCCGCCTGGCGCTCAATGCTCTCAAGAAGCGCTATCTCGATCTGCGCGTCCTCGTAGGTCATGTCAGCCTCCGATGGCGTCGAGGGCGAGCAGCACGAACGGCAGCGCGCAGATGGCCAGGGCCATCCAGCCGGGAATGTCGCCGCCGCTGCCGCACACGGTGTGCGTGTAGAGGTCGAAGGGGTTGTCAGTCATGGGGTTCTCCTTCCTTCTTTGGTGAGTCGCGGTAGGTCGCGGCGAACCGCCCCCAGTTCTGCGGCGGCTTCGCGCCGAACGTCACCTCATGCTCGAACCTTTCGGCCTTGTACACGCGCAAGGCGGTCACGTTGTGCTTCCCCGCGTAGTCCTCCAGCTCGTCAAACCTGATGCCGGGGAGGTTGCGCGTGAAGCACTTGTTGGTCTTGACCATCTCCCACACGTCGATCCACATGCCGGTGACGGAGACGCAGAACATGACTCGCCCGGTGATTCTGGAGACGGGCGCCGACTCGTAGATGTAGATTTCCTTGTAGATGGGCGGCGGTGCCTTTCGGAACTCCCAGTTCTTGCGCCCCTCGTAGATCGCCTTGGCGTACTTCGGCTTGATCGACATCACGATCACCGCCGGATGCGCCTTGCGGTGCGCGGCACGGAGCTTGCGCCGGACGTCCGGATTCTGCGCAAGGTACAGCTGGTTCATTTCGTTGACGGGCAGCATCGTCTTTCCTCCTGTTTGTTGGTTAGTTGGTTTGTTGGTTAGTTGGTAGTCGGTGGTTGGTTTAAGGCTCGTCGTCGTCATCATCGACGATCGGATCGACGCCGAAGTCGTCGGCTCCGTCGCAATCGCATCCGCCGCCGAGCTGGGCGGGATCCTCGCAGTCGGCTGAGAACGGGCACATCGAGCACCACATCACTTCGTCCTCCGCTTGATCCGCTGCGAACGGCGGTACCGGGCCTTCTTGCGGCGCTCCTTCTGTGACACCTTGCGCGAGGGCGGCGGCGGCATCCAGCAAAACTCGAGCGGCACGGTGCCCGACAGCGGCGAGAACACTGTTACGTTGTTCATCACTTCTCCTCCTTTCCGCCCTGGGGTGGCGGCGCGGCGAGCAGCATCCCCTTGTTGATGCGCTCGCGGACATGGCGCCCAAGCACACCGCGTAGCGAGGCTACAAGGGCGCGACAGATGGCTCTCGCCTTCCGCGTCGAGCCACCCCACAGCTCCATTTCGGAGTAGAGCCCATCGCCCCCGTCAATCGAGCAGCGGACCGTCCAATGATCGTCGCCATGATCAACGGCGCTAGCCTTGATGCATGGCGTGGCTTCGTTCTCGCCAGCCTCCCACCATGCAATCACGCAGCCCTCGCCGGAAATCACCCGTGCGCGACCATGCGACGACATACGTGCGTCTTTCGCCATCACGCCACCTCCTCGATCTTCAACCCGAACGTCTGGCAAAGGTCTTCGAGGACGAAGTCCAAAGCGTCGCGCTCTCCGCACCTGTACGCGCTCAGCGGGGTCGTCATCCCGTGCTTCGCCAGGCGCGCGGCCTTGCGTCTCGCATCAAGCGCCACGCCAAAGATGCGCTTGATCTCATTCGCCATAGTTTCCTCGTCCATCACGGTTTCCTCCTGTTGGTTGTTGTTCACTCGTCAATCACGAGTAGTACGATCACACCGACTCCACTTTCACGCCGGCCTTGGCGAGGCGCGCCATCAGGTGCTTCGACTGCCGGTTGCCGTTGATCACCTCGCGCAGGTGCGTGCGGCTCACGCCCAGACGCGCCGCCGCCGCAGAAAGCCCCGCCATGCGCGGCTTGCGGCGTATCACGATCTCGCTTCTCTTTGCCATTGACTTTACTTCCTTTTAAGGTTGCTTTGATTTTGCTATAATGTCCGCGTCCTTTTGACGGGGACGGCGGATAGTTTACTACAAATGTTCTAATGGAGTCAAGAGCAAATGCAGAAATTTTTAGAGCGGTTGAACGAATGCAGAAACGGCATGTCCGTATCTGCATTCTCGCGGTTCCTTGGGTTAAACCAAAAGACATTGGACTTATATATCAAGGGTGATCGTAAACCATCGGTAGAACTCATTGTAGCGGTTTGTTCTAAGTGCGGACGCTCCGCAGATTGGCTTCTAGGTATCACCAGCCAAGCCGAGTTAGAACAAACGGACTGGCGGGCACGAGCAGTTGTTGCGGAAAAGAAACTAGAACGCGTGAATCGTGCGTTAGGTCATGCGCTCAAAGGATTCGAAGAATTACAGGAGGCGGTGAAATGAAAAAGAAAGATGTTGTTGCATATTCGGTCCCTCGGCGTGACTCATGGTTGGCTAGCCTATCAGAGGAAGCACGGCTTGACGTCCTTACGTTACGTAGGCGGATGTGTTATCAAGAGGCAATAAAATACATCAAAGAAAAGTACGGCATTCCTGTCTCTCGAACATCGTATTACGCAACGACAAAGCGATACTCAACCAATGAAATTGCCGCCGCCCAACTCAAGGCTGCATCTGTGCCGCCAGCACTGGATTACCTTGTGAAAATATCAGACACTCTTAAGAGTATCGAAAAGACCCTGAAAAAGATCGTGAACACTCCTGCGAACAGATAGGAAAGAGAAAAGATGAGATTCAGAACGGCAAAATCAATCGACGTGTTCCCTTTCGGACATGTAAAAGCGCCTCTACAAGTAAACGATGAGGGTGACGGATTTGAGACGACCATTGACTTTGACATTAACGACCTAAATAAACTAGTAGATAGTTCGTACTGGTATTATGCTTTAAAGGGGGATCAAACGCACCGCCAACAGGAAATAGCCGAACTATTCGGGAAACTACGAAAACTTTTGAGGAAGGAGAAGTCTGTCATAGGACGAATTTGGTCTCCTATAGTCGTCTCCCCTAAGTGTAGCAATAGAGAATAATAGAATCCTAACGTATAGCCGCAGCAATATTATACGTTCCCCCTACAACCCGCTTGCAGGGGTTCTTTTTTACCCCTGAAACACCCCTTGAACGAGAACTATCTACCGCGGTAGATAGTTCTCTGTAGTGTGAACCTTGTGAAGGTTGCGCAGGGTGTTGCTTTTGCGTCTTTTGCGCGTTTTGCGCATATTGTCCCGCGTTCCGTTTCCTGTTTCCTGTTTTCATAATATACTGCCCGCCGTTCACCACGAACACCCCCACGGGGCGGGTAGCCCCGGCCCTTTCCGGCGGACGGGTTCATCCCCCTGTCCCGCCCGCCGGCAGGGCCAATCAACTGACTTGGTAGTTGGTTTGTTGGTAGTTGGTGAAGAGTTATGGAGAACGAGAAAATGGAGAGCGTGAAGGACAAAGAGGCGCATGTCGCCGAGCTGTACAAGACCGCCGTCATGGCCGGGCTGCACGGCGTCGATTTCCTTGCCGGGTTCGGGGCCGCCGAACTCGCCCGCGAATACAACGGCATCGGCCCGGAATGGGCGGGCGAGCACGTGCGCGACCTCGTCACCGGCAAGCTCGCCGTCTTCGAACCCGCCGCCCTCATCCACGACCTGCGCAACTCCCGGAGCGACGGCACCGAGGCCGCGTTCCACTACGCCAACTGCGAGTTCTTCCTGAACTGCCTGAAGCTCGCGAAGCAGGCCTACCCGTGGTGGCGTCCGCGCCGCTACGCCGCCATCGCCGCGGCCGACGCCATGTTCGACGCCGTGGAAGGCCCCGGCGGCTGGAAGGCCTGGCGCGAGGCGCACGAGAGATTTGTCAAACGGCAAAACAAGGAGAACTACCAATGAAGAAACCGATGATGCTGATGCTCGCCGCGTGTGCGGCGGCGATGACTGGATGCCAGACGCGCATCACGATCGAGAGCGACGAGACGAAGCCCCTGCCGGTGCAGCAGCTCGTCGAGGTTGACGGCACGAACCGGGTGATCACGACCGGCTACTTCGAGGGCAGGCCGCACTACTGCATCACTG
>JAFXIL010000130.1 GCA_017563185.1 Kiritimatiellia bacterium | reverse complement strand
TGTTAAAAAACAGGTGCGCAGTATATCATTTTCCGCGCATCATAGCAAGAAGCGCGACCGTTTCAGCGGCTCATCTTCCACGCCTCTGTGAGCGTGTGGTACTTGACGAGAAGGTTGCGGCGCTCCATCTCGGGCATCCTGCCGGCCTTCATCCAAGCGAGAAACTGCTGCATCACCTGCGAGAAGTGCGCCTCGTGGCCGATGTCATACTTCTTCGGGACGTCAATCTTCCACGTCGCGCCCTCCTCCTCGCCGTTGGCGGAGACAGCCTTCACGCCGGGATACTTCTCGCCGATCCTGGCAAGGGCGGCGTTGAGCGCCTTCTCCGTCCTGGCGCGGTCGGCGCCCTCGCGGAGTTTCACGTATAGGACCGGCTTGAAGCCCTGCGCCGGCCCCTGGCGGATGACGAGCTCAGAATTGGAGCCTCGCATGAGGGAGTAGTGCGTATCGCCAGTCCCGGCCGGCGGCATGAAGTGCCATTCTACGGAAACCTTGGCATGCACGCCGCGGAGCGTGTACGTAAACTCGCCGTTCGCCTTGCACTGGAGAACGTTGTCCTTGTCGACAGACTTCTTGAGGAACTGCGGCCATTCCTTCAGTCCGGTGGACTTCTCGTAGTCGGCGGCGGAGATCGGCGTGTTCCATGTGCGCGCGGCGAGCATCTTGACGTCGGAGCGCTTAAGGGTCTGCTCGGGGAAGAGTTCCCACTGGACGAGGTCGACAAGGTGCGTCGTGACGTCCACGATCGCCTCGCCCTGCTGGTCGGTGTCGTAGTACCAGCCAGGACGGCGAAGCGGCTTGCCGTTCACGAGCTTGCAGAAGTGGTGGATGGAGACCTTTGTGACGGCAGGGTTGTCCGGGGTGCCGGCCTCCTGCGTGCCGTACACGCCGGAGACGCGGGAGAGCTCACGCTGAAGGATGGTGGTGATCTCGTTGCGTTCGGTCATGATGTCGCCGAAGAACAGACCCTTCTCCTTCGCCACCGCGGCGGCATCGCAAAGCTTCATGTAGTTCTCCGAGGTGATCGCCATCGGCTTGTCGGAAAGGACGTTAAGCCCCGCCTCGACGCCCGCAAGATAGTAATCCGGCTTGACGTTGTTGCGTCCGGCGAGAACCACGATCTTCCTGGCGTTCTCGGCGGCGGAGCACTTTGCGGCATCCTCCGTGAACTTCTTCAGGAAGTCCGCGCCGGCGTAGACGGTCTCCTTCCATGCCGTTGGATTCTCGGCGCGTGCGTTGAACTGGTCGATCAGCGAAAGATGGCTCTTGAGGTCGCCGCCGTCCGGAGCATACACCAGGACATTCGGGGAGACGCCCTCATACGTGCGGTTCTGCACGAGAGCTGCATGGAAATGTCCGGGATCGACTGTGACAAACTGTATTGCGGCGAGCATGAGGTTTAGCATTTCTTTCCTTTCATTCGAGAATCAGCGCCAGCGGCGATGACTCCACAGATATTGTTCAGGGTACAGTCTGATCGCCTCACCGAGACGGTCGTTCAAAAGCTGAGTGAAGCCTTCCCTGCCGATTTCGTCAGAATAGACGAGCGGAGTGCCGCCCACGAGCCGGTATCGGTAGGGGGCGATGCGCACGAACGAGCCGACGACTATCGGCAGGCCGGTGCGCATTGCAAGACGCGTGGCCGTCGTGAACGTCTTCGCGGGGCGACCGAGGAACGTGAGCGGCAAGCCTTTCGACGTATGCTGATCCATGAGTATCGTCATGGCGGCCTTCTCGCCGAACCACTGCTTCATTATCG
>JAFXIL010000129.1 GCA_017563185.1 Kiritimatiellia bacterium | reverse complement strand
GCGCGGCGCGCGTCTGGAGGTTCCGCGTGTTCAGGTCTTCCAGCTTCAGCCTGAGCAAGCTCATTTCGCCCTCCTTCCCCTGCGCAGCTCCTTGTCAATCGCCCGGTCGACGCTCGCGCGCGTCGGGAACTTCTTCGTCGGCGCGTGGTTCCACGCCGCCCCGTCCTTGGTCTTGGCCGTTTTCTTCATGGATTCTCCTTTCAAGTTGTTTCGGTTGCCGTCTTTCCGGCGTTTTCCTTCTCGCCACGGTTTATTTAGAGTATTCGAGCGCTCCCCGCTTGCGCCACGGCTTCACCCCTCGCGAGCGATCAACCTCGCAAGGCTCCCCGTTTCGGTATTCTGCTTCCGCATGGGTCCGCTCCCGGTCCACATCGTCAGAAGGGCATGTCGTTGTCGCCGTCGTCGGCGCCGCCGGCGTCACCGCCGCCCAGCAGCTCCGCCGCCACCGCCGCCCACTGCTCGCCGGTCATGTCCGCCTGGTCCTTGCCGTCCGAGTGCTTGTCGATGGCCGCGAACCAGCGCTCTTCGAGGTCGCGGTTCGGCACACCCTTGTTCGCGTCGGAAAACGCGTCCCAGACCGCGTTCGCGCCGGCCGTGCCGTCGGAGTACGCCGGCTGCGCTGCCGGAGCCACGCCATGGGGCCGCGCAGGAGCCGCCACGGGCGCCTTCGGGGCCGGGGCGGCAGTCTTCCTTGCCGGCAGCGCGGACGCGCCCTGCGGCCTCTGGGCTGGCTTCTGCGCGATCGCGCGCGGCTTCCCGCCGAACGCCGCCTTGAACTTCGCGCCGTACTTCGCCATGATCGACGCCTTGTCGCCGCTCTCGGTGATCTTGGCGCCGCTGAACTTCGCGCTGTGGCCGAGCTCATTCACCCACTTGATGTTCTGGTACGTCTTCGAAGGGTCGTTGAACGCCGGCTCGGTCTCAAGCGTCACCTCGACCATGCCGATCGCGTCGACGTTCGCCACGTCCGTCCACCAGAACGGGTCGGTGCCGTCCCACTTCGACCACGCGCAGATGCTCTCGACGACCTTCGTGTTCACCGCGCCCTGCGCGTTCACGAGGTTGTAGTACTTGTACTTCTCGATCGGGTATTCGTTCCCGTCGCTGCCCGTCTGCGTGTAGGCGTTGCCGTCCCCGTCGCAGAGGGTGAAGTGGATCTCCAGCTTGAGCGCGTCGTTCTTCTCGTAGACCGCCGCGACCGTGGGCATGGCGTTGTAGACGCCGTCCTGGATGTTGTTAGCCATCTTGTGTTTCTCCTTGTGTTTGTGAAGGGGCGGGGAATCACTCCCCGCGTCCCAAAATCTCGTTCCACGGTATCGTCTCGCCGTCCTGTACTGCAATGCACGGCTCGCCGGAGTGCGTCCGGCTCTTCGCCCAGAACTCCGGGGTGCACTGGAGGTAGACGAGACGGCAACCGCCGCTCGCCTTCTTCTTGTCGTTCCCCATCACGCCGTCCGTCATGAACCACACCTGGTCGGCGGTGTTGAAGAGGTCGTGGCGGATGGACTCCTTGCCGCTCTTCATCATGAACGCGTCGAACTGCCACTGCTTCATGTCGTTGAGGTTCGCGTCCGGCACCGTGTCGTCGACGGCGTGCGCGACGATCACCACGTCGCGCCCGGCGCGGACGTGGCTGATGAGCGCGTTCGCAAGCCGCGTGTAGTTCTTGTAGGCGTAGATCGGGAACGTCGAATAGCCGTAGTCCTCGGTGGAAGAGCACACCTTGCCCTTGTACTGGTCGTGCGCGAATGTGTATGCCTTCAGCAGCTTCTGCGTCACGCTCCACGAATCCAGCACGATGGTGTCCATGCCGTCGTAGCCGTCGGCCTCGACAAGCGCGCACAGGCTCTCGTAGTCCTTCGCGGCGTCGTCCGTGAACTCGAACGGCACGGTGTGGATGTGCTTCAGGCGGTCGGGCGCGAACGACGAGAGCTTCCCCTGCAGGATCGGCAGGGAGTTCTCAAGGTCGATGAACGCCGTCTCGCCGGGCTTCATCGCCGCCGCCGTGGTCTTGCCCGTGCCGCCCTTGCCGGCGAGGATCACGAGCTGGCCGCGGTTGAGCGAGCCGATTCCGCCAAATGCGATCTTCGCCTTGGCGGGGGTTGCCTTGGGTGCCGCGGGTGCTGCGCCCCGCGTCGGCATCTTTGGTGTAGGTAGTGGCATTGTCTTTTTCCTTTCGGGTTTGTTTCGGGTTTGTTGGTTTACTTGTTCTCAAGCTCCGGCGTCGCGCCGACAACGGCGAATCCCTGCGGCGGCTTCTTCGCGTCCAGCTTCTGACCGGCAAGGCAGAAGGGCGCATAGTCGCACGTGTCGCAAGTCATCTTGCCGACGTTCATCATGAACGCCGCCTCGTATGGCAAGCCGCGCTTCACGGCGTCGCGCCCGTTCGCCCTCGCGTCCACGATCTGGCCGGCCATCATCCGCTCCTGGAGCATGAACGCCTCAAGCTGCGCGTCCGTGACCGTCACCTCGCGGCGGGCGAAGTAGAACTCCGGGCGTTCCATTATGTCTGCGCGTAGGCGTTCGGCGTATTCGTCCGGCGTCTCGGCGTGGGTCTTGTACGTCTCGCCTTTGGTGGCGTCGGCGGACTTCTTGGGCGTCCCGTCGCGCTTTATGCAGCGATCGCCGTTCGCGTCCAGGACGATGGGCAGGCCGTTTTCGTCCAAGTCCTTCACCGCGTCCTTCGGACTTATCGCGGGCTTGCGGAAGACGTCGTATATCACGGTCTCGCACTCCACGCCCAACGCCCTTGCGCCAAGCACGTAGCGGCAGAGCTGCGGATTGAACCTAAGGCGCGTCCAGTAGGGGCTTTCCACGTCCACGCTCTCGCTCGTCGTCTTGTGCTCGACAAGCGCGGTGCGTCCGTCCGCAAGCGTCGCCAGTCCGTCGATCTTGCCCCGCGCCTCGAACGTGCGCGTCCCCTCGATCGGATAGGCGAACTCGACTTCCGGCTTCATCTCCGCGATGATGTCGTCGTCGGCGTAGTGCTCGACGAACGCGGCAATGCACGCCTGCAACTTCGCGACCGTGAACTCGTCCCAGTTCTCGGCGGTCGCAAGAGCGGCCTCGAACATGGTCTGCGCCATGTCTGCGGTGGTCACGCCCTCGCGCCGGCGCATTTCCGCGCCCGTGCCGTAGTAGACTTCCTGCGCCTTGTGCCACGCGGTGCCGAACACCAGCGCGTCGCCGCTCTCGATCTTCCTGACTCCCCTGTCGTATGCGAACAGGTGCTTGCGCTGGCAGAGCGTCCAGCAGGCCATGCGCGACGCCGTAAGTGCTTCCTTGCTCATTGTGCGCCTCCGTTGTAGGTGAGAAGTCTCGCCTCGATCGGCTCCGTGCGCTTCACCTCGTCGAGGTGCGCCTGTTCCTGCGGTGTGGCGGGCGTGCCGCCTTGCGTATCTTGTCTCATCGGGTTTGTTCCTTTCTGTGGTTTACTTTGCCTCGGCGGCCACCTCGGCGTTCTGATGTCGCGGAAACCTGTGCGGCGTGTCGGACACGATGCACCAGGCGAGGAACGCGATCGTCGCGGCGGCCAGCGCCAGCGCCGACCACTCGATCGCGTTCCACCTCCGGCAGTCGCGCCTCGTCGCGAGTTCGCGCCGCCATTCGGCTTTTGCCTCCTTCTCCGCATCCGCCATCTCGCGGATCATGATGTCGTTGATTGTCATGTTGTTTTTCCTTTCAGTTCCCCGGAGGGGTGTTCAAGAGGTCGACGATGCGCTGCCTGTTCCAGACGCGGCGGCGGCCGCACACTACCGGCATTGCGTTCCGGACGTCCACCTTGCCCTTGGGGCAGACGAACGACTTCATGCAGTGGTGCCGAAGCGTCTGGACGCTGAGCCCGAACATCTCTGCGGCCTCCTTGTCGGTCAGAAAGTCGGACGCCTTCATTTCTTGTTCGTCCGCTTGAGGAGGCCGCGCTCGATGAGCTTCTCGGCCTCGCGCTTCGCCGCGCGACCGTTCGCCTCCGCCTGGGCGGCGAGCGCCTCGTTCACCTCGGGCTTGAGCCCTACCGTGATGTTGACTTCGTTCTTGCCCATTTTTCTCCTTTCGTGTGGATCTCAGTCTGCCGCCTTGCGCACGGGTGTTTAGACACTAACAGACAAAAGTTTAGAGTGTTTAGACACCTTGCGGCGCAAAGAGATCGCGTTGATGTGACGCAAAATTTCGAGCGGAGTGACGCCGTTTGCCCTGGCGAGCTTGACGAGAGTTGCGCGGGACTTGGGCGAGAGGTCGGTGATCTTCATTTCGATCCCCTCCTCTTCGCCTGGGCGGCAAGCTTCACGGTCTCCAGCACCAGCTCATATGCCTCGCGGCGGTTCGGCTTGATGTTGCCCTTGGTATCGATGATGCCCTCGGCGATCGCCCGGCGGCGAATGCCGTCCATGAGCAGATCGGTGATCGATAGCCCGGTAGCGTCGCAGGTCATGATGACGAGCGCCTTGAACTCGGGCGTCACATACGCGCCAAGCAGTGTCTTGCCGGGAGCATGTTTGCCTTGTCTGGTGGCCATGTTGCGTTTCCTTTCGGGTTGTGTCTTGCCCTGGTGGGGTGTTGATGGCGCGTATTAT
>JAFXIL010000019.1 GCA_017563185.1 Kiritimatiellia bacterium | reverse complement strand
GTCCCGATGTGAATCTTGTAGGCGGTGACAAGCGTCTGCTCGCCGAAGTCGTAGTCTATCACGCACGGCAGGTTCGCCTCCGTGCAGATGAGACGGTGGTAGGCGTCCATCACGCGTATGAAGTTGTTGGTGAAGAGGTTTTCAGGCTTGGTGTCCCTGAGCAGCTCCGTGGAGGTTGAGGCGCGCTCCGGATCAGGAACGGTGAGGTCGAACGAGGACATGATGGTGCCGCCCCCCGCAAGCCCCGCCACGCGCAGCGTTTTGCCGTTGAGGTCGAGCGTGCCGGCCATGGTCAGCATGCCGAGTCCGCGCAGGTCGCTGTCCGCCGAGAGGCGCGCGTTGTCGAAGGCGATTCTCGCGTACGAAAAAGCGCCGGAGCCGGGGGGCGCGCTAAGCGCGACGTCGCCCGAGATCTCCAGCTCCGTCGTCGCCGCGGGAAGCGCGCCGGGGAGAGCGGCGCCGGACGCGTTGACGCAGGACCAGTTCGCGGGATTGGCGAGCCTGCCGTCTCCGGCCGCCCCCGTCCATGTGGCCTTTGCCGGATAGGCCGTAGAAGCGTCGCCGCCGTAGTAGAGGCCGTCATCCGCCACGAACGGCGCAACGCCGCCCGCGGCGGTTTCCGCGTCGAACGCGAAGGTCGTCGTGGCGTCCGGCCGCTCGTTCCACTTGACGAGGCACATGCCCTCGACGAGTTCGCGCCCGCGCACGTCGATCGTCACCGTCGCGTTGGTCGCAAACGTTATCGTGGTCAGCGTGTTGGTGTCGCCGGCGTTCCTGCCCCTGGTGAGGAACGGCGCGGTGCGTCCGCGCAGGTCGAGCGTGGAGCCGTCCTGCATCTCGCACCCGTGGAAGTAGTCCGTGTTCGGCCTGAGCGAACCAAAGACGTGGATGGGGCCGGGGTAGCTGACGGAGACATCTGGCTCAGGCGTGTTGAACACGCAGTTCCCGAGCAGGAGGGTTCCGGCGTTCGAGTTCACGTGAAGATGCCCGTTGACGATCACGTCGCTTGCGCGGAGGTCGCTCGGCGCGCGATAGAACTCATACGAAGGCCCGTCCAGCACGAGCGTGCCCGCGGTCGAGGTGACGTTCGCGAAATAGAAAACCTTGTGGCCGCGGATCGTGAGCGCGTGGCCGGCGAGATCAAGCGACGCCGAGCCGTAGCCGTTGCTGATGACGCCGTAGGTTCCGGCATGTTCGATCACGGAGTCCGCGCCAAGGCGCACGTCCGCAATCATCGCCTTGCCCCATGCGCTTGCAGGGGATGTGGAGTTTGCCAGCGCCCCGCCGTTGAGGACGAAGCGGTGTTGCGCGTGGTCGTACGTTCCGGCCATGTCGAGGACGGCCCCCGCGCCCACGGCGATCTCGCCGCCCGCCGCGCCCATGCGCGAGGCAGTGCCGTTGGCCATGGACATCACCATGCCTTCGCGAATGTCAAGGCCTCCGGTGTAGAGCTGATTGTCTAGCGCGGCCGCGTATGCGCCTACGCCGCTCTTCACCAGCTTCACGTTGCCCTGCACTTGCATGATGCTGTTCGTAACGGACTGCGCGAGGTCAAGGCGCAGCTCGCCAACGGTCACCGCGGAGTTTGTGACCACCGCCGGCGCGTCTATCGCGCCAAGGCGCAGGTTGTGCCCGTTGAGGTCGATCGTCTTGCCGTAGCGCTCCGCGCCGAGCGAGCTCCAATCCTCGTCGCTCTCGAGCGTGATGGTGGAATTGGCCCTTCCCACGGACTTGAACGGCTGCGTGCCGAGGTTCGGACGGAATACGCCTGTCTGCGTTTCGAATACGCCGCACTGCGAAATCGCGTCCGTGACCCCAGAGTCGAGCGCCGGCACGTACTCGCGCACGAGCTTTCCGGCGGCGTTGTACACGCGGAACGAATAGAAGCGATAGTGCGCCCAGTTGCTCACGGTGCTCGTCTCGGAAAGCGACATTCCCGCCGCGTGCGACGCGAAAAGCGTCAGCGGACTGCCCGCAATGAAGGAGTCCGCATTCGGCATGGTGTTCACGAGCTCGCCGTTCACGAAGCACTCGCGCGTCTTGAAGTCCACCGTCACGGTGAGATCCGTGTCCATTTCCGGCTTGAACGAGTCGCCTCCGATCGTCTTGCGGTCGAAGCGGAACGTGGTGCCGTTCAGCAGGAAGCTGGTCATCGTGAGAGCGGACGAGTTGGTGCTCCGCGAGCAGAACAGGCACTGCGTGGCCGTAGAGGGCTTGAACCGGAGCGTCATCTCCATGCGGTCTGTGCACTGCGGCACATAGTCCGTCATCACCCACTGCGCGCCAGATGCCTCCACCCAGTCGAGAGGGACGTAGCGCGGCGGCATTTCACCATGCGATGCGTGAATGCAGAGAAGCACGGCCGCGCCCGCAAGCGCGCCCTTCCAAAACGAGCCAACCTTATCCATGGCGGAAACTCCTTGATTTCTGACGTGAAACGACTTCGACATACAAATCGCTCTACAGAGCAAGACAACATTATGCCATACTCCATCCGCCAAATCAAGCGCAAAAAGTTTCCGCGAGCGAGGCGCAGGATCACCATCCGGGAAGACGCTTCTGGCGAAGCTGGGCGTTTGCGGCCGAGCTGTTGGCGAACATGCGCCTCGCCTCGTCCCACACAAGCGTGCGCCCGGCGTCGAAGAGCGCCGCGACGCCCGTGAGGGAACACTGCGTCATCGCGCCAGCGTATGCGAAGTCGCTGCCGACTTTCGCGCCGCCCTTCACCGCAGTTATGAACTCGGCGAACGGCTTGCCGTCCGGATTGCTGCCGGGGAGGCGGCGGTACTTCTCCTTGGGGCAGCCGCCTTCCGCACGCATCTTCGCGAGAGTCACGTCGGGCAGCATGCGCAGGTAGTTGGCGCCATGGTGGCCGTACTCTATCACGCCGCGCGTGCCGTACACGAACGCGCCGTTCGTCATACCGTCGCGCTTGCCGCGCGCCTCAGCGGAATTGTACGGCGGATAGAACTTCATGTCGTCCTTGTAGCCGGAAGGCACCGGCACCGACCTGCAAGCCTCGCCGTCGAACCACACGAGCTTGAACGGCCTGCCGTCGCGCTTGACGTACTCGAACGTCGTCTTGACGCCCTTCGGGAACGTGAGGCCATGCCGCTCGGGCGTCCAGTCGCCCACGACCTCCGCCTTCACCGTCTTGGGAAGCCCCAGCCCGAACGTCCAGAAGAGCGGGTCCATCAGGTGGCAGCTCCAGTCGCCCAGCGTGTTCGTGCCGTACATCGTCCAGAAGCGCCATGAACCGGGGAGGAACCTGGGGAAGTAGGGGCGATGCGGCACGGGCCCCTGCCACTGCTCCCAGTTGAGCTCCTTAGGCACCTCCCATGTCTTCTTCATCTCGTCGAGGGCGTCCATGAAGCTGTACTTCGCGGGACACCAGATGTGCGCCTCGGTGACTTCGCCGATCAGGCCCGCCTCCACCCATTCGCGGAAGTCGCGGATCGTGTCGTACGCGTGGCCCTGGTTCATCGCCTGCGTGACGAGCTTCGGATGCCGCTTCGCCTCGGCCAGCATCGCGTCCATCTCGTGGAAGCTCTGCGCGAGCGGCTTCTCGCACTGCACGTGCTTGCCGCGCTTCAGGCACTCGATGGCCATCGTCGCGTGCCAATGGTCCGGCACGCCAACGAGAACGGCGTCGATCTCCTTGTCGTGCCTGTCGAGCATCTCCTTGTAGAACGTGTAGTAGGGCGTTTTACTGCGCTTGGCGCGCTGGTTCGCGCTGCGGCGCAGGTCCACGTCGCAGAGCGCGACGATCCGCGCGCCGGCGCGGGCAAGGCCCTCTATGTCGGACGCGGCGCGCCCGCCCGCGCCTATCGCCGCCACGCACACCGTCTCGCTGGGAGGGGTTGCGCCGCTTCCCGCGATCAGCCTGCGCGGCAGCACGCTGAACGCCGCCGCGCCTCCTGCAGCCTTGATGAAACTTCTTCTTTTCATTTTCCCTCCTTGCGCTGATTTAGACATCTGCGCACTGCGCATCCTGCGCCGCACGACGCCACCGCAATCGTGGCGAATAGCGACAAAAGTCCCAAGAAGCGGTTCGCTCCGCCCGCCGGCGCCTCCTCCGGCGCGGGGGCAGGCACGGACGCATCCTGCAGCAGGAGGAGCGCGGCCCCCTTCACGTCCGCGCGGCGCACGCCCTTCTCCCGCGAAACCGAATACGCCCCCGCAAGCTTCAGCTCGCCAGAGCGCATCCGCGCATCGAGCGACGGGTCCGCGCGGAAAGCCGAACCTCCCGCAAGGAGAAAGCGCGCGCCCTCCCCGCTTCGCACCGTCTTCGCGAGATGGCACGTGAGCGACTCGTCTATCTGCCGCGCGCCTTCCTGCGGGGCAAGCGCCACGAACACGCTTCCGCCGCCCAGCTTCGCCACATCCTCCGCCGCGTCGTTCGCCGCGCGAGCGAAGGAGACGTCCTGCACGGCAAGGTACTTGGCGTCCACCCTGGCAAGATCCAGCACGTTCGCCGCCGCCAAAGCGGCGAGCACTGGCGCCGCCCACGCCAAGCGCGAGCCGAAGCGCACGCGCAGAAACTCGATTCCGTATCCCGCAAGCGCCGCCGCGCAGAACTCCACAAGATGCACGAACTTCACGGGGCAGCGCATCGTGTCGCCGAACGGAAGCGCGTACACTAGCCTGTAGAACGGCGTGAACGCGCCGAGCGCGCAGAGATACGACACCGCCCCCGCGACGATCCAGAACGGGGCGTCTGCGAAATCAGCCCCGCACGCCTCCTTCGCCCCTGGCGCGGAGGATCTGCGGCGCATGAGAACTGCACCGACAGCACCCGCGATCGCGAACAAGACCGTGAGAAGCCCGAAGTAGAGAGAATGCTGGCGGTACGGAATCCAGAACTCGTCGCCCGGCTTGAGACGCTCGCCGGTGACGGGATGCATTCCGCCCGCGCCGTCGGGAACGATGCCGTGCTGGCCGAGGCGGCCCTTGTACTGGGCGTTGCCGGGCTTCTGGTAGATGCGCGGGTCGTTGGATCCGCCGTGGATCTCCGCGAACGCGAACTCGAGAGTGTCCTCGGGCGGCAGCGACCAGCTTGTGCAGAACAGCCAGCGCTCTTCGGCCTTCTTCGCCTTCGCGGCGGCGTCTTCCGCCGAGGCGGACGAGGAAGAGGACGACGCGTCGATCTGCGCCTCGCGCCCCGCGAGGTCGTGGAATATCGCATGGCCGAACTGCGGCGCGCCAACCACGAGCGCCACCGCCGCGCACACGCCCACTCCGGCAAGCCGCGCGCGCCAGCATCCGCCTTCGCCGAAGAGCGCACGCCGCTCGCGCACTATGCACCACACGCCGTACGCGAACGTGAGCAGCGTGAACAGAAGCCAGAGGTCAGGCTGGCGCGCGCTTCCCCAGGCGAGCACCGCGCCGAGAAGCGCCCACCGAACCCAGCCTCCCTCGCGCACGCAGCGGTCGGCAAGGCCAAACGCGAACGGACCGTACATGAGCCAGATGAACCACCCAAGATGCCCCGCCGAGAAGAGCGTGAAGCTGTACCCCATCAGGCCGAACGCGCCGCCGCCACCGTAGGCCGCGACGAGCGAAAGGCCGCGTCCGCGCAAGTAGTACGCAACTCCGAGCGCGGCCAGCCACGCCGCGAGCGCGAACTGAAGCTCCTGCCAGAAGTACATCCCGCCCGCGACGTGCATTAGGTCTGACGGAACGAAGTCGCAACCAGCCCACACGCGCGCAAGCCACGCAGATGCGTCGTTCACGGGATGCACAGTCGCGCAGTCCGGCGCCACGGGCGCAGCGTCCATCGACCACGCACCCCAGAAAATGAAGGCCAGCGCAAGCGCATACACGCCTGTGAACGCGAGGAACGCAACCATGCCTGGCCGCCGCAGCAATTCCGCAAAGCGTCTCATCATCTTCTCCAGCTCGTCTTGTACTTCGGCTTGGCAGGCCTTCCGCCGTAGCCGCCGCGCGAACCGCCGCCCCAGCCGCCGCCGCGCGAGCCACCTCGGTAGCCGCGCGAACCGCCGCCGCAGCCGGCATCGTCGTCGTCGTCTCCATAGCCCGAGTCTCCGCCCCAGCCATGGTCGGAGGAGTACAACGTCTGCTCCTCGAGAAGCTCCTTCGGTATCTCGCGCACGAATACCGACATGTCCACGGGGTACAATCCGCCATCCGAAGTCTTCTTCGACTTGGGCGAACACATGTAGAGGCAGTCCTTCGCGCGCGTCACGGCCACGTAGAAGAGGCGCCGCTCCTCGTCGAGGGTGCCTTCTTCGATCGCGCGCGCGCTCGGGAAGATCGTGTCCGACAGCCATGGCAGGATCACGACGGGCCACTCCATGCCCTTGGCCTGGTGCACCGTCGTGAGCGTGGCGTGGTCAGCAGGAAGACTGCTCTTCGCCTTGGCGTCGAGGTTGGTCATAAGCGCCACCTCGTCGAGGAACTGGCGCACGCCGCCCTGGAGCGTGGCGATCTGCGCGGTGATCTCGCCGATGTCGTCGAGGCGCGAGTCGGCCTCTTCGGCGTCGAACGAGAGGTGAAGATGTTCGGCGTAGAAGAGCCTGCAGAAGTCGTCGACTATGAGACGGTCCTCGCCGGCCTTGAGGTGCCCGGGCGCGAGCGAGAACGCCTCGGCGATCTTCTCCCATCCGGGCTTGCCCTTGGCGCACATCATGGACGAAAGGTTCATGCGGTCCAACGCGTTCGAGCCGTCGAACGCGCCGCCAAGCGCCTTCCAGTACTTGCGCGCCGATCCCTCGCCGACGCCGGGGAGAAGCATGATGAGACGCATGAAGCTGAGCTCGCTCGCCGGATCCACGCAAAGCCGCACGAAGGCCAGCACGTCCTTCACGTGCAGCTGCTCGAACACGCCCACTCCGCTCGTTATGCGGAACGGCACATGCGCCCGGGTGAGGGCGAGCTGGATGTCGATGGAGCTGTAGTGCGAGCGGTAGAGAACGGCGATGTCGCGGTAGGCTATTCCGCGCTGGTCGTGGAGCGCCGTGATGAGGCGCAGCACAACCTCCGCCTGGGCGCGGCCGTCGAAGACGTGGTAGAGGCGTGGACGCGGAGCGTCGCCGGCGCGGAACGGACGCAGCGTCTTCTCGAACTGGTGCGGAACGTCCTTCATCACGCAGTTCGCGACGTCGAGAATCGGCGCCATCGAGCGGTAGTTGCGCTCGAGCTTGACGATGCGGCATCCCTCCCAGCGGGAGGGGAAGTTCATGATGTTCTCGAACTTCGCGCCGCGCCACGTGTAGATGCACTGGAAGTCGTCGCCCACGACCATGATGTTGCGGTGGCGGGCGGCGAGGAGGTCGGTGAACTCGGCCTGGAGAGTGTTGGTGTCCTGATACTCGTCCACCAGAACGTGCAGGAACCTCTCCTGCAGGAACGAGCGCACGCGCTCGTTCTCGCGCAGAAGGCGAAGCCCGTTCACGAGCAGGTCGTCGAAGTCCATCGCACCAAGCTCCTGCTTCTTCGCGGCGTAGGCACGGCACACCTTCAGCACCTCTTCAGGCTCGATCGCGGCCTTCGTCTGGTAGCTCTGCACAACGGCATCGATGCTGCGCTCGCTGTTTGCGGCGTCGCTCACGAGCTTCAGCACCACCTCCTTCTTCGGGAAGTCCTTCACCTGCTTCACGTTCGCCTTGATGCACTCGCCCATGATCTTCTTCTGGTCTTCCTCGTCGAGGATCGCGAAGCCAGGCTTGAACCCGAGGCACGAGCCGTGCTGGCGCAGCAGCCTTGCGCACACGTGGTGGAATGTGCCGCTCCACACGCCGGCCATTCCAGGCACAAGGCGCTCGGCGCGCTCCATCATCTCGCGAGCGGCGCGGTTGGTGAACGTGAGCAGCAGGATGCGCTCCGGCGGCACGCCCTTCTCCACGAGATACGCCACGCGGTGGACGAGCGTGCGCGTCTTGCCTGTTCCGGCTGCCGCCAGAACGAGCATCGGCCCGTCAGTCGCGGTGGCGGCCGCGCACTGCTCGCGGTTCAGCACTCTCGCGAAGTCGATCATGCCCCCGCTCCAGTCTTGACCGTCCACGTGCGCCCGCACATGTGGCACGTGACGTCGAGCGAAGGCGGCAGGGAGGCTCGTTCTGCCGGAGGAATGGAGGCGAGCACCGCGGCGGCGCGCTCGGCGCTGCAGCGGCATGCGAAGGAGAGAGGCGACGTGCGCCTGATCTCGGCATGCGGCAATCCCAGCTTCGCGAGAAGCGTGCGCGGCGCGGCCGAGCCGGATGCGAGCGCCTTCGCCGCAGCGCCGCCTTCGAAGACCTCGGCCACCTTTGCGAACGCGGCAGCGTCGCCGTCGGGCGGACACTCAGCGAGAAGCCCGCGCGCGTACACTGGCGCCGCGTCGTCGCCTGCGGCGCACGCCACGGCCGTGCGCACGCGCCGCTGAAGGGACTGGTCGAAATACGCGTCAAGCCCGGACGCCACGGCATACTTCTTCCACGCCGTAGCCACCGTTCCGCTAGAGAGTATGCTTCCCGGTATGGACCTTATGAACTCGAATGTTCCCGTCTCCCCCAGCACCTTCGCGTCCTTCGGCGCGCCCATCCCGTCGAATTCGTCCAGGATCTTCTTCTTCGTGTAGCCGCGCAGCGTGCCTGCGGCGGTGCACTCCACGAGAAATCCCTCCAGCGGGCCCGGACATTCCAGGCGAAAGGTGACCGTCTCGTCGTCCTGAGACGCCTCAGAGCCGAGCAGCGCCACGCCCGCCAGCGCCTCGCCTAGATATACGGCGGCGGTGGGACCTGAAAGGTGCGCGCGAGAGAGCTCGCATGCGGCGGCGGTGCAGTCGGCCGCGATCACCGAAATCTTCGTTGCGGGGTCAAGTATCTGTATCAGTTCGTCTTTCATCTTTCAAATGCGATCAGGCGTCGTTTTCGCCTATGAAATGGATTTCGATGTCGGAGAGCGCGCTCAGGACGTTGGCGGCATTGGCGTCCTCCATCACGCGCACGTCGTCTGGCGGCACGGCCACCTCCACGGAATCGGAGTGCTCGATGAAGCCCTGCAGGCGGTCGCGCAGCCCCTCCATTCGCCGCACGTGGCGCTCGAGGGCCCAGAGCGCGAAGTGCCATTTCGGCAGGAAGCCGTAGCGCGGCTTGAGCTCGGGGTTGAAGTCCTCGAAGTCGTCGCGGCGCACGGTGAAGGCCCATTCCATGGCGCGCAGACGGAACTCGAAGCCGGCGGAGAAGCGCTCGCCGAGCTCGGCGATGGTGCATACGGGGTGCTTCTCCGCGAAGTCGGCGAGCGTCTTGGCGAACACGGCGAGGTAGAAAGCGCCGATCGCGTCGAGATTGCGGTCGGTGCGCGAGAGGTCGGGCCAGCCAAGCGAACCGCGCACCGAACAGTAGGATACGCCCTGCGGCATCAGGCGCCCGGCCTTGATGTCGTAACCGAAGCGGTATATCTCCTTGCCCACGCCGTAGAGCGGCGTCTTGGTGGCGGGATCGTACTTCTTCATCGCGAGGTTCTGCGCGGCGGCGTCGCCCATCAGGAAGGCGAGCGCCAGCACCACCTGCGGATCTTCGCCCGCGTCTGCGCCGCCGAACTCGCCGGCGAGCTGGAAGTAGTTGGCGGGAATGTCCACGAGCGGCTCGCCCTCGCAGCGGGTGCGGATGAAGTAGTCGTAGCGCAGATTCTGCCGCCCGCGCCCCCATCGCCGCAGCAGCCTGTAGTCGGGCAGCTCCACGCCAAGCGACTTGAACGCCTGCGCGCGCGCTATGACGTAGCTGCCGTATCCCCTTCCAGGACGCGCCAGGCGCTTCTCCACGAGCGACGTCACCAGCGGCCTGCGGTTCGTCTTGTACACCACCTCGCGCGTCGAGCCCTCGCCGATGGGAAGATCCGCCTCGGCGTCGTTCGTTCTCAGCTCGTAGACGTTCGCGTACTCCACGTTCTCGTCGCGGCTCGCAAGTGCCCTGAGGTTAGTCAGCAGCAGCTCGCTGCGCGCGTCGCAGAGCGGGTCGCGCACGCACATGCCGTTCTTGAACGTCGCGCCCGGCAGCGCGGTGCGCCGGTCGTCGAACGCCGGCGTGGCGCCTTCGCCCATCACGGAGTATATCTCGCCCGTGATGTACATGTAGAGAGTCTCGATGAAAGCCTTCGAGGTCTCGTCTGCAAGCTCGGGGCGCGTGAGAAGCGACTTGTAGATCGCGTCCGTCTCGGCGATGCGCGCCCTGGCCTCGTCGGCGGAGAGCCTGTGCGTCACGATGCCCTGCATCAGCATCTCGAGCCCGGGCACGAGCCGTTCCATCGCCACGCCCCTGCGCAGCCCGAAGAGCTCCACCTCGTGGTGGCCGTGGTACTTGTTCTCGCGCAGGAACGAGCAATCGTGCCCCTCGAACACGCTCACAAGCTCGTGGAGGCAGCCGACGAACTGCTGAAAGTCGGTCTTTGCGAGCTCCGAGAGGCGGTGGAACTCGGAATAGGAGAGGAAGTGTACGCCGCGCGTGCCATGGTAGTAGCTGAGCGTGGTGGAGATGCGCTTGCGGCTGGCGGCGAGCGCCACGGACATCTCGCGCTCCGTCCAGGCGAGCGGCTTCACCCGCCACTCCTGCCCCCTTCTTCTGAAATGCTCTAGCGTCTGCTCGTTGCGCTCCACCATCACCACGTCAGAGTTCGCGAAGCGCAGCGCGCCTGTGAGCCATTCGTCGATCGTCGCGAGGCGCGCAAACGGCACGTCGCGCTGGGATATCTCGAGCTTCCCGTTCACCACGTTCGCGCACAGCACCCCGTGCATCATCACCTCGCCGCGCTTCTTCACGTCGAGGCGGCAGAGGTCCCAGAACTGTCCCTGAAGAAGCGGCAGCGCGCCGACGGAGTGGTTGCCCGTGGTCACCACCATAACATGCCCACGGCGCGCGGCGGCGCGCAGGTCGCGCTTCATGGCCATGATAACCGATGCGTGCTCGTCGAGATTGCGCCATACGCCCTTTTCGAATATGAACGTGTCGTCACCCGCGTCGTAGGCGTGGAAAAGACGGCGACGGCCCATGGCGCGGGTGGCCACCACGCCAGGACGCCGCGAGGCGTTCTTCCGTATCTCGCGGAGGAACTGTTTCACGCTCGCCTTCATGCCTCCTCGTCGTCCTCGTGGTGGTGGGCATGGTGCATCCGCCCGAGCCTTATCTGCTCCTTGGCGATCAGATCCTCCGCAAATCCGCCGAGCGCGTCCAGCCCGGCCTCGTCCGCCGCCGCGAGAAGGTTCTCTAGGGCGCGCGGCACGTGGCGCGCGAACTGCGGCTGGCCGGCCGCCTCAAGGCGCCCGAAGGCGCCAAGCGCCTGCACGAGGCGCTGCACGGCGCCGAAGGCGAAAGCGGGCACGGGATACGCGCGGGCGAGCGCAAGGCGCGTCTTCTCGTCCATCGGCACGTACGGATCGTAGAGAAGCGAGGCGAGATCGTACGCGGCCGCGCCAAGGCGCATGCCCTGGAAGTCGATGAAGGCGAACGACCCGCCAGGGCGGAAGAGGACGTTCGAGCTCTGGAAGTCGCGGTGCACCAATACGGGACGCTGGCGCATGAGCTCCGCAGCCACCGCCTCAAGGTCGGCGCGAACGGCCTCCGGCATCGCATCATAGCCGTAGCGCCCCTTCACGCAGTAAGTCTCGAAGAGGTCGCGCTCCCATGCGTAGAGGTCAGGACCGAACGCCGGCTCCAGCGCGTCAGCGCTCTCCTCGAGCGCCAGCTCCACTCCCCTTTCGTGGAAGGTGCGCAGAGCGGAAACGACGGGTGCGTAGAGCTTCGCGATGTTCGCGCCCTTGGCGGACGCGCGTTCCTCCAGCGATTCGCCTCCAAGGTCCTCCAGTGCGAGCGCCTTCTCCCCGGGGAGATCGGCGAGGACGCGCGGCACCGGCACGCCGGCCTTCTCGAGAAGTCGCGCATGGTGCGCATAGCGCGCGTTTTCGGGGCGCTTCTCGTCGTCGTAGAGTATCGCTATCGCCCGGTCGTCGCCGTGCACGAAGCGCCAGAACTCGCGGTCGCTTCCGCGCGCGCCCATGAACTCCGCCGCAACGTCCTCAGGATTCCATCCTATCGCCTCGGCGAGCGCGGCAAGACGTGCGTTGCCAATCTGGCCCACGCCCACAAGTGCAGCGCGCTCGAACGCGCCGCCCACAAGCCCGCCCGTCACCACGCATCCGGCGAGGTCGGCGCTGTCGAGAAGCTTCACGCCGGGGAAAAGTACATTCGGGTTCTCCTCGAAACGGGCGGAATCTAGGGCCGAGTGCGCTTCGAGATAGCTTTCGAGCGTGCCGCAGTCCGCCCAATATGCACCGTCGGGATCAGCGCCCACCACAAACCGGCCCTGCTCCATCATTGCCCTTTCGTACGCCTGGACGATCGTGGAGAAGCCTTGAGGCGCCACAAAGTCGAGCACCTGCGGACCCAAAAGCGCGAGGCCACAGTACGTGTACGTTCCGCCGTCGCCAGGGAAGTCGCTCTTCCAGTTGCAAATCCTTCCGGCGTAGTCGGCCTCCACGGTGCGCGGGCCGAACGCCTCGCTGATCCAGCAGCCGGCGAAGCCGCCGCTCAGGGAATAGGCGTCCGCAACGGACTGAGGATCGAGTCCGTCAACAACAATGTCGCCGTTCACCAGCCAGAACGGCTCCGCGCCAAGGAAGCCGCGCAGCGGATTGAGCACACCACCAGTGCCGAGGATCTCGGGCTCGTCGGCAACAGTCACCTTCGCCGTGCCGCGGCGCTTGAACACGTACTCGCGGATCTTCTCGGCCTGCCAGTGGGCGTTCACGGCGATCTCCTCCACGCCCCAGCTCTCGAGCATGAGGATGATGCGCTCCAGCATCGGAACGCCCCACATCGGCAGGAGCGGCTTGGGCTCCACGAGCGTGAGCGGCCGCAGGCGCGTGCCGAATCCCGCCGCGAGCACCACGGCCTTCTTTACGTCGCGCGCGTTCATGCGGGCCTCACGATCTTGACCTCGGCGCTGCCGAGCCCTTTGACGGTTCCGAACTTGCGCACGCACACGGTGACGCGCTCCACGCGCGGGTCGGCGAGGCACACGTCCGCAACCACGTCAGCCGCACGCTCGAGGAGGCGGCATTTCGCCTCTTCGAGGGCCTCGCGTATGTCGCCGACGAGTATGGCGTAGTCCACGGTATCGTCGAGGCTGTCGGAGAGGGCGGCGTCCTGCAGGTCGATCTCAAGCGCCACGTCCACGCGTACCTTCTGCTCGGTGACGCGCTCCTCGGGAAGGTCCCCGAGGATGCAGTCCACTTCGATCGCGTTCAGTCTCAGAACGTCCATGACTCGCCTCCTTCCGCTTCATGCTCCGCGCTAGCGCCACTGCATGCGCTGCCTCGGCCCATGCATCTTCGGCTCCTCCAGCTGCAGGGCGAACCACTGGTCGCCGAGCGCCGTGTTGGTGAAATGGGCCACGCGGTTGTTCGCGAGCTGGTCGCGGTTGGCCTTGAGCGTGGCGTTGTCGCTCTTCTCCAGGGCGCGCACAAGCACCTTGAATGCGGCATCGGCGTCGCCGCGCTTCACCAGAATCCACGACCACGCGGCGGCGATCAGCACGTTCTGGTTGTACCGGAGGCGCGTGCAGGACTTCTCGTACACCTTGGCGATCTCGTCAGTGGGCGCGCCGCGCATGTACATGCGGGCGATGCGCATGGCGCGCATTGTGGGGTCGAGGAAGAGCGCCTGCGGCATGAGCTCGTCGACGTGCGAGAAGTCCTTGACCATCCAGTACAGCTGCAGCTTGGCGGTGGCGATCTGCTTCTTCATGAGAGGCACCCAGAGGTCGAACGCGTGCAGCTTGTCGCACTCGACAAGCGCGTCCGCCACCACGCCCTTCGTGTCGCGCGCGATCTCCGCCTGCGCCTGCTGCACCGAGCCTGGTCCGCGCATCTGCATCTGCCAGCGCGCGACCTTCGACTGTATCTGCTTCTGGCCGGCGGCAAGCACGCCCTGCACGCGCATCATCTGCGCCTTCACGCGCCTCTGCAGCATCATGCCGACCACTGCGTTCGACACAACGAACGCCAGAACGCCGAAGAACGCGCTCCAGCCATAGCCGAACACGTCCCCAAGCCAAAGGCCCACGCCGGTCAGCATGCCGAACAGGGCCGTCAGGACAACAGTAAGCATCTTATGACATCCTCCTAGTCTCAATCATCTTCAAACATCCACCAACTGCATTGCGCGCCACGCGCATCATTTCGGGCCGCGCAGCACGATTCTGTCGATGAGCGTGCGCGCATGCCGCTTCGCCTGGTCCTTCAGGCCCACGTCCTCGCCGAACTCCACCTTGACGTCAAGCTCGGAGAGGTCGTGCACCAGCCAGTCGCAGCCAGAGAAGTCCTGCTGGCACGAGCTCTGGCGGTCCACGCCGATTATGTGCATGCCAGCCGCGCGCCCGGCGGCAACGCCGGCGGTGGAATCCTCCACCACCACGCATTCGCTGGCATCGACGTCAAGCATGGTCGCGGCCTTGAGGAAGCCGTCCGGCGCAGGCTTGCCGCGCGCGTAATCCTCAGCGCCGAGCACGAATCTCACAAGGCCGGAGACTCCGCACGTGGAAGCAGCCTTCACCACGTCCGCATGGGGCGAGCCGGACACTATGACGCACGGCGCGAACTTCGCAACCTTGCGCAGGAACGCCACGGCGCCCGGAATGACCTGCGACTCCGGATTCTCCGTAAGCGCCCTGTTGTACGGGCGCAGCGTCTTCGCGTCCTCAGTCGGGCTGGAATTGCCGAGTCCGGGATATGCAGCGTGGAGCGCGGCGGCGATGTCGGGCCAGCTGCGGCCGTAAACCAGCTTGAGCACGTCGTCGTAGGCCGCCTTCTGGCCGCGGTCGGCCAGCCAGTCCACGATCGCCACAGTCCAGGCGCGCTCCGTGTCCATAAGCGTGCCGTCGAGGTCGAAAAGAAACGCCGCCGGCTTCATTTGTCCTTCCCGCAGCACTTCTTGTACTTCTTGCCGCTGCCGCACGGACAAGGATCGTTACGCCCGACCTTCGGCTCCTCGCGCCTGTAGGTGGGATTCTTCTCGATTGTGCCGTCGATGAAGCGCCACTCGCCGTCGATGCGCTTGAAATAGGAGTGCTCGCGGTGCTCGCACTGCTGTCCGTTCGCGGAGTAGCGGGCGACGAACGCCACCTCGCCCTCCTCGTCGTCGTTGCCGCCGCGCACTGTGGACAGCACCTCGAGGCCGTGCCACTTGGCGGACGTTGACCAGTCGCGCGTGGTCTTCTCGTCGAACTCGCTTCGGGCCTCGGGGCCAGACGACGCATACAGAAATTCCACATTGCCGACGGCGTACGCGCTGTAGCGCGCACGCATCAGCTCAACGGCGGTGTCGGCCTTGCGCTCGCCGCCGAGAATGGGCCCGCAGCATTCCCCATAGGTTTTGCCGCTGGCGCATGGACAAAGTTCATTGTTTTTCATGCCCCTATTTTACCAAAAAATCTCCCCGCAGAAAAGTGCTTGACGCATTTTTTAGTGCCTAGCGCATAGTGCCTAGCTCGCAAAAGGAAATCATTCCACCACTTCGAGAACCAGGTCGCGGGGGGCGGGCATGTCGGATCCGATTACGATGGCATTGCGGACAAGCCGGGCCGCTTCTTCGAGCACTTCGCCGCGCGTGGCCGTTGCAAGGCGCGCGACTGGCGAGCCCGCATCCACGCGGTCGCCTCGCGAGACTCGCAGCTCGACACCCGCGAGGAAGTCAACCGCCTCGCCGGACCGCGCGCGCCCGGCGCCCAGCAGGAACGCAGCCTCCGCCACGCCGCGCGCGTCTATCGATTGCACAAATCCGCTCTCCGCCGCCGCGACGTCCGCGGCCGTCGCGTCCGCGAGGCGCGACTTGGCGAACGCCTCCAGGCTTCCGCCGTGCAGTTCGACCATCCGAACGAAGCGACGGTACGCATCGCCGCACTCAAGTTTTCTGCGGCATTCGGCCCTCGCCTCTTCCAGCGGCGTGCCCATGGCAAGCGACACCATGCGCGCCGCAAGCTCCACAGAGAGCGTCTCGACGTCGGAAGCGCGGCTTTCGCACTTCAGCACGTCGATCGCCTCCTGCACCTCGTTGGCGTTGCCCACCGCAAATCCAAGCGGTTCGTCCATCATGGTCACAAGCGCACACGCCTTGCGTCCCGCGCCCTTCGCGCCGTCGACAAGGGCTCGGGCTAGCGCCGCCGCCTCCTCGCGCGTCTTCATGAACGCGCCAGAGCCGCACTTCACGTCGAAGACGAGCGTTCCAGCGCCCTCGGCGAGCTTCTTCGAAAGGATCGACGCGACGATGAGTGGGATCGACGGAACGGTGCCCGTGACGTCGCGCAGGGCGTAGAGCTTCTTGTCCGCCGGGGCGATCTCGGCCGTCTGCACGGTGAGCGTGCAGCCGCAGTCGCGCACGACGCGGCGGTAGCCGGAAAGAGGCAGCGCCGCGACATAGCCGGGTATGGACTCCATCTTGTCGGCAGTTCCGCCGGTGAGGCCGAGGCCCCTTCCCGTGAGGGACGGCACCGCAAGACCGCACGCAGCCGCCAGGGGCTGCGCCACAAGCGATATCTTGTCGCCCACGCCGCCAGTGGAATGCTTGTCGGCCGAAGGCGGGTATTCGCCCGCCGGCCATTCAAGACATGTTCCGGAGTCGCGCATCGCCTCAGTGAGCGCCTGCGTTTCCGCGCCCGTCATGCCGCGACAGCACACCGCCATCGCGAACGCCGCCATCTGATAGTCAGGTACGCCGCCTGCCGTGTATTCGCGCACCAGCTCGCGTATCTCGTCCGGGGCGAGCTCGCGCCCCTCGCGCTTGCGGTCCAGGAGAAGCTTAACTGTCATGGAAACCTACCTTCCTTTCCGCGGCGGAGCAGACCGCCGTCAGCTTTCGAGCAGCATGTCCATCTTCGGCGTGAGCGGACGCCCCCGCAGAAACTCGCCGCCTGCGAGCTCGCGCGCGCCGTCTGCCTTGAGTGCCGTCAACCGCAGCACGCCGTCGCCTGTGCGCACCACGGGGCCGCGCTCCGTTACGGAGACCACAGTTCCCGGCAGCTCGGCGCGCCAGGCGGGATTGATCTGATTTGTCTTGAGAAACTCTAGGCCCGTCACCACCACGCGGCCGGTGTTGCCCTTGCGGCGGAAGCGCGAGGGGAGGAAGGTGTAGCATCCGGGCCATGGAGTGTATGCGCGCAGAAGGCGCTCGATGTCGCTGGAGCGGCGGCGCCAGTCGATGAGGCCGTCGGTCTTCTTGATCTTGTGCGCGAAGGTGGCCTTGGCGTCCTCCTGCTCGAGGGGCACGGGCAGCGTGCCGGCGTCGAGCAGCTTGAGCGTCTTCGCGAGCGTGACGCCGCCGGCGATGGCAAGGCGGTCCATCAGCGAATCGCCGGTGTCGTCGGAGTAGATGGGCTCAACCGCCTTGCGCAGGATCGGCCCGTCGTCCATGCCCATCCCCATGCGGATGATCGACACTCCGGTGAGCTCGTCGCCGGCGAGCAGGGCCGCAGTCACGGGAGCGGCGCCTCGGTACTTGGGCAGAAGCGAGAAGTGGCAGTTCACGCAGCCGTGGCGGGGGAGCGTGAGTATCTCCTCCTTGAGGAACTGGCCGAAGGCGACGACGGCGATCACGTCGGGGCGGCGTTCCCGGATCCAGGCGACGGAATCCGGGGCGTTGACGTTCTCGGGTGTTATGCAGTCGACGATGCCGCGCTCCTTCGCATAGCGGCGGCAGGCGCACGGCGTCAGGTCGCGTCCTCGTCCTGCAGGGCGGTCTGGCTGCGTGACGAGCCCCACCACCTGCAGGCCGGGCAGGCGCAGTATGGCGTGAAGGCACGTGGCCGACGCCTGTGATGATCCCATGAACACTATTCTCATGTGCGAAGTCCTCCTCATGCTTCAGTCAGAGGCCTGGAAAATCTAGCGTGGCGAAGTAGTCCGAAAGCGTCTCGGCCCTGCGGATCATGCGGAACGAACCATCCTCCTGCATCAGCAGCTCAGCGCTGCGCAGTTTGCCGTTGTACTGGAAGCCCATGGCGTGCCCGTGGGCGCCGGCGTCGTGCAGCACCACGAGGTCGCCGGGCTCGACGCGCGGAATCTCGCGGTCGATCGCGAACTTGTCGTTGTTCTCGCATAGAGAGCCCGTGACGTCGCACTTCATAAGCGGCACGCCCGGCTCCAGGCCCGGAAAGTTGTACGTGGTTCCGGCCTCGCCGTACTTCGGCACGGAGATGTGGTGGTATGCGCCATAGAGGGCGGGGCGCATCAGGTTGGCCATGCACGCGTCGAGCCCCACGTACGTCTTGTACGTGCGCTTCACGTGGCGCACGCGCGAGACGAGGTAGCCGTACGGCCCCGTGATGCAGCGGCCGCACTCCATGTAGAGGCGCAGGTCCGGGTGTCCCTTTGCAATGAGGTGCGTGCGGTACGCCTCCTCGATGCCTGCGCCGATCTTCCCGAGCGGCTGCTCCACCTGGTCGGGCTTGTATGGAATGCCAACGCCGCCGCCGATGTTCACGAACTCGAACGTGACGCCCACACGCTGGGAAATCTGCACCGCCAGGTCGAAGAGGAGCGTCGCGGTGTCGATGATGTACTGGGGGTCAAGCTCGTTCGAGGCCACCATGGTGTGGAGGCCGAAGCGCTTCACGCCCTTCGCCTTGAGGATGGCGTACGCCTCGAAGAGCTGGTCGGTCGTGAAGCCGTATTTCGCCTCCTCGGGCTTGCCGATGATCGCATTGCCGCCCTTGAGCGGACCAGGATTCCAGCGGCAGCACACAAGCTCTGGCAACGATCCGCACGCACGCTCCACCGCGGCGATGTGGGTGATGTCGTCGAGGTTGATGATTGCGCCCATCTCCATCGCGCGGCGGAACTCCTCGTCGGGCGTGTCGTTCGAAGTGAACATCACGTCCTCGCCCGTGTTTCCCACCTTCTCGGCGAGCACAAGCTCCGCCAAGGAAGAGCAGTCGCTGCCGAATCCCTCTTCGCGCAGGATCTTCATCAGGTGCGGATTGGGAGTCGCCTTGACGGCGAAATATTCGTGAAAACCGGCATTCCACGCGAATGCGGCCTTGAGACGGCGCGCGTTCGCGCGGATGGCGGCCTCGTCATACACGTGAAAAGGCGTAGGATATGTCTTGGCCAGCTCCTCCAGCTGGTCGCATGTGAACGGCAATTTCTTCATGAGCTGAAGTATATCAAAAACGCCCTTCCGCGTCCATAGGCACCTCATTATTTTGAGCGGGGAAGACGCACGAGGGCGGGCTCGAGAGGCCCAAGAGCGAGCTTCAGACGGTCGAATCTCTCGCCGTGCTCCAGTTTCGGGTCCGGACCGAACACGCTTGTCGCCTCGTCGTAGCGTCTGTCAGAAAGCGAAACGCAGATGTGCCTCGCCTTGTCGTATCCGTTCACCACCAGCACGTATGTGCAACCGTCCTTCACCCACGCGCGCACTGACATCGGGTATTTTGGCCCCTTCCAGTCCTTGTCCGGCGAACCATAGCCGAGTCCAACCGCAATCCGACGGCCCGCGCCCTCGTCCGAGAGCAGCACGGGGAACTGCGCGCGTATCTCCGCGCCAACTCGGCAGCACTCCGCCCACCTCCGTTCGAACTCCTCGCCGTTGGGACGCTTCTCCAGGTCGAAGAACGAGTACATGACAAGTCCGTTCGCGCCGTTGGCGATGCACTGCCAGCACATCGAGCGCAGCTCCGCCTCGGTCGGCGCGCGGCATTTCGCCTTCTCCTCGGGCGTCTTCCTGTAAGCGGCCCAGTTGAACGCCTGCGGCACCTGCCAGACTGGCTTGCACCCGAGAGTGCCGCGCATGGTTTTCTTAGTCCACTCCGTGGCCATTGCCGCCGGCTTAGACGGAATCGGATAGGGATCGGTGCCCACCACGTCGAACGAGGGCATGTACTCGCGGATCGAGTTGTACTGGTACAGCACCGACCAACCGGGATGCCCGGGATCAAGCTTCTCCATCAGGTCGCGGCGCGCGGCAAGGCGGGGCAGCATGCTGAGCGGCAGCTCGTCGTTGAGATACCATGCGAGAAGAGCGGGATGGTTCTTGAAGCGGTTCACGCGGTCTGTGACGTAGCGCACCTCGTCTGCCTCCGTCTTGATTCCCTTTGGCGCCCAGCGCGTGCCGCTGTAGATGTCCTTTACGCTGTATATCACCTTCAGGCCCTTTGCGTGGCAGAGATCCATGATATCCGTCGAATCCGGCGCATGGTACGGCATGAGGCAGTTGAACGGACCCTTCGCGTACATCTCGATCTTGTTCGTGGTGACGGCGCTCCAGTACATGCCAAGCGGAAAGAACGGCTTGCCGTCCACAATCGCGCGGCCGTGGCCGTCGAACCACGTGGACATCTTCGGCATCCTCTCCAGGCGGGTGAACGTCGTCTCCGCGCCTCCCAGGCGCACCTTCCCGTCTAAGAGCTCGGCCGCGACGCGCTGCGCGCCCATCTTCAATTCGGCCACGCTCAGCGTCACGCTGTCGCCCAATGCATTCGTGGCGCGCGTTCTGCACACATCGCCCTTCGCGTTCTGATACGTGAACCACGTGGCGAGGTCCGGGCCTGCATGGTCTTCCGGCACGTCAAGCGCGGCGCGGAACGTCACTTCGCCCTCCGCCGCCATGTTGCGGTACGCCGTCGAATACACGCCCGCCACGGGCGGCAGCACGTATTCGCGCACCGACACGTCGTCAAACCACGCCCTGCCTTTCATTCCCTTTCGCACGTATGGACTCACCTTTGCCGTCACGGCCTCCTGCGGCACCTTGTCCGTAACGCCCTTGACGAGCGTCCAGTCCTTCGTGCCCTTCACGCCGTTCACGTACGCGCCGCCCAGCCACTTGCCGTCCGAGTTGCACCACTCGATGCATATCGTCGCGCCGCTTTCCTCTCCGGAGAGGTTCTCCGTCTTCACCCACACCTGGTACTCGTATGCGTGTCCGGCCTTAAGCGGTATCCTCTGCCCGGGGAACGAGTAGAAACTGGGGTCGTCGTTCTCGTAGCAGAGCGCGCGCGTGCCGTTGCGGCCTTCGCCGTCGCGGTACACGAACTTTCTGCCCACGGCGTTCCAGCCAACGGTCTTGCCGTCCACCACATCCTCGAATCCGCCGTTGAGGACGAGCTCTCCGCCGCAGCCGGGCAGGCTCTTCGCGGCAGGGAAGAGGTAGCGGAAGTTCCTGCGAAGCGCCGCAAGCGTCTGCGCCGTTTTGCTGCCGGGCTTGTGGCGTAGGCTCTTGCCTTCGACGGCGTCCATGAAATCGGCGCAGCCGCACCAAGTGGTGAACAGGAGGCCAAGGTACTGTCCCTTGTCGTGCGCGACGGCGTACGAAAGGAACTTCTGCGCGTTCTCGGCAAAGCGCCACGGGCATAGATACATCTTGTAGCCCGCGTCGGCGAACACCTCCACGCTCTTGTAGGCCTTGCGGTTCTCGTAGTGCCAATCGCAGATCGCGACGTCCTTGTCCACCATGCCCAGGGCCGCGCTGGTGCCGTTGGCGCTGGCCTCCCACTCGCCGTATCCGGTCGTCTTCGCGTCGAGCAGGCGGTCGCCCCACATCAGCGTGGAGACCCCGCGCGCCCTCAGGTGGCGCGCGATGCCGTTCACCCAGTCGGCGAAGAGCTTCGACGTTGGAACGCCGCGGCAGCGCGGACAGTTTCCGATCTCGAACACCTCGTCGCATCCGATGTGCACGGCGTCCGCACCGAACGCATCAACAATCTCGTCGACGAGCTCCAGCACGATGCGCCTGGAATCGGGATGGGTTGGGCAGATGCTGCGGCAGTAGTTGTGCGACACGGTCTTCTTCTCAGGCGATTCGTCAAGTTCAGGATGTCCTTTGAGAAGCCCGTCGTGTATCTCGTTTCCGCTCTGATGCCCAAGCAGGTTCATCTTAGGGACGAGGCGTATTCCCGCAGCATCGCATGCGGCCCTGATGGCTCTCGCGTCGGCAAGGGAGATTGGGTCGCCGCTTCTGCACTCAGGGTGGGACTTGAACTGGTAGCGGTACCGAACGAGCAGCACCAGGGTGTCCACACCGGCCGGCTTGAGCGTGTTCTTGACGAACGCGCAGAAGCGCCCAACGTCTGCCGGCGAGGGCGCGGCTATCGCGATTCCCCTGCTCTTCCATCCGCCGGCCGGCTCCGGCGCCACGCCCGGCATGTCCGCCCGGTCGTTCCCCGCGGCCGCGACCGCAGCCGCGGCCATAATCGCCGCTGCAATGATTTTGAGTTTCTTCATGGGATTTCTCCTCGCGTTTCATCAGGCATTGAAGGCACACCGCACCATTCTTCCGTTGCGTCCGCCGTAGATTATACATCTTTATTCGGTCGCAGGCAACTCCAAGCGCCACGTGAACGCGCAAGATTCCACTCAGCATGTTGCACCAGACGGCAGAATCATGATATAATCATGGCGTGGGGAACAATGAAAGGAACATCAAGATGAAGGCAGTCTCGATTCTCGCGGCGGCACTGTGCTGCGCTGGCGCAAACGCAGCCGAATACTTCGTGGCGACCGACGGCCGCGATGACGGCGACGGCTCCGCCGCGAAGCCGTGGCGCACCATCCAGCGCGCGGCGGACGTCGCCGTGGCGGGCGACGTGGTGACGATACGCGGCGGCACCTACCGCGAATGGGTGAAGCCCGCGAACGCGGGGCGCGAGGGCGCGCCGATCGTCTATCGGGCGGCGAAGGGCGAGAAGGTGCTCGTTACCGGCGCCGATCCCGTCAGAGGATGGAAGAAGCGCCACGACGGGCTCTGGACTGCGCGTGTGAACTACGACTCCTTCGGCGGCATGAACCCCTTCACCGACATCATCTCCGGCGACTGGTTCGGCGACGGCGGCAGAAAGCGCTTCCGCACCCGCCTCATCCAGGACGGCAGGCCTCTCGAGCTCCATACCCGCGACCTCATCCTCGGCCACGGCGGCGCCGCCAACCGCGCGCTCGTGAACATCGCCGGCATCACCTCCGGCGCGCGCACCGTGCCCGGCGACTCCGCCGCCGCGAAGAGCCCCAACGTCAAGCCCGGCCATCCCACCCAGTGGGGCATGGAGCTGGGGTGGATCTACGACAAATCGACGATCCTCTACAAGGGCTTCGACCTCTCCACGCCCGCTGCCCGTCGGCTCAAGATACATTTCTCGAGCATGATGTTCCTGGCGCTGATCGAAATCTGCGACGCGGCAAGCCCCGAAAAGCCGCTCGCGACGGTCAGGCCGCCGCTCACGGGAGACTGGAGGAAGTACTCCACCGTCGAGGTGACGCTGCCCGACTCCGCTGCCGGCGTGAAGGACCTGCTTCTCCGCGTGCGCGACGCCGACGTGGTGGGGCGGCCCCTCGGCCTCGCCGGGCTGGTCAAGCCCGGCAACGCCGTCATGATCCAGGGCATGGTGTACGGCACCATCGTGGCCGCGTTCGAAAAGGATCCCAACGTGTCCATCCCCGAGCTGATCGTGCGCCCCGCATGCTTCTACCCCGTCGTCGAGCACCGCGACCACATCACCCTTCGCGGCATCGCGTTCGCCAACGCCGGGCCGAACTGGGCGCCGCCCACGAGCGAGCAGACGGCCATCGTGGGCACGAACTGGAGCAGGGGCTGGACGATCGAGGACTGCGAAGTGTACGGCACGGAGTGCAGCGGCATCACGCTCGGCAAGTACGGCGACGAGTTCGACAACGTGGGCCCCACCGCGCAGAACTACCACAACACCATCATGCGCTGCGTCTCCAACGGCCTCGACCGCGTTGGACGGCACCTGGTGCGCCGCTGCCGCGTCACGGACTGCGGCCAGGCCGGAATCTGCGGCTCGCTCGGCGCCGTCTTTTCCACCATCGACGACTGCGACATCTCCTACTGCCACTGGAAGAAGCCCTACGGCGGCGCGGAGATGGCCGGCATCAAGATCCACGCGGCCGTCGACTTCACGATCTCCAACTGCCGCATCCACCACTGCGGCGACATCGGCGGCATCTGGCTCGACTGGATGGCGCAGGGCGCGCGCGTGGTCGGCAACAGGATGTGGGCGAACAAGCGCGACCTGTTCTTCGAGGTTGACCACGGCCCGATCCTCGTGGAGGGCAACGACCTGCTCTCCGACATGGCGCTCATGGCATATTCGCAGGGCGCGGCGTTCGTGGGCAACCGCATGCGCGGAAAGTACCACTACCACAACGACAAGCGCCGCACTCCGATCTTCAAGCCGCATTCCGTCACGATAGACTCGCTCGACGAGGTCGAGTGCGGCCAGGGCGCGTTCGTGTTCATCAACAACGTCCTTGGAAACGACCCGCGCTTCGCGAAGGAGGCCCACAAGAGCCGCTACGAGGACAACTGGATGGTCCCGGAGGCGTGCTGGAAGGTGGACGAGGCAACGGGCGAATGCACCATCGCCCCGCCGGCCGATTCGAAGAAGCCCGAATTCAGGCCCGTCGATGCGAAGCGCCTCGGCAAGCCTCCGTTCGTGGACCAGGAGTACCCTTCTCCTTCTTCAGCGCGTTGATCTGGTCGCGCAGATAGGCGGCGCGCTCGAATTCGAGCGCGTCGGCCGCCTGCATCATCTCCTCCTGGAGCGCGGCGATCGTCTCGCGCAGGTCGCCCGCCTCGGGCGTCTTCTCCGCCACGGCGGCGCGCTCCGCCTTCTTCGCCTCGGAATAGACGTAGACGGCCTCGTTGATCGCCCGCTTCACGCTTTTTGGGGTGATGTGGTGCGCCTTGTTGTAGGCGATCTGCCTGTCGCGGTGGCTCTTCGTGATGCGCAGAAGGTCCTTGATCGCGTCGGTCTGATGGTCGCAGTAGAGGATCACGCGCCCCTTCACGTGACGGGCGCAGCGGCCCGCCGTCTGGACGAGGGAGGTGGTCGAGCGCAGGAAGCCCTCCTTGTCGGCGTCGAGTATCGCCACAAGCGCCACCTCGGGGAAGTCGAGGCCCTCGCGCAGGAGGTTGATGCCGATGAGACAGTCGAACTCGCCCTTCCTAAGCCGGCCGAGAATCGCCACGCGCTCGAGGGCGTCTATGCCGCTGTGGAGATATTCGACGCGCAGGCCGGTCTCGTGGAGATAGGCCGTGAGGTCTTCGGCGCTGCGCTTCGTGAGCGTGGTCACGAGCACGCGGTCGCCCTTCTCCGCCGTCTTGCGGATCTCCTCCATGAGGTCGTCTATCTGGCCTTTGAGCGGACGCAGCTCGATCTCAGGATCCAGAAGCCCCGTAGGCCTTATCACCTGCTCCGCCACGGTCTTCGACACCTCGTACTCGTAGTCGCCCGGCGTCGCGCTCGTGAACACGATCTGATGCACCTTCTTCTCGAACTCGGGGAACTTTAGAGGACGATTGTCCTTTGCGCTCGGCAGGCGGAAGCCGAAATCGACGAGCTTCTGCTTGCGCGCCTGGTCGCCGTTGTACATCGCCCGCAGCTGCGGCACAGCCACGTGGCTCTCGTCGATGATGGTGAGGAAGTCGTCAGGAAAGTAGTCGAGCAGGCATTCGGGCGGCTCGCCGGGCGCGCGGCCGGTGAGCGGGCGCGAATAGTTCTCGATTCCATTGCAGTACCCGAGCTCCTTCATCATCTCGATGTCGTACTCGGTGCGCTCCCTGAGCCGCTGCGCCTCGAGGAACTTCTTCGCGCCCTCGAAGTACTTGAGACGGTCCCTGAGCTCGTTCTCGATGCGGACGTACGCGGCCTCCATCTTGTCGCGCGGCATCACGAACTGCTTGGCGGGAGTGACCACTGCGGCGGGCATGGAGACGCCCATGTGGAAGTCGGGCACGGAAAGCTGGCGGATGGAGTCGATCTCGTCGCCGAAGAAGTCAACGCGGATGCCGTCGGTGGCATACGCGGGGAAGATGTCCACCGTGTCGCCGCGCACGCGGAAGGTGCCGGGCGAGTAGTCCATGTCGTTGCGCACGTACTGCGCGGCTATGAGCCGCTCCACGAGATCGCCGCGTCCGCACGAGTCGCCGACGGAGAACTTCACCGCGAGGTCGCGGTACTCTGTGGACTCGCCGAGGCCGTAGATGCAGCTCACAGACGCCACCACCACCACGTCCCTGCGCGCAATGAGCGCGTTTGTGGCGGCGAGGCGGTAGCGCTCGATCTCCTCGTTCACCGAGGCGTCCTTCTCGATGTAGGTGTCGGTCTGCGGGATGTACGCCTCTGGCTGGTAGTAGTCGTAGTACGAGATGAAGTACTCCACGGCGTTCTCGGGGAAGAACCCGCGCAACTCCGCAAAGAGCTGGGCCGCAAGCGTCTTGTTGTGCGAGAGGATGAGAGTTGGGCGGTTCCATCGCTGGATGAGGTTCGCCATCGTGAACGTCTTGCCGCTGCCGGTGACGCCCTGAAGCACGAGACGGCGCTCGCCGCGTTCGAGTCCCTTCACGAGCGCGTCTATCGCCTCGGGCTGGTCGCCCGTCGGATTGTAGTCCGAAACGAGCTTGAACAGCCGTTCGCCTTCCGCCGCGCCTGCCTTCATCGATGACACGCCTCCACTTTGTCGCGATACGGAATCGAAGGCATAACATAGCGCTTCGTCACGCTGATTGCGGCCGCGATGTTCGCCGCACGGCAGGCGTCGGCAAGCGCCATGCCCTCGGCAAGGCGCACGCACAGCGTCGCAGTGAACACGTCGCCCGCTCCGGTCGTGTCCACCGCCTTCCCGCAGTTCGCGGCGGGCACGATCAAGCCAGTCGAACGGATGCGGCATCCGCGCGCGCCGAGCGTCGTAACCACCTCGCCCGCGACGTCGCCAAGGGCGGCCTCCTCGAACTCGTTGGGAGTCCAGAGAAAGACGCGGCGCTTCAATTCATCTGGGATCGGGCGCGCCGGCGCAGGGTTCATCATTATGCGCACGCCATGTGCCTCGGCAATCTCGGATGCGTGAAGATTCACCTCTTCTGGAACTTCGTTGTTCAAGAGCAGAATGTCCGCATTCGCGATTTCGTCCGCGAATCCGCGGTCAACGTCCGTCTCGTGCAGCTCCGCGCCGCGCGCCACCGTCACACGAGTCTCGCCCGTTGCGTCCGTGAGAATTGCAGCGCACGCAGTTGGTTCAACGGACTGCTCTGCGTGGTAGATGCTGGGCACAATGCCCTCCTTATCGCAGAACTCGCGCACGGCGCGCGAATCGGCCTCGCTTCCGACCTTGCCCAGAAACGCCACGTGCGCACTCTGCCTCGCGGCCGCCACAGCCTGGTTGAAGCCCTTGCCGCCCCATTCCTCGTGGAAGCCAGTCGCATGCACGGTCTCTCCGCCGGAATGGAAACGAGGCACTTTGAAGAACATCGACCTGCCGACAAGCCCGAGAGCCGCGATCTTGGCTCTGCCCTTCATAGGTGCTTCACCCTGCCGAAGTAGCGCTCTTCGAGGGCCGCGTTCCTCGCCGTGCCGCCCTCCACGTTGCCGCTCGTGTAGATGGGCGGCGTAACGCCACGCGCGAGAGCCTTCTTGGCGCCTTCGATGAGCGCGGAGTTGAGAATGAAGAGAGAGGCGTAGGTGGAAAGTCCGCCCATCTTCGCGTCGCCAACGTCGATCACGGCGTCGCCGTGGGGCACTTTGCAGTCCACGGGGATGTCGGCCTCGTCGAGCAACACGCCGCCATGCGGCCTGTAGGCGGACGACGCCACGGTCGCAGTCGTCACGCCCGCGGCCTTTGCCGCGCGCAGCATCTCGACTGGAGCCGCGTTCTTGCCGCTTGCCGATATCACCACGAAGAGATCGCCATTGTTCACGCCGTGGCGGCGGAACACCTCGGCGGCGATTCCTGGCATCTTCTCCATGCGGCTCGACTTCGCCGCGCCGTCGTGGAGCATGAGATCGACGTCCAGGACCGGCGAGACGCACGCGAGCCCGCCGGCGCGGTAGAACGCGTCGAGCGCGGCTAGATGGGAGTGCCCGCATCCGAACACGTGCACGATCCCGTCGCCGCAGATGACGTCTGCAACCGCCTGCGACAGACGCCCGAGCGCATCAGCCTCCTCCCGCTCGATGCGCTCGAGAAGCTCCTCAATCCTCTTCAGATATTCGCTCATGCCAGGCGCATGGCTACGAGAGCTTCGTGCGGCCCACCAGCTTCATCAGCACGACGGTGGACGCCACCGAGGCGGCGAGAAGCCCGCCTCCCAGGCACCAGCATCCGGCGCCGCCGGCAGCGTAGATCAGGTAGCCGCAACCGAAGAGGCACGTCCACACCGCAAGGCAACCAAACACCATGCACACGACGCCCATCGGCAGCTCGCGCAGATCGGCGTGGATGAGCCTGTCGAACGCATCGAGAGTCTCCTTGGGCTCCGCAGGAGTCGCAAAGGTCACTGCAAGCCATCCCATGGTGGTGATCACAACGCCGAGGATGAGCTTCCAGGCGCCGAGAGTGAACCATTCGGCGCGCCAGCCCTCCTGCAGCCACGCCTCTAGGCCGCACGCGGGCGCGCCCCACTGGAAGAAGCAGGCGACGAGGAAGGAGATGATCATCGCGGAAATCTCGCTCCATGCGTTCAGGCGGTGCCAGAACCAGCGCAGGATGTATATGAGGCCGGTGCCCGCGCCCACCTGCAGCATCAGGTCGAAGCCGCCCTTCGCGCTCTGCAGCACAAGCGCCATCACGGCGCAGCCGACGAGCAGAACGAGCATGAACAGGCGGCCCATGAGCACCTGCTTCTTCGGCTCGGCCTTGGGATTGATGAAGCGCACGTAGAAGTCCTGCACCAGATAGGAGGATCCCCAGTTGAGGTGCGTGGCGATCGTGGACATGTAGGCGGCGATGAGCGAAGCCGCCACAAGGCCGAGCCATCCGGGCGGCAGCTTGGAGATCATGGCAGGATAGGCCATGTCGTGCTTGATGAACTGCTCGGCCGCGCCGGGGAACGCCTCCTTGAGCGACGCGAGGTCCGGGAACACGACGAGCGAGGCGAGGGCCACTATCAGCCACGGCCAGCTGCGCAGGGCGTAGTGCAGGAAGTTGAAGAGCATCACGGCGCCCACGGCGTTCTTCTCGTCCTTGGCGGAGAGCATGCGCTGCGCGATGTAGCCGCCGCCGCCGGGCTCGGCGCCCGGATACCATGTGGCCCACCACTGCACGGCAACGGGTATGATCAGTATCGTCATCAGGTTGGAACGCCAGCCCTCGCCCGTCGTTGCGGGGAACATCGACATCTTGGCGGCTACGGCGGGATTGTTGAAGAGCCCGGCGAGCGTGCCCCCAGTGCCGCCGTCGCCGCACATCTTGACGGCGAAGTAGGCGGCCGCCACCGCGCCGACCATCGCCACGGTGTACTGGTAGAAGTCGGCCCAGATGGATCCCGTGAGACCGCCGAGGGTGGCATATATGCCAACGGAGACGAGCGCTATCGCCAGAGTCGCCTCCGGCGATATGCCGAATATGGTCGCCCCGATCTTGATCGCCGCTAGCGACACCGTGCCCATCACGATGATGTTGAAGACGAGGCCGAGATACACCGCGCGGAAGCCGCGCAGCGCCTTCGCGGGGGTGCCCGCGTAGCGGATTTCGTAGAACCCGAGGTCAGTGGAGAGATTGCTGCGCCGCCACAGCTTAGCGTACACGAACACCGTCAGCATGCCGGTGAGGAGAAACGCCCACCACGCCCAGTTGCCGGCCACGCCCTGGGTGCGGACGATGTCCGTCACGAGGTTCGGCGTGTCGCACGAGAACGTGCATGCCACCATCGACACGCCCAGAAGCCACCATGGCATGGAGCGGCCGGAGAGGAAGAAGTCCTCCGCGCTCTTCGAGGCACGCTTCGCGGCCCAGGCGCCGATCACGATTACGCTTATCAGAAATCCTATGATGATTCCGATGTCTAGTGTTGTGAGTTTGCTCATTGTTCGTTAACCTCCAGTTCTACGTCGGGGAACCACTTAGCCGCCCACTTGGCGGAGTCGCTGAATTCCTTTACAGCCGTCTTCACCAGCACGGGCGCCATCTTGTCCGCGCCACTCACCTCGGTGTAGAGATATTTGAGCGTGAGAGCTCCGCCGAGCATGTACCGAGACCAGGGGAGCGGACCTATCTTCGTGGTTTCGCGGCCCTTTATCACAAGGGCGTTGATGAGATCGTTCATGTAGGGAGCATACTCGGTCTTGCCGTAGAAGCGCGTCCACTCCATCTTGATCACCCTGTCCGGCTCCATGCGGCCTCGCACGGACTTCAGCTTCTGTATCGTGATCCGCTTCGCGTCCACGGCCAGCACCACGCTGCCGTCCTTGAACTTGAATCCCTTCGCAAACTTGATGAAGTGCTCGTGCATTCCCTGCATGCACTCCACCTTGTCTATCTGCGAACGCACCTCATCGCGTCCTTCAGGGGTCTTGCACGTCTCAGCCATGGCCTTTAGCTGCTTGAGAGCGCGATCCCATTCAAGTGTCTTCAGCAGCGAGCCGGCAAGCTCCTCGAACTTGGCGTTCGCCGCCTTCGGCTCCTCCTCCTTAAGGCGCTCGCGCTCCTCCTTCTCGGCCTTCGCCTTCTCCTCGCGGGCCTTCCTCTCGGCCTCGCGCTCGGCCTTGGCCCTCTCGGCTGCCTTGGCGTTGTTGATCTGGATGGTGGCTGTATTCACGAGGGACTGCGAATTCGTGCGTATGACGCTGGCTCTGCGCTGGGCCTGCTCCACGCACTTGAGAGACTTCATCTTGTCGTGCTCGTCAAGTACGTCCTTCGATATCTGCGCAAGCGCCTGCGCGGCCTCCCACGTCTCGCCTTTGATCTCATCGGCCTTGGCGGCGATCTTGTGTATCAGCTGCACGTGTCCCTGCACGCGGATGTCGGCCGCACGGCAGATCATCACGTCGTTCCACAGCTCGGCGAATTTCACAACAGCCTGAGGCAGCGCAACACCGGCCTTCGACGCCGCGTCCGCGGCGACCGCCGCCGGATCCGCGCCCTTCGACTCCACGGCCACCTGCTTCACCACGACCTTCGCCGCGCCCTTCGCGACGGCCTCCTGCACTTCCTTCGGAAGCTGCTTGCCCTGCACGCGGGCTTCCTGCTCGGCCATGGCCCGCGCGGCTGCGGCCTCCTCGGCCTCCTCGCCCGTAAGCTCGCGCTTGACAGTCTTCTTCACCTCGGCCTTAGCCTCGTCTGGCTTCTTCTCGTCGGGCTTCGCCGCTTCCGCCTTCTTGGCGTCGGACGCCTTCTCGCCCTCGGCCTTCTTTTCCCCATCTGCCGGCTTCTGCTTCTGGTCCGCCGAGAGCAGCTTGTTCGTGTACGCCACGGCCTCTTCGACGAGCTTGTTTTTCTTAAGCATCAAATCCAGCATCGGCTCCGCCACCAAGCGCATGTCCGTGGGAAGCCCGGCCTTGATTCTGCGCGTTGCGTCGGCCATGAGACGGTCGCCCCGCATCATGAGCTCATGGAAGTTCGCCCCGTATTCATCCGTGTTCTTAACGGTGTTCGCGATCGCCTCTCGCGCCTCGGCCACCTTCGCCACGGCCTGCGCCTGCTCGGCGCGCTGCTTGCCCTCCTTGTTGGCCTTGACGTACCACACAAGGCCCCCCACGGTGCCCACTATGGCAAGTACCACGCCTAGCACCGCAAGGCCCACCATGCGCCCCACGTTCGTCTGCTTCTCGGGGGCGGGATCTACGAGCGGACGCAGTCCTCCGCCAGGCTTGTCCTCAGCCCCACCCTCTGCGGACGGCGGCTTGACCGTCGGCCTCAGGCCCTTTATCTTGAGCTTTCCGCTAGCCAGACGCGAAGTCTTCACCGGTCCCGCCTTCGCGAGGAAGCGCTTGATGTCGCCGATTAGCGACTGGTAGGTTGGATAGCGCATCGAGGGCTCAAGCTCGAGCATGCGCATGATGATCGGATCGAGGTCCTTGGGCAGATCGGGGCGCATCTCGCTGGGCGGCGTGGGCGGCCCGTCGAAGCGCGCCTTCACCACGGCCGTAGCGTCTTCGCCCTCGAACGGCGCCACGCCCGTGAGCGCGTGGTAAAGCGTGCCGCCGAGTGAGTAGATGTCGGCGCGATAGTCGATCTTCTGGCGCCGCACCTTTTCGGGGGAGATGTAGTACGGCGTGCCCCAGATCTCGTCGGAGTCGCCCTGCATGGCGGCGAGACCGAAGTCCACGAGCTTCGCGTTGCCCTCGGCGTCGAACAGCACGTTCTCCGGCTTCACATCGCCGTGCACAAGCCCCTGGTCTGATGCGGTGGCGAGCGCCTCGGCCATCTGCAGGCCGATCTTCATAACGCGCACCGGGTCGAGCGTGCCTGGGTTCGCCTCCATATCCCTGTCAAGCGAGCCCCCGCTCACAAGCTCCATCGCGATGTAGGGCATGCCCTGCTCGGTGCCAAAAGAGTATATCTGCGCGATGTTTGGATGGTTCAGGCGTGCAGCCGCCTGCGCCTCGCGCTGAAAGCGCTCCACGAACGCGGGGTCGTCGCCCAGCGACTTGAGCATCACCTTGATGCCAACCTTGCGGTCAAGCATCTTGTCGCGCGCAAGATACACGCCGCCCATGCCGCCGTGCCCAAGCTCCTTTTCAAGCTCGAAGTGCCCGAACACCGCAGGCGTGGCTATCAACTGTTCCGTGTTTTTGTCGTTCATTGGACTTGCCTTCCCCATCTGGTTTCTTTTTATTATATCACGATTCCCGCCAACCGTCCACTTTAAGTTATGCGCCCTTGATCAGCCTTCCACGCTGCGGTAGCGCTTCACCGCCTCGGCGTAGGCAGGAGTGTCCACAAAGCCGCAGCTCTTGAACTCGGGGCAAAAGCCGCGGTATACGCAGTCCGGCACGCAGCACTCCGCGAGCTCCGGCTCCTTCTCGGCAATTGCGTCCACCACAAGCTTCCACGCGCTGCGCGTCTCTGGGCTCGCCTGAGAGCATAGACGACGGCGGCTGATGAACATGATCTCCGCCGCGTTCGCGAAGCATTCGTGCTCCACCGTAGCGTCCTGCGGCTTCGACGTGCGGTCTTCGCCCGTGCGGTCGGTGCGCTGCGTCGAGACGAAGTGTTCGATGCCGTACTTGTGGCGCACGAAGTGCACGCTCACCCAATACGGAAGGTCAATCCACTTCCATCCAACAAGCAGCTTCCTGATGGGTGAATGCTCCGCAAGGAGTATGCGCTTCTTCCACTTTGGCGAAGGCTCTTTGCTGCCTTCGGGCATGCGGATCGTCGTGCGCGCGGCGTCGGCGACGTCGCGCCAGGTGCCGAGAATCTTGAGGAACTTCAATGATGGCTTCGCGTTCATGCCGACATTATAGCATTTTTGGTGAATGGTGGCGAGAGTTTTGGCTAGTGGTCGTGCGCGCCTTCGCCGTGCCACGGAACGAAGTCAGGCACCTTGTCCACGCCGGCCGCAATGCGCTGGCGCACCGCCTCGTAGACGAGGATCGTGGTGGCCGCGCTCACGTTGAGCGAGTCGGCAAGGCCGAGCATCGGAATGCGCACGCGGAGATCGGCGCTGTCCATCCACTTCACGGTGAGGCCGTACTGCTCAGCGCCCACGGCGAGCGCGACGTTGCCGGTGAGGTCCACCTCGAAGTGCAGTTTCTCGGCGTGCGGCGTGGCGGCGAGGATCTTGAAGCCGCGCTCCTTGAGCCAGGCGAGCGCCTCTTCGGACGAAGCCTCCACGATCGGCACAGAGAACATCGTGCCCGTGGAGGCACGCACCACGTTGGGGTTGTGGATGTCGGTGGCGCGGTCGCACACTATCACCGCGCTCACGTTTGCCGCGTCGGCGCTGCGAAGTATCGTGCCAAGGTTGCCGGGCTTCTCAATGGCCTCGGTCACGATGACGAGCGCGCGCGGCGGAAGCGCGAGGTCCTCAAGGCGCTTCGCAACGTGCGGCCCAACCATCAGAAGACCGTCAGGACGGTCTCTATAAGCCATCTTGAGAAAGGCGGCCTTCGAGCATACATACTCCTCGGCGCCGCGCGCAACGCTGTCGGACACTATCCCAGCCTCGTTCTCGTTCTTGAGGTAGAGATCGGGGCAATGGAAGATCATGTGCGGGCGATACCCGTTGTCCAGCGCGCGCCTGCATTCGCGGAACCCCTCCACGATCATCTCGCCCGTCTCCTCCCTGGCTGAGCAGCTGCGAAGACGCACAACGTATTTGATTCTAGGATTTGCCGGCGACGTCAGCTCCATGCGCCCTCCCCCGTGTCAAGCACAAATCCTCACCTGCCGCGCTCCTGCATGTTGCGGCGTGACATCGCCTCCATGCGCTCCTGCTCGAGCAGTGCCTTCTTCCTCTCGATCAGCTTCAGGTAGTCGGGACGATTCTCGATGAGCTCGGTGCAGATGGTGCGGTTGAGAAACACTATGCCGCGCGCGCGGATGCGCGATTCGAGGTCCACACCGTCGTCCGCCTCGCGCATGGCGTCGGGCAAGACGTCTAGAAGCTTCTTAACGAGGCCTGGCGGCACCTCCATGCGAGCATAGCGCGACCCGAAGAAACAGGCGTTGCCCTCGCGCAGACGACGCTGAACGCCGGCGCGGAACATGTCGATCTCGCGAAGGAGGTCATTGCTGCGCGCGTTCGCGGAAAAGCTGACCGCAGGCTCCGATGAAGGAGCCTCTGGCTTGGCGGCAGGAGCGGGGGCGGGCGGATCGTCGTCCGCAAATAGGTCGTCAATGTCCTTTGCCTTCATCACGGCCGGAGCCTGAGGCCTGGCAGGGATCTGGCCGGCATAGCCCGGCTGCGTTGCAAGGAACTTGCGCCAGGAGTTGATCTGGCCCGTCACCTGCACGTCGTTGATGAATATCGCAGTGCCCAGACGCGCCACGCGATATGGCGGGCGGACATAGCGTCCGTTCACGAACACGAGGCCGCTGTCGAGCGGCTTGCCCACGGCGCCTTTGAGCTCCTTCATGGCCTGCGCCGGAACCTTCTCGAACTCAGGCGCGGACTCAGCGGCCGCGACTAGCGCCGCAAACGCCGAGAAGATCAACATCGTTCTGGTCAATGTCATTTGCCGTCCTTTGCAGACGTCTTCGGCGCGGCCGCAGCGGCCTTCTTCGCCTCCTCGATCTGCTTGATTGTGTCCTTCACTTCTGCCGATTCCGGAATCAGCTCGAGAGCCTTCCTGGCATGCTGTTCGGCCTCGTTGAACCTGTTCATCTTCAAGCACACCATGGCGAGGTTGTTCCACGCCACAGGCTGCTTGGGCCGCTTGGCGACATACGCCTTCAGATGCTCCTCGGCACGTGTCCACTGGGACTGCTTCACATAGTACATCGCCATCGCGAAATGCGCGTCGGGATCGTCCTTGACCGCCTTGAGTATCGTGCGGGCGTAACCTTCGGCGAGGAAGAAGTTTCCGCGCGCGAGGGCGAGCTGCAAACCTTCGCGCGGCGTCACCTGATGAAGCGACGTGGCGCGGGAACGCTCTATGTCGCCAAGAATCTTCTGAAGGGAGGCGTTGCAGTCGTCAAGATCCTGCGAGAGCTTCATGTCCGCCTCGGCCGTCGCGGCGTCTCCCGCACGATCCGCACGCTCTGCCCTCATGCGCGCGATGCGGGCAATGCGCCACTGGACATGGCGGAAAAGCTCGGTCGCGAACTGTCCGACGGCCTTGTCGAGGGTGCCGTAGGAGTATATGTCGAGGATTCTCTTCGCAAGCGCGCGCGCATTCGCGACGCCCTTTGCGCATTCCGCGGCGTCCATGCCCGATGGACGCGCCAGAACGCCGGAGCACACCGGGAGCTCCCGCCCTTCATGCTTCCACAGCTCAAACCCAAGCTGAATCGCGCAGTCCTTGAGGCGCTCAGGCTTCTCGCGCATCCACACCCTCAGCGCGGCGCCGGCGCTCGCGGAGAGAGCGGCCCGGTCCTCCGCGTCCGGCATGCCGCGCATGCGCAGGCTTCTTTCGTAGGCCGTGCTGCCCGCCATTATGGAAAGCGCGTGCAGCTTCTTGCCTCTGGCCGCCGCAAGCAGCTCCAGGAAAGGATCGAAGGAGCCGTTAGTGAACACCTTGCCGGCGGGGCCGCACTCTTCGACGACCTCGTTTGCGTAGTCGTTGATCACCGAAAGCATCTGGCGGGTGCGGCGCAGCGCGCGACCGGGCAGAACCGCGGCGGCGAGAAGAGCTGCGGCCGCCACGAACAGAACAAAACGTCCCGCAGGGCCGAGACGCGCGAACTCTCGTTTCTGGAGGCGAGAATGGTCGCGGCAGCACGCCTCCACGCCGAACACCGCAAGCGAGCACACGACGGTGCAGGCAGCGCACAGGACAAGCAGCTGGAGAAGGAACGGCGAATTGACGCGGATGGAAGAAGTCCAGTTCCAGAACCAGAGCGGACTCAGCATCGCAAGCTGGCAGAACGCCACGCCACCCGTGAAAAAGGCCACCGTTCCCGTGTGGTAGGGAAGAAGACGCTCCTCGTCAACGGCCCTCGGCAGCATGAATAGCATCAGCCCAGCGGGAAGGACGCACACCAAAAGCGAAATCAGCCATCCCAGATGGTTCGCGCCTCCGATCAAAGTGCGCCACCAGGCGACAGCATACATGAGCGGAATGTCGCCCGCCGTCTTCTCAAGGGCGGGCAGCGCCCCCATCTTGATGAACGAGATGCAGTTGAGGCCGATGCCTCCCACAAGGCCGACGATCCAGACGAAGGAGAGCAGCCAGCGGGCGGACTGACCGGCTCCGCGGTCAAGAAGCGGGTTGTTGTCGTTGCACGCCCCGCGCCTGTACGCAATCATGTAGCCGCGCCAGCAAATGGCGAGAAGAATGAAGCCGAACGGCGTCTCCGCCGCGAGAAGGCCCGAAAGGAAGATGCCGCCCAGGGCAAGCAGAAAGCGTCCGCTCAGAAGGAACTGGACGAACAGGAACACGGATACGACGGTTATGAGCGTGAGCAGCCCTGCCGGAATGAAGGCCTGGCCCGCGCGCCACATTGGATCGGAGCAGGCGAAGAAGATCGCTCCGCAGAACGCGGCTATTCTCTGAACAGAATGGCGGCTCTCGGCATAGCGCAGACGGAAACGGGCAAGCTCGGCCACTAGCACGCGGAAGAGCAGAAACGCAAAGCCCGCTGTCAGACCCGCGCAGATTCTGCCGGCTAGAACCACAAGACCCGTGCCCGCCTTCGCGCCGCAGGAATAGAACGCCGCCACGACGACGCGCCAGAGCCCCGGGAAAAGCTCTGCGGGCGGACGCAGCCCCGCGGCCACGGCTGCGTCCCTCCACGCATCGGGATGCAGCCCCGGGAACGAAAACGCCGAAAGCCCCGCGAAAACAAGCACTGCCGCAAGAGCCGCCAGAATCCAGTCGAAAAGCGCCAGACTTGGAATCTGATACGAGACCTGCGCCGCCTCGGCCTCGCCCACCTGATTTTCTTCCTGCATATCCGCTCCCTCTAAGCAAGCGAGGCAGGCCGTTGCCGGTCCGCCCCGCTGTTTTCCGGTTCTCTCAAGAACGCGACTACGCCCTGCGACGGCGACGCAGCGCCATCAGCGCACCGCCGAGAAGCATCAGCATGCCGCTCGTAGGCTCGGGAATGGCATTTCCGCCGCCACTCATCGGCGCGCCGCCGGACGACGCCGCACCAGGAGTGCCCACATCGCCAGTCGAAATATAACCATTCGAGACGAGATCCTTATAACTGTAGGAGTTGAGCCACTTCTGGCTGGTAGGATTCTCGTCTTCAAGGCTCGCATAAGTCGCAAGCTCCACAAAGAAGGAATACTGATCGGCTGCATAGGCAGAAATGTCTGTCGAGACGAGTCCAGTGGTCGTTCCCGTGAGAACCGTGCCATTGTCAATGTCCACACCCTCGGCCACGATAACGTCAAGCGCCTCAATGCCAGCGCTCGAACCAGTGTTCTTCACCCAGAGGCTTGCCGTTGTGAACTCTCCCTGATCGGCAATCTGCCAATAGAGGAAGTCCGCATGTGCAAAAGCCGCCGCAAGCACAACCATTCCAGCAAAAACAATCTTCTTCATTTCCGTTTTCCTTTTTAGAAGTCGTTGTTACCAGTTGAAGGTGGGCGTACCGCCCTTGGAGACATACCAAAAGCCCGTGCCGGCCGCAAGCGCATCGGCCTGAGTCCAGGTGTAGGTCGTCACAGTCTTGCCGAATTTCTTAGCCGTGGTCGCCTTCCTGTAGCCCCACTTGCCGTCCTGAAGCGTGAGGATGGTGTTGTCGCCACCGTTCTTCGGGATAATAATCTGGTCATTGACGCCGGGATTGACGATCTTGCCCTCGGCATTGAAGTCGAACGCCTCGACCTTGGGGCTCGCAAGGAGCGTGTAGCTCGGCGCGGAAGCCGTGCCGACCGTGATGGTCTGAGCAGCTGCGGCATCGGAAGTGAACTGGCCGTAGAGGTAGAACGGCTTCGTCACGTCGCCTTTGCGCTCAAGGATTAGCGCCTTGCCGCGCGCTACTCCCTGGGCCTCCTGCGGGGCGGCAACTGTGATGCCGTCAACCTTGACCGTGGTGTTTCGCTCCCAGCCCTGCGCGCCGAGCGTCCATGCATTCCACGTACCGTTCTGATAGTAGTAGAGCATATCCCCTGGCGTGAGATTGTCCGTCTTGACGAGCTTGGCGACCTTCACGTCGGCGCCGGTGCCAACTTCAACCCACGGCACGCCGATGATGGTGTTGTTGAGGTCGCTCGTGATCTTGAGCAGACCGCAGACGTTGCTTGTGACGTCCGCGAAGACCGTCGCCGCGGCAGCTGCCGCAAGCGCGCAGAGAACACTTCTGATCTTCATCTTTGTTGTCCCTTTCTTGCGCGTGGATTATTAGAAGTTGCGCGTGCCGATGACCTTGAAGAAGGTGCCTTCGGGCTTCTTGAACTCGAACGTTCCGTCCTTGGCCTTGGCGTCGAGGGCCTTGCCGACATCGCCAGGCTTGGTGCAGGTCACAACCTTGTAGGTGGCTGCAGGCGACATGCCCGCAACGGTCACCTTCACAGTGGCGCCTTCAACCTTGATGCCCGTGATCTGCGGGGCGTCGATGATCGTCTCGGCAGTGATCGCGGCTCCGCCGACCGCAGTGGCCGCAAGGGCGACCTTGGTCTGCGTCGTGGCGGCTGCGGCGGTGGAATCGCCGACCGCGGCCTGCGCGTTGACCACCTTGGCCTTGCCGTCCTTGAAGCCGGCGAGCTGGGTGGTGCCATCTTCGGCCTTCACGCGCGTGTCGAGCAGATAGACGGCGTAGGTGCCGTCCTTGAGCTCGTCGGCAACGGCGGCGTTGATCTGGAAGAGCGTCTGCGGGCACTTGCCGCCCTTCGCGAGCGGAGCGGCCAGAACGAGACGGTCAGTGGCGGAAGCGAGCGTGCCATCGGCCTTGAAGCCGCCGAACTCGGCTCCCGCCGCTGTCCACACGAGCGCATAGCACTCGCCGTCGATCACGGTAGTGCCGTCGGCATACTTGTCGGGGCCATGCGTCGCGAACGAAAGCAGCGCGTCGTTCATATCCGCGAAGCTCGCAGCAGCAAGTCCCATCGCGGCAACCATCAGAAACACTTTCTTCATTTCTTTTATCTCCTTAGTAAAACTGCAGTGGCTTTAAATCAGTCCAAGCTCTTCTTGGAAGTGAGGCGGTAGTAGACCACGTCCTTGTCGGCCGGGACAGGAACTGTCACCTTTCCATTGGCGTCCACAGTGACAGGCACAGACGTGACCTCGGTCTTGAACTCAGGATCCGAGCTGCACTCGAGAATCACCGTGTAGCCAGTGGGCGGATTGACAACGGGGATTGTGAGCTCGGCATTCTCGCCGGACATCGTCATGTCGGTGATCACGAACTTGGCGCCGTCGAAGGGAGAGAGACCCGACTCGTACTTCTGCGCAATCGTGAGCCCGGAATCGTCATACGCTCCCGCAACCCACGCGAGACCGTTCATGTCGAACCATGCATTGGGAATCGCCACGCCGTCGATCGTCGTAGAGCCCTCCACGTTCGCATCCGCCTGGGCGTTGTCGCCAGCGGTGATGAGGAGGTCGTCAAGACCCGTCGTGCCAACCACCTCGACGGAGGCGAGCTGGTTCTTCGTCACGGCAAGCTTGTACCACGCGCCCGTCTTCTCCTGTGAAGCGTCGGCGGTGAGGTAGCCGCTGCCGGTCATCACGGGCTCGCCGTCGATGCGCACCTGAGCAAATCCGGCGGCGTAATTGAACACGAAAGTGACACGGTGCCATGAGGAGGCTTCCACTTCCTTGAGCGCGCACCACGCGGCAGCGGAGGCGCCTTTCGGAATGCAGAACACCTTGAGGATGCCCTTGCCCCCTGTCTCGGACTTGTCAACGCCAACGGCGATCTGCACGTCGTCGCCCTCGGGAGCCACGAGCGGCTCTTCGGGAACCATCGCCTGCACCATCATGTCGACCAGCACGGGCTTGCCTGCCTCGGTCGCCTGCGCGGGCGCGTACTTCACTGCATCGTCGATCGAGAGGATCTTCGTGTGATCTCCGGGGATGGAGAATCCGGCGGCTCCGCCGAACTCGTACGTCGCCGCCTGCACGGACGCGGAACCTGTCCACGTCTCGCCCAGAGTGGTGACAAGCGCACCCGCCTCCTTCTGTTCAAACGACTCCTTGACCACCTCAGACGCGCCGAAAACAACACCTGCAACCAGCAGACTGCATACGGCCGCGAGTTCCTTTCTTGTCATGAGCATCTT
>JAFXIL010000128.1 GCA_017563185.1 Kiritimatiellia bacterium | reverse complement strand
CGCATCCTGGAGCTTACGAAGGCCGTGCCGCTGCGCGAGCTCAAGGAGCAGACTCTCGACGCGATGGACCTCGAGCGCGAGCGCGGCATCACCATCAAGAGCCATCCCGTCTCCATGCTCTACACCGCCAAGGACGGAAAGCAGTATCTCTTCAACCTCATCGACACTCCCGGCCATGTTGACTTCGCATACGAGGTGAGCCGTTCGATGGGAGCCTGCGAAGGCGCGCTTCTTGTGGTGGACGCCGCCCAGGGCGTGGAGGCGCAGACGGTGGCGAACACGTACTTCGCGCAGGACGCAAACCTCGAGATCGTGCCCGTGCTGAACAAGGTTGATCTTCCCGGCGCCGACGTGGCGGGCGTCTCGAAGCAGGTGGAGGACATCCTCGCGATCCCCATGGACGATCCGCTTCTCGTATCCGCCAAGACTGGCGTGGGCTGCGCCGACGTGCTTGAGGCTATCGTCAAGCGCATCCCGCCACCGAAGACGCGCGGCGTTGATGCGCCGCTCCGGGCCCTCGTGTTCGACAGCGTGTTCGACGAGTTCCGCGGCGTGATTACCTACGTGCGAATCGTGGACGGCACCGTGAAGAGCGGCGACACGGTGAAGTTCATGGGCTCGGGCGTGACGACCACGCTCCACGAGGTCGGCATCTTCTCGCCCACCAAGAAACCCGCCGCCAAGCTCGAGGCCGGCCAGACCGGATACCTTGTGGGCACGGTGAAGGATCCGGCCGAGATCAAGATCGGCGACACCGTCACCTCCGCGCGCCTCGGCAGCGAAGAGCCGCTTTCCGGCTTCAAGGAGCTGCGGCCGACCGTGTTCTGCGGCATATATCCGATGTCCACGGACGAATTCGAGAAGGTACGCCAGGGCCTCGAGAAGCTGCACCTGAACGACGCGGCGTTCTCGTTCCACCACGAGTCCTCCATCGCCCTCGGCTTCGGCTTCAGATGCGGGTTCCTCGGCCTTCTCCACATGGAGATCGTGCAGGAGCGCCTGCGCCGCGAGTTCAACCTCGACATAATCTCCACCACGCCAGGCGTCATCTACAAGATCAAGATGAAGGACGGCACGGTGCGCGACCTCGACAACCCGCTCCAGATGCCAGAGCCCTCGACGTTCGACACGATCTCCGAGCCAATCCTAAAGGCGCGCATCATCACGCCCTCCGAGTCGATCGGCGACGTGATGCGCATAGTGATGGACCGCCGCGGCCTCGTGGAGGGCACCGAGACGGTTGACGGCCACCGCGTGATGCTTCACTGCATGCTGCCGCTGAACGAGATCCTCATCGACTTCCACGACACGCTCAAGAGCGTCTCGCACGGCTACGCCTCGATGGACTACGAGCCTGCGGGCTACCAGGAGAGCGACATAGTGCGCATGGACATCCTGCTCAACTCCGAGCAGGTGGACGCCTTCGCCACCATGGTCCACCGCGACAAGGCTCGCGCGCGCGGCATCCAGATGTGCAAGGCCCTTGCCGAGACGATTCCGCCGCACATGTTCAAGATCCCGGTGCAGGCGGCGATCGGGCGCGAGATCATAGCGCGCGAGGACATACGCCCGTTCCGCAAGGACGTTCTCGCGAAGCTCTACGGCGGCGACGTGACGCGCAAGATGAAGGTGCTCGAGAAGCAGAAGCGCGGCAAGGCGCGCATGAAGGAGTTTGGCCACGTGAACGTGCCGCAGAGCGCGTTCATCGCCGTCCTGAAGGGAACTGTGAAGGAGAATTGATCCAAATGGACGTCAGAGAGGTTCTGAAGAGGTCCGGCGTTGTGCCGGTGATCGTGATTGAGGACGAGGCGAAGGCCGTGCCGCTCGCCCGCGCTCTCGTGAAGGGCGGGCTCGGCGTTCTGGAGGTGACCTTCCGCACGAAGGCGGCGGCCGCCGCGATCCGCGCGATCCGCGCCGAGGTGCCGGAGGCCGTGGTGGGTGCGGGCACTCTCGTCACGCCCGAGATGGCGCGCGCCGCCTTTGAGGCTGGCGCGGCGTTTGGCGTCGCGCCGGGGTTCGACCCCGCCGTGGTTGCCGAGGCGAAGGCGCTGGGCCTGCCGTTCGTTCCCGGCATCGCCACGGCGAGCGAGCTCTCGCAGGCGCTCTCCGCCGGTCTGAAGATAGTCAAGTTCTTTCCCGCGGAGGCTGCTGGCGGCGTGAAGATGATCAAGAACCTTCTCGGCGCGTTCCGCTTCACGGGCGTTGAGTTCATGCCCACGGGCGGCATCAGCCTCGCCAACCTGCGCGACTATCTGGCCGTGCCGGAGGTGCTGTGCTGCGGCGGCACGTGGGTGGCGCCGAAGGACGCCATCGCCAGATGCGACTGGGCCGCGATTGAGTCGCTCGCGGCCGAAGCCGCCGCTTGTGCTAACTGCGGCTCTTTGGTATAATCGGATTCAGCCATGTCAGACATACGAGTGAGATTCGCCCCGTCGCCGACGGGCAAAGTGCATATCGGCAACATCCGCGCCGCCATCTACAACTGGCTCTACGCGCGCCACACCGGCGGCAAGTTCCTGCTGCGCGTCGAGGACACCGACCTCGAACGCTCCACGCCCGAGGCCATACAGACCCTGATGGACTGCATGGAATGGCTTGGCCTCGACTACGACGAGCCGGTGTTCTACCAGACGAAGAACGTGGCGCGCCATCTCGCCTGCGTCGAGAAGCTGCTCGCCGACGGCCGCGCCTACAAGATGGAGAAGACCTCCCGCGACGGCAAGACAGGCGAGGTTGTGATGTTCCGCATGCCCAAGGATGGCACCCTCGCGTTCGACGACATCGTGAAGGGCCACATGGAGAAGAAGGCCGAGGACGTTCCCGACTTCGCGATCGTCCGCTCCGACGGCTCGCCCATCTTCCACCTCGCGAACGTGGTGGACGACATCGACCAGGGCGTCACGCACGTCATCCGCGGCGACGACCACGTGGAGAACACCTTCAAGCACCTTGAGCTCTTCAGGGCCCTCGGCGCCACGCCTCCGCGCTACGGCCACCTCTCCATGATCGTGAACGCGCAGGGCAAGCCCTACTCCAAGCGCGACGGCGCCGCGTTCGTGGGCGAGTTCCGCGAGCAGGGCTATCTGCCCGAGGCCCTCTTCAACTACCTGCTCCTCCTCGGCTGGAATCCCGGCGACGACCGTGAGGTGCTCACGCGCGACGAGATGGTGGCGCTCTTCGACATCGAGAAGGTGCACGTGACGGCCGCGAAGTTCGACATCAAGAAGCTCCAGTGGATGAACGGCGAGTACATACGCCGCGCGCCGCGCGAGACGTACCGGGCGAAGATGCTCGAGAAGCTGCGCGAGGCGGGATACGCCCCCGAGGAGGGACCCGCACTCGAGATGCTTGTGGACCAGATGCAGGTGCGCACGAAGTTCTGGAACGACATCCCGGCCATGGCCGCGCCGTTCTTCACGGACGACTATCCCGTCGACGAGAAGGCCGTTGAGAAGCGCCTGCGCAAGCCCGGCGTGAAGGAGCTGCTGCTCGACCTCGCCTCCCGCTTCGAGGCGCTCGAGCCGTTCACCGCCGCCGCGGGCGAGGCGATGGTGAAGGAGCTTTCGCAGGGCGGCGGGATGGGGCCGTGGGTGCACCCCATCCGCGTGGCGGTGAGCGGACGCGGCGAAGGCATCGGGCTCTTCGAGATGTGCGAGATACTAGGCCGCAAACGCACGGTGGAGCGTCTGCGCCGTGCCGCCGCCGCGCTCTAGCTTGTAGATGAACAAGAAAAGAAGACAGAAAAAGCTGATAAAGAGGGGGCTGCGCCGGCCGTTCGAATGGCTGGGCATTCTTCTCGGTCTGCTTCTCTTCTCGAACGTGACGCACAGGATGATGCTGGCTCTGTGCGACTTCGCCTCGGCCGTGATGTACCGCTTCGACCGCGCGGGGCGCGACCTCTCCCTCTTCAACCTGAGAGTCGTCACCGGCGTCTATCCGCCGGCGCGCGACGCGAACGCGCCGCATGACTCGCCGCCCACTCGGCGCGAAACGCTCATCCTCAGGCGCAGCTACAGGAACATGGCGCGCACGGTGGGGCATCTCTTCTGGACGAGCAGGCGATCTGGCGAACGAGCCCGTTCCGCCGCGGCTCTCACCGAGCAGTGCCGCGAGCTGCTCGCCAAGTACAGACCGGTCGTGACGGTGAGCGGGCACATCGGCTGCTGGGAGGTGCTTTCGCAGCTGGTGCATCTTGAGGGGCACAAGATGATGAGCGTGGCGAAGGACATCGGCACGCCGGCGATGACGCGCCTTCTGATGCGCAGCCGCAAGGCGATTGGCCAGGAGATCGTGCATGCCGACGGCGCGTTCCGCGCGCTCATGAAGGGGATGAAGGACGGCTACGACATCGGCCTTCTGGTGGACCAGGTGGTTAGGCCCAAGGAAGGGGGCGTGTGGGTGAGGTTCTTCGGAAGGCCGATGCCGGTCTCCGCGGCGCCTGCGTTCTTCGCGGCGAAGGCCAAGACGCCCGTGCTCGTGGCGTGGTCGCGTCCGCTCAAGGACGGCACCTACCGCTGCGAGCTTCTGGACGCCATCGACGCCGACGCCGCGCGCGACGTGTGGGCGTGCACGCAGCGCTGCCTCTCCGCCCTTGAGCGCGTGATACGCCGCCATCCGTCGTGCTGGGTGCTCAACTACCATTATTTCCGCAAGACGCCCAAGGCCGCCTCGCTCGCGCAGCTCGAGAAGCGGGAGGGGAGGAGCGCATGAAGAAGAGCCCGCGCATCCTCTTCGTAGGCAATTTCCTCGTGCGCCACTGGGGCAGGGGCCGCACGGGCATAGACATGCGCCTTGCCGCTGGGGCGATGCGCAACGGCTGGCAGGTGCTCACGTTCTCCGAGCGCGACGTCACGCGCTTTCTCGCGCCGCTCGGGTTCATGCGGAACGTGGGCGCGAAGATGATGAACTCGCGCCTCGTGAAGACGGCGCGCAACTGGCGTCCGGACTTCGTTTTCATGAGCCACTGCGACTACGTGACTAATGCGACGCTCAACGCCATCCACGCGGCGGTGCCGGGCGTCAAGATCGTGCACATCAACTGCGATCCCGTGGAGACGGAGCACTGCAGGGCGCAGATATCGCGGCGGCGCGAATCGTGCGACGCGATATTCGTGACGACGGCGGGCGACGTGCTCAAACAGTGGTCCACGGGACGCAACGTGGTGGGCTTCTTCCCGAATCCTAGCGATCCGTCGTTCGAGGTGGAGGACAACTCGCTCAGGGCCGACTTCAAGTACGATCTATTTTTCGCGGGGCGTCCGGCGCTGGCCGACGCGCGCAAGGCTCTTCTCGACGAGCTCGCGCCGATGATCGATCCCTCCGTGCGCCTCGGCTTCTTCGGCATGGGCTCTCCGCTCGTTGTGGGTCGCGACTACGAGGACGCCATCGCCGCCTCGAAGATGGGCCTTTCCATCAACCGCTTCGAGAACTGGAAGTGGTACGCTTCCGACCGCATCACGCACCTGATGGGGAACGGCGTTTTGACGTTCATGTACGATGGCAACGACATGCAGCGCTTCTTCTCGGATAGGGAGGCGGTGTATTTCCACAGCGCGCGCGAGCTTGCGGAGAAGATCTCGTTCTACAACTCGCACGACGACGCGCGCAGGGCTGTGGCGGCTGAGGGGCGCGCGAAGTACCATGCGCTCTTCGACGCGAGAAGAGTGCTGAAGTGCATGATGGAGGCGGCGCTGGGCGAGGAGTTCAGCGAAAAGTACGAATGGGCCGAGGAGGTGTACAGATGAGCGCGCTGCCGCATCTAGGATGGTCCTCGCACGTGTATCCGCTGGAGGCGGCCGACTTCGCGAAGGTGCCGGACTACGACGGCGGGGACATTCCGGACGAGGCGCTGCCGGGCGACGGGGTGGTGCTGCTCGTGAGGCCCGACGGACCGGACGCGCTGCTGAGGGGGCGCGCGAAGGCCGAAGAGGCGGCGGCGCACGGAGAGACCGTGCAGGTGCG
>JAFXIL010000127.1 GCA_017563185.1 Kiritimatiellia bacterium | reverse complement strand
TTGCGGAAGGTGAGCTCGCAAACACTGACGACCTCACGGAGATCAAGTTCAAGCAGAAGGAGGCCGCACGATACATCCGCTTCAACGCGCTCTCGCCGTGGAACAAGTCGCAGCCGTGGGCCTCCATGGCCGAAATCCAGCCGATGATCTCGGATAAATAAGGAGGTAGCGTTATGCAGCACTTTGCAAAACTGGCAAGTCTGGCTATCGCGTCGGTCGGGGTGGCGTATGGTGACGCGATTCCGTTCTCCGCGATCCGTCTGCGCAAGCCCCACACCGACCGAGAAGAGGTGTGGGCCGGACTGCGCGAGCAGTTCGCGAAGCACCGCGTCGGCGTCGACGAGGTGTGGTTCTCGACGGGCATCAGTTTCCCGAAGATGGAGGAACACCGCGCCGCCGCCCAACGGCTCGCGAAGGCGGCGGACGACTTGCGCAGGATCGGCATTCTGCCGTCGCTCCAGATACAGGCGACGATTGGACACGGCGATGCATTCCTTCGCTATGCGGACAACACCGGCATGACGTGGCAGGGGTTCACGTCGGCGAACGGAGCCGTGGCGAAGGGATGCAACTGCTTCCGCGCGCCGGGATTCCTTGCGTACATGAAGGAGATGTCCACGCTCTATGCCGCCGCGATGCGTCCTTATTCTGCGTGGATCGACGACGACATCCGCATCGTCAACCACGGCGGCCCCGGCTGGGGCTGCCACTGCGAGTACTGCCTCGGGCAGTTCGCCAAGAAGGAGGGGAAGGCGCGTACGCGCAAGCAGCTGGTCGATGAAATGAAGACCGATGCCGCGCTTGCCGCGCGCTGGCGCGCGTTCGCATTCGAGGGCGAGGCCGAGCTTGTGCGCGTGATCGCCGAGGCGGTCCACGCGGCGTCCCCTGAAACGCGGATGTGCCAGCAGCAACCGGGACGTTGCTTCCCCGAACACCGCCTTCTCTACGAGGCGCATCATGCGGCGACGGGCCTGCCCGTGGGAATGCGTCCCGGCGCGGGCGCGTACTTCGACAGCGACGCGCGCGCGCAGATCGGCAAGGCGTACTACCTTGCCCTCCAGATCGACACCATTGGGCCGCTGCCGTTCATAGACCGCATCTGCCCGGAAATCGAGTCGTGTCCGCGCTCCTTCGCCTGCCGCACAGGACAGGGCGTACTTCTTGAAGCGCTTGAGTCGCTTGCGCAGGGCATGAATTCCATCTCCGCACTCGTGATGGACGCCGGATTCGAGACGCCGGAATGGTACGGCGACGAGATTCTTGCGCCGCTCGCGCGCAACGCGGCGATGATGAAGCGCTACGTGGCGCTGAACGAGGGCGCGGCGCGGTGCGGCTACGGATTTGCGGGCAGTCCGCCCGTCCAGCTTCTGACCGGTTCCCTGCCCCTCAAGCCGCTCATTCCCGGTGCGCGTTCCTGTCTTGCGCGCATCGTCACCACGACTGCGGCGAAAGAGGCTGTTGAAGCGGGCAAGGAAGCCGTGGCGCAGCTTCTTGCCGAAGACCTGCTGATCGACGGCGCGGCGGCGGAAATCCTCTTCAAGGCCGGATACGGCGCGGAAATCGGGCTTGCGGAATTCAGCGCCGCCAACGGGAATCTACGCGAGCGGTTCTTGTCCGTACCCGTGAACAAAGGCTTCAAGGCGCGCGAAACCCCGGCGTCGGGTCGGACGCTCTTCTTGAAGCCCGCACCGGGTGCCGTGGCCATTTCCGAATATTACAGCGACGCGAACAACGCGCCGTTGAACCTGCCGGGGTACGCGGCGATGAGGTTTGAGACGAAGGGCGGGAAGCGCCGCGTGGTGTTTGGAACCCATGCGTTCACGGCGGCGCTCGCGATTGCGTCGGGCGACAGGGTGGGGCAGCTCCATCGCCTTGCGGACTGGGCGTCGCACGGCAAGTCGCCGGTACTTCTGGAGACGCCCACGCGTTCGTTCGTGCAGCCGCGCGTATGCAAGGACGGCACGCTCGCGTCCGTCGTGTTCGTGAACACGTCTGTCGGCCGCACGCCGCCCGTGCGGATGCGTCTGCGCGGCGTCCCTGCTCACGCGACGAAGGCGGTGTGGTCGATGCTCGACGCGGAAGACGTTGTGCTTGACGTCACGCGCGAGGGTGGTGATGCTCTAGTGATTCTGCCGTCGGTGCCGGCTTGGACGGGCGGTTATCTCTTTTTCCGTTGAAGCAAGCCCGGCTCCTGCTCTGATGGGATTTTTGAAATAAAAGCAAGAAAACCACAATGAAGAAAATAACGATACTGGTGGTGGGTGTATGTACGATGCTCTCCGCGATGTGCGGTATGCCTGTGAACCAGAAACTGCCGATGTCGTTCGGCGTCAATTCAAAGGGCGGCAACCGCTTCGTCGGGGAGTTCAAAGATATCCGGCTTTCCTTCGGTGGAAAGACGTACCATGCAGGTCCCGCGAATGCCGGCGACCGGGTGAAGCCGTTCCCGACGGTGGCCGATGCCGAGAAGGGGATGCGCTTCGCGTGCCGGTTTGTCACGAAGAACGCCGCAGCCGCACAGCGCCTACTCGACAACGTGACGCCGGGCAAGGGCGATGGCTTCCTCGTCGATGTCTATCAGGGAAGGTTCCGTGCCGTGATCGGCGACGTCTGTTCATGGAGCCACCCGGTGCCGATTCAGACGGGGCGCGAGACCATTGTTGAAATCAATGTTTCCGCCTCGGACGAGGTGACGATGTCCGTGGATGGCGATACGCGCAAGGTGCCGCCTGACGGTGGATTTGTTCCGAGCTGGCAGAGCGTGAAGCGCGTGGAGAACAAGGCGCCGCATCCTGACGCCACGTGGAAGATCCGCTTCCGCGAGCCGGGAGAATGGAGTCTGAAGGGCTGGCAGCGCCGGTCGCTCTCGTTCGGCAACGGCTACTTCGGCGTGTCCGAGTTCGGCGGCACAGACGTGGAACGCCTCCAGCTCACCGAGCCGACGTTCCACACGCAGCAGAAGCATCCCAGTTCCAGATGGGTTCAGGGAAACCTCACCGACTCGGCAGACCTGTTCGTGGAGTTCGGGCACAAGGAC
>JAFXIL010000126.1 GCA_017563185.1 Kiritimatiellia bacterium | reverse complement strand
TTTTTTCTTTTCAGGGTTGCGGAGCGCCGAGGGATAGTATTTCCACTTGTCCGTGCCATTGCCGATCTTGTCCAGAAGCTTGACGTACTTGCCCCACGCCGTATCGACCTTAGTGAGGCTCTTGACGAGCGAGCCATCCTGGATGATGCCGAGATTCACCACTCGCACAAGGTGGTTGTATTCGGAGTAGAGGCGGGTTTCGAGCTCCGCTCTCAACAGGACGGCCACCTTGGGACGCACATCCTTGCCGAATTTCGCAAGCGTGTTCTTTGCGCCCTGGAGGCTCTTGAATGCGAGCTTCTGCGCCGGCGTGGCCGAGAGGTTCGTGAGCATGCGCTGCGGCGTTGGGTCGATGGGGCGGCCCAGATCTTTCAGCGCGTCGCCGAGAACGGTCCCGGGGTCCGTGTCAATGATCTTTGAGGCCTTGTACAGGTCTTTGCAGAAATCGTGCAGCTTTTTGAACTTTGCTGCTTCGCCCCTTGTCATGGACCTCATCTGCGCGAGATCGTTGGCCACGGAATTCTCGCCGTCCGGCGCGGCGGAATAGTCCACGCCTCCCCAGTTGGCCTTGTCCCGCTTCTCGATCTCCGCCTTCGAGAGGGGTTTCGGCTTCGTGAATGCCGCGCATGCGGCGATTGCAGCTACTGCAAACACAAGAATCTTTTTCATCTTATCCGCCTTTCCTTGCTAGAACCTCTGCTGGTAGTCGAGCACGTACCACCTGCCGCCGCCCTTGCGGCGGAGGCGGTGCGGATGCGGCGAGCCGAGCTGCTTGCCGTTCTTGTCGTAGGCGATGGACTCAACCACAGCCTCCTCTATCTTCTCGCCGCCGATCTTCTCGAGCGTCTTGCGGTCGTCGTCGTCAAGGAAGAAGTTCTGTAGATCGTCCTTGCGGTTGAATCCCTTCTGCACGGTGATCTTCGGCTTCGAGAATGTGGCGTGCACATATTCGCCGTGGAAGCGCTCCTGGTGAAGGTCCCAGAAATAGCGCTTCACCTCGTCCTCTCCGTACATGCCGCCCGTGTATTCGGGATCGATGCACTGGAGATAGAGCTTGTGGTTCTTCTCCTTTATGGCGGTCATGAAGATCTCCATCAGACGGTCGGGAGTGACGTCCTTCGGGATTTCCTTGATGGTGTACCAGCCCTGCTTGACGGCCTCGACCTTTTCCTCGCCGATGAAGCGGCCGGAGGATTCCGCGTCCTTGTCGCGCACGGCCACGAGATGGCCGGGGATCTTGATCGCGATCGGCTTCAGAATCCATCCGAAGTAGAAGGCGCCAGGCCCCTCTTCGCCGCCCAGCGGATTTTCGGCGGTGATGCCCGAGACCTCGGCGAGCACCGTCCATTTCTTCACGTCCTGCATCGAGGAGTCCACCGTGCGGCGGTAGCGCTTCGCCGCCTCGTAGAGGCCCAGCCAGTCGCGGCCCGCGAGATCTATGAACCAGAATCCGCTGGACGGCTTTCCGCACCAGATGTATTCGCCGGAGGCGCCGTAGAACTGCTTGGCGGGATATTCAACTTCTTCGAGCACGACGTACCTGCCCTTGAGCTCCTCCACCGAGATTTCGGCGGAGTCGGGCGTGGGGAAGGACTTTGCGATCATTCCCTCCTTGTGAGAATCGATGATGCGCTGCCACTCCTCCTCTCCGAGCTTCGATATTAGCTGGCGGAGGTTGTCCTCGTTGTGCAGATACTGAGTCCACTCCGCCTGTATCTCCACGACGTCTCCCTTGGAGCGCTTAAGGGCGGCTCTCACGCGGCGGAACAACGCCTCGACGCGCGGGTCGTCTGGATACTGCAGCTTTAGGTCGCGCACTTTCTCCAAGGCCGTGCGCTGGTTACGCCACACCATCTTCTCGCCGCCGCGCTGGAGGGCCACCTCCTTCTCGAACTCGCGCACGTAGTAGTCCGCATATCCGATAAGCCGCGCGACCCTCGCCGGGTCGTCGGCCGGAGCGGCGCAGAGAGCCGAGCATGCGGCCGCCGCCGCGATGACAAGCCCGAGACGCCGGACATTGTTTGCCGTTGATGCCATGCTGTGTCCTTTCGTGGAAATTGTTTCCGTTGTCCATAGTCTATCACAGTCAACGGGAATGTGCAATTGCGGAATTGAGCAATCGTCGATGCGTCATTCTATGGTCGTTTTCCCGATTCTGTTCGCCTTTTTCTTTTCGCTCCACATGCCGGCGTTGGCGAAGCGCACGGGGCGGCGCGGCATGTCGCCCGGCTTTTCGTCCTTGAGCGGCGCCGAGACGCGCAGGAACACGTCGTATGCGCCCGGCGCGAGATTCTGCGGCACGCGGAACTCCGCAGCCACGCTACGCCGCCCGCCGCCTGGAACCTGCGAGACATCGCCGCGCGCCGGAACCGCGCACGCTGCCTCGTCCGATGCAAGCACCACGTCGATGCGCGACGGCAGCAGAAGCCTCCCGAAACCGGTGTTTTCCACCTCGACCACGACGGATGCGCTGCCGCCTCGGCGCAGCGCCCTGGGGATTCGGGCTTCCCGCACCACAAACCTGTATCCCATGTGGTCAAACATGAACTTGTGCAGGGAGGAGCCTTCGTACTCCTTGAGATCCGGCATGCCGTCGAATCTATACGTGGCGGCGCTGAACTTCAGTCCTGCGATGTACTTGCAGAGAGGATGCTTCTTGCCCTGAAGACGCCCTCCCGAGAAGCGGCTCAGCTCCCATAAGGACGAATTGAACGCTTTCGCGCCGTGCCATTTCGGCAGGCCTTCAGGGCGGAACACCGTCCATCCGCCGGGCGCGTAGCCTCTTGCGGGACCGTGGAAGGTCTCCAGACCGTCCTCGTACGGGATGTCCTGCCGCACGAGCCCATCGTCGGCGCGTGAGCAGCAGATGGCGGCGAGCACGGAAAGCGAAGCGAGGATGGCTGCTGTCTTCATTTGTCCCTGTTTTATTCGATGCCGGCCTTCTTCAGCTTGTAGCACATCATGCGCGGCGAGACGCCGAGTTCGCGTCCTGCGGCGCTTCTGTTCCCGTTGTGGCGCTTGAGCGCGTCGTTGAGGAGGTCGCGTTCGTACGCGGCAACCTTCTCCGCCATCGTGCGGCTGTCGGGGCGGTCGCTGTCGAAGGGGTTCTCCGCAAGTTCCTCGGTCTGAAGCGCAGGGGGCAGGTTGTAGCCGTGCACGCAGTCGTCCTTTGCCGTCAGCACGGCGCGCTCGATGCAGTTCTCGAGCTCGCGCACGTTGCCAGGCCAGGCGTACGCCTGAAGCATGTTGACGGCCGGCGCGGAGAAGCGGGTCACGTTCTTGCCGTACTTTAGGCGCATCTTGGAGAGGAAGTGCTGAGCCAGAAGGAGGATGTCGTCGGGACGCTTCGCGAGGTCGGGAAGCTCGATGGGGAAGACGGAGAGTCGGTAGTAGAGGTCCTCTCGGAAGAGCTTCTTCGCCATTAGGTCCTCGAGGTTCCTGCTTGTGGCGGCGATGAACCTCACGTCGCTGGTGAGCACGTCGTTCGAGCCCACGCGGCTGAACGTTCGTTCCTGCAGAAAGCGGAGAAGCTTCACCTGCACGGGTATCGAAAGGTCGCCGATCTCGTCTAGGAAGAGAGTGCCGCCGTTAGCCGCCTCGGCTCTGCCGATGCGGCGCTCCCGGGCGTCGGTGAACGCGCCTTTTTCATGGCCGAAGAGCTCCGACTCCACGAGCGCCTCGGGAAGGGCGGCGCAGTTCAGCACCACGAACGGCTTGTCCTTGCGCGGCGAGAGCGACTGTATGGCCTTGGCCACAAGCTCCTTTCCCGTTCCGCTGGAGCCGCGGATGAGCACGGTGGCCTCGCTTGGCGCCACCTGGCGGATCTGCTCGTATATGGCGCGCATGGCGGGCGAATTGCCCACGAGCCGTCCGGGAGTGCCGCTTAGCATGTCGCGGAGGCGGCGGTTCTCTGCCCTAAGCGCATCCTGCTCGGCGCACTGCTCGCGGCAGACGCTCGCCGCCTCGGCGCAGAGGTTGGCGATGATTTCGAGAAGGGCGACGTCGCGCACTAGCGCGCCGGTCTCGCCTGTCATGGCGCGGTCCACCGAAAGCGTGCCGATCACGTTTCCGCCGTGGATGAGAGGCACGCAGATGAACGACAGCGGCTCGTCCACCTTTCGCGCACCTGTGCGGTTCAGGAAGCGGCGGTCCTTTCTCACGTCCACCACGATCTCCGCCCTGCCCGTCTTCGCCACAAGCCCGGTTATTCCCTCGCCGATGTGGTAGCGTCCAAGCGCGCGCTCCTCGGCGTTCAGCTGCCTGGCCGACGCCTCTATACGCAGCTCGTCACCCTCAAGAAGCGTGAACGTTCCGCGGAACATGCCCATCGACTTCTCAAGAATCGAGATGACGTCCTCGAGAAGCTTGTGCACGTTCCGCTCGCGCATCACAACCGAGGCTATCTCGCGCAGGACCGATATCTCAGATGACAATTTGTCTTTCATGGGGCGGTATTGTACCACAAATCGTGCTGTGCGGTCTAGTGGTAAGTTTTTGTAAAAGGAAGCGAGTTGTCTTTTACATTCGATGTAAACGCGATGCGCGGCTATTACATATTGTGTTAAGCAAACGGGACAAAACTGTAGCGATCAATGGTTTGAATGCAATGGCATATTTTTTGCTAACTTGTTTAGCGTGAGAGCTGGGCGCGTGTAAATCGGGTCCAGCTCTGACGATTGCTATTTTACAACTGCCGCTTAGTGGGAATTATGGTATAATACCCACCAATCCGAAAAAGGAACAGAAGGAACAACAATGAGTACCTACATTGACCAGACTCTAAAGGACCTCAAGGCGAAGAACGCCGACCAGCCGGAGTTCATCCAGGCCGCCGAAGAGGTTCTCACCACGCTCGCCCCCGTAGTGGACGCGCACCCGGAGTATCAGCAGAACGCGATTCTCGAGCGCATCGTTGAGCCGGAGCGGACTATCATGTTCCGCGTGAACTGGATCGACGACACTGGCGCCGTGCGCGTGAACCGCGGCTACCGCATTCAGTTCAACTCCGCGATCGGTCCCTACAAGGGTGGTCTCCGCTTCGACCCCACTGTGAACCTTTCGGTGCTCAAGGTCCTCGGATTCGAGCAGATATTCAAGAACTCGCTCACCACCCTGCCCATGGGCGGCGCGAAGGGCGGCTCCGACTTCAACCCCAAGGCCTCTCCCCACACGCCGGGCAAGCGCTGCAGCGACGGCGAGGTGATGCGCTTCTGCCAGAGTTTCATGACCGAGCTCTTCCGTCACATCGGCCCCAACACCGACGTCCCCGCAGGCGACATGAACGTGGGCGGGCGCGAGATCGGCTATCTCTATGGGCAGTACCGCAAGATCGTGAACGAGTGTAATGGCGTGCTCACTGGCAAGGGCCTTCCGTTCGGCGGCTCGCTCGTCCGCCCCGAGGCGACCGGCTATGGCTGCGTCTATTTTGCCGAGAACATGCTCAAGACCAAGAAGGCGAACTTCAAGGGCAAGGTGTGCGCGATTTCCGGTTCCGGCAATGTGGCGTCCTTCGCCGCCCAGAAGCTCGTCACGCTCGGCGCCAAAGTTGTGACGCTCTCCGACCGCTCGGGCGCGATCTACGCCAAGAGCGGACTCTCCCTCGACGACATCAAGGCCGTCATGGAGCTCAAGGGCGTGAAGCGCGGCGAACTCAGCGAGATCGCCAAGCAGCTCAAGGGCGTCAAGTTCTTCCCCGGCGTCAACTCGTGGCAGATCGTGGACAAGGTGGACTGCGCGTTCCCGTGCGCCCGCCAGAACGAGCTCAACGGCGACGATGCCGCCTACCTGCTCAAGCACGGCTGCAAGCTCGTGGCCGAAGGTGCCAACATGCCCTCCACCCCCGAGGCCGCCGCGGCGTTCCTCAAGGCGAAGATCCTCTACGCCCCCGGCAAGGCCGCCAACGCGGGCGGCGTGGCGACTTCCGGACTTGAGATGTCGCAGAACGCCGAGCATCTGAGCTGGTCCGCCGAGGAAGTGGACAGCAAGCTCCGCGGAATCATGGCCGCCATCCACGACAACGCCTACGCCGCCGCCGCCAAGTACGGCCACAAGGGCAACTACGTGATGGGCGCGAACATCGCCGGCTTCACCAAGGTGGCCGACGCCATGCTCGCCCAGGGCATCTGATCTGGACCGGCCGCGACCTTCTGGGCGCGGCAAGAAGGGTGCGTGACGTCGTGACGTTGCAGCAGCTAAGATACGCCGACGCGGTTGCGTCGTGCGGGTCGATAAGCGAAGCTGCGCGGCGTTGCTTCGTCACGCAGCCCACATTGACCGAGGCGGTGCGTCTGCTGGAGGAGGAACTGCGCATCGCCTTGTTCACGCGCTCGGCAAAGGGCGTGAGCGTGACGCGGGAGGGGGAGGAGTTTCTGGCGTCGGCGCGGCAGATCCTAGACGACGCCGCGCGCATCCAGGAGAAGTACACGGGCAAGGCTGTGCGCCGCCCGCAGTTCGCCGTCTCCTGCCAGCACTACGCGTTCGCAGTGGACGCCTTTATGGAAGTGGTCAAGGCAAATGACGCCGATTCCTACGACTTCACGCTGCGCGAGACGGTGACGAGCGAGATCATCGACGACGTCGCCCGCCACCGCAGCGAGATAGGCGTCCTCTACCTCTCGCGCCGCAACGAACGCGCGATAATGAAGATCCTCCGCAAGGAGGAGCTGGACTTCGAGAAGCTTTTCGAGGCGAAGCCGCACGTGTTCCTCGGAAAGAAGCACCCGCTCGCGAAGAGGAAGTCCATACGCCCGCAGGAGCTGGACGCCTATCCCTACCTCACCTACGAGCAGGGCGCGGAGAACGCGCTCTACTTCGCAGAGGAGGTGATGCCTGCGATAGACAGGAAGAAGAACATCCGCGTGCGCGACCGCGCCACGATGACGAACCTCGTGCTGGGGCTCAACGGCTTCACGGTCGCGTCCGGCGCGCACGCCAAGGGATACAATTCCGACATAGTCTCCGTGCCGCTGAAGATGGAGGACTCGATCCGCGTGGGGATCGTCCGCCGCGGCGGCATTCCGCTTTCCGCCGCGGGAACTGCGTTCGTGGCCGCGATCCGCGAGCGCGTAGCGAGCAGATAATGGCATAGGAAAGGCCTATGTCTCAGCTCAAATAAATCCGATTATCCGATATCGTCTCCGCCGTGCTACAATATTCCGCGTCAACGCCGCTGAAGGCGATGGCGCAGAATATCACCGAAAGGAGCAACGGCCATGAGCAAGAGACAGTGCCATGTTGAAACGCTGGCGATCCACGCCGGACAGGATGCGCACGGCGACCCCGCGACGAACGCGCGGGCCGTGCCGGTGTACAGGACCACCGCATACAATTTCCGCGACTCCAAGCACGGAGCGGACCTTTTCGGCCTACGCGAGCTCGGCAACATCTACGCCCGTCTGATGAACCCCACCAACGACGTTCTCGCCAAGCGCATCGCCGCCCTCGAGGGCGGCGCGGCGGCGCAGACGCTCTCGTCCGGCACGGCGGCGATATTCTTCACCATCACCAACATCGCCCGCGCAGGCGACGAGATCGTGGCGGCGTTCGCCGAGACTGGCGACAAGGACAAGTTCTACCGCAAGGGCTCCACCAAGAACCTCGGCGTTGGTTCCGGCGCGGTCTTCTCAATTCAATACCAATTCTAAGGCAAAAAGAGTATAATAACAACCAGCCGAAAGGAATCGGAAAATGAGCAACACAGCAAAGAACATCTTGGAGAAGGTGGGCGGAATACCGCTCGTGGAGATCTCCGGCAAGCTTAACAAGGGCGGCGCGAAGGTGCTCGCCAAGGTCGAGTTCTTCAATCCCGGCGGCAGCGTGAAGGACCGCATCGCGCTCGCGATGGTGGAGGCGGCGGAGAAGACCGGCACTCTCACGCCCGGCGCGACGATCATCGAGCCGACGAGCGGCAACACGGGCGTAGGCCTCGCCCTCGTGAGCGCGGTGAAAGGCTACCACCTCATCCTGACCATGCCGGAGACGATGAGCATCGAGCGGCGCAAGCTCGCGGCCGCATACGGCGCGGAGATCGTCCTCACGCCCGGCTCCGCCGGCATGAAGGGCGCGATAGCCAAGGCGAACGAGCTCAGGGACGCGACCCCTGGCGCGGTGATCCTCCAGCAGTTCGAGAACCCGGCTAATCCCGCAAAGCACGAGGCGACGACCGGGCCTGAGATCTGGGCGGACACCGACGGCGAGGTCGCGGCGTTCGTGGCGGGCGTTGGCACGGGCGGCACGCTCTCCGGCGTGGGGCACTACCTCAAGTCGAAGAATCCCGCGGTGAAGGTGTTTGCCGTGGAGCCTGATACGAGCCCCGTCCTTTCCGAGGGCAAGGCGGGCCCGCACAAGATCCAGGGCATTGGCGCGGGATTCGTGCCGAAGACGCTGGATACGGGTGTGTTCGACGAAGTGGTCAAGGTCTCCGCCGAGAACGCGGGCGCGACGGCGCGCGCGGCAGCGGCGCAGGAGGGCCTGCTCGTGGGCATCTCCTCCGGCGCGGCGCTTTGGACTGCTCTTGAGCTTTCGAAACGTCCCGAGTTCGCAGGCAAGACGATCGTTGCCCTTCTTCCGGACACCGGCGAGCGTTATCTCTCGACCTGGCTTTTCGAATAGCCGAACACGCGGATTGACACGCATCCGCCCGTTGTGGTATACTATTCGGCGTTCAAGCAAAACAAGGCAACATGAACACGAACCTTCTTCTTAACGAGCTTCTTCTCCTTGCGCTTACGAGGCGCGGGGCAGGTTTGCTTGTCTAGAAAAGGTCCGGGTTCAGGATAAAAGCAAAACGGCTCCGCGCAACGGCGGGGCCGTTTTTCTTTTTGCACACAACCCCGCAAGGAAAAACAGATGAATGCAGTGCAGATATTCGACACGACGCTCCGGGACGGCGAACAGGCGCCCGGATATTCGATGAATCTCGACGAGAAGGTGCGCATGGCGCTCCAGCTCGAGGCGCTTGGAGTCGACGTGATGGAGGCTGGCTTTGCCGTCGCCTCGCCCGGCGACTTCGCATCGGTCAAAGCCGTCGCCGATACGGTGAAGGCCTCTTCCGTGTGTTCGCTTTCGCGGGCGCTGGAGAAGGACATCGACGCCTCGGTGGCGGCCATCCGCGGCGCGGCGCGTCCGCGCATCCACACCTTTCTCGCCACAAGCGACATCCATCTCAGGTACAAGCTGCGCATTTCGCGCGCGGACTGTCTCAGGCGCATAAGGCACGCCGTCGCCTACGCGCGCAACCTCTGCGGCGACGTGGAGTTCTCGGCCGAAGACGCCTCGCGCACCGATGTGGATTTCCTCTGCAAGGCGTTCGACGCGGCCATCGCGTCCGGCGCGACGGTCGTCAACATCCCCGACACGGTGGGCTACTCCACGCCCGACGAGTTCGGCGCGCTCGTCGCCGCCGTCATGAACCGCGTGAAGGGAATAGAGAGCGTGACAGTGTCGACCCACTGCCACGACGACCTCGGCCTCGCTGTGGCCAACTCGCTCGCGGGCGTCAGCGCGGGGGCGCGCCAGGTGGAATGCACGATCTGCGGCATCGGCGAGCGCGCGGGCAACGCCGCGCTGGAGGAGGTGGTGATGGGGCTCCGCACCCGCCGCGACGCATACGGCGGGCTCTCCACGCGCATCCGCACGGAGGAGATCGCCCGCACGGCGCACCTGCTCTCCACGATCACGGGCGTGCGCATCGCCCCGGGAAAGGCAGTGGTTGGAGCCAACGCGTTCGCGCACGAAAGCGGCATCCACCAGCACGGCGTCCTCTCCAAGGCCGAGACCTACGAGATCATGACGCCGGAATCGGTGGGGATGAAGAAGACGGAGCTCGTGCTCGGCAAGCATTCCGGCCAGCACGCTCTCGAGACGCGTCTCAAGGACCTCGGCTACGACCTCGACGCGCCTCGCCTCGCGGAGGTGTTCGCGGCGTTCAAGGCGCTCGCCGACCGGAAGAAGCAGATCACCGACCGCGACCTCGCGGCGCTCGCGGAGTCGCGCGTCGCCGCGCGGCACGTGGGACCGCAGGAATGGAGGCTCGACTCGTTCGTGGTGAACAGCGGCAACCACATGAGCGCCACGGCGCAGATCACGCTCGTCAAGGGAAAGCGCAGCGTGCAGGACGCCGCCATCGGCACCGGCCCAATCTACGCCGCGTTCCGCGCAGTGGAGAAGATCATCCGCCATCGCTTCACGCTGGAGGACTACCGCATCGAGGCCGTCACAGAGCGGCGCGACGCGCTCGGCGAGGTGCTCGTGAAGATCTCCGACGCGAAGGGCTCATACCGCGGGCGCGGCGTGTCGACGGACGTGATCGAAGGCTCGATCCTCGCGCTGCTCGTGGCGGTCAACCGCATGCTGGAGGCGAAACGATGAAAATGACAATGACGCAGAAGATCCTCGCCGCGCACGTTGCCGACGGCGGGCGCGGGGCGACCGCCCTGCCGGTCCGCGCCGGCGAGCTGATCATGGCGAAGCTCGACCTCGTTCTAGGGAACGACATCACGGCGCCGGTCGCCATAAGGGAGTTCCCGAAGTTCGGACGCACTCGCGTGTTCGACTGCGCGAAGATCGCGCTCGTGCCAGACCATTTCACCCCGAACAAGGACATCAAGGCCGCCGCGCAGTGCGCCGCGATGCGGGCGTTCGCGAAGGAACAGGGAATCGCCAACTGCTTCGAGGTGGGCCACGACTGCGGAATCGAGCACGCGCTATTGCCAGAGAAGGGGCTGGTCACGGCCGGCGACCTCGTGATCGGCGCGGACTCCCACACGTGCACGTACGGCGCGCTCGGCGCGTTCGCCACGGGCGTCGGCTCCACGGACATGGCAGCCGGCATGGCGGCGGGCGAGACGTGGTTCCGCGTTCCCGAGGCGATTCGGGTTGTATTGAAGGGGAAAAAACGCCGATGGGTCTGCGGCAAGGACGTGATTCTGCACCTGATAGGCCTCATCGGCGTAGACGGCGCGCGCTACCAGTCGCTCGAATTCACGGGCGACGGCGTGGCGAACCTGTCGATGGACGACCGCTTCACCATCGCGAACATGGCAATCGAGGCTGGCGCGAAGAACGGCATCTTCCCCGTGGACGACCAGACGCTCGCCTACCTCCGCGAACACGGCGCACAGGAGCCGCGCGTCTACGCGGCCGATCCTGACGCCGAGTACGTCCGCACGGTCGAAGTCGACCTCGGCGCGCTTGAGCCTATGGTCGCGTTTCCGCACCTGCCGTCCAACGTGCGGCCGGTGCGCGAGGCGGGCGATGTGAAAATCGACCAGGTCGTCATCGGTTCTTGCACGAACGGAAGACTCTCCGACATGCGCGCCGCCGCAGAGGTGATGCGCGGAAGGAAGGTGGCGGACGGCGTCCGCGCGATCGTGATCCCCGCCACGCAGCGAATCTGGCTTCATGCGCTGGAAGAAGGCTTGCTGAAGGTGTTCGCAGAGGCGGGGTGCGTCGTATCTCCGCCCACGTGCGGGCCGTGTCTAGGCGGGCACATGGGCATCCTCGCGAAAGGCGAACGCTGCGTTGCGACAACCAACCGCAACTTCGTGGGACGCATGGGGCACGTCGAATCGGAGGTCTACCTCGCTTCGCCGGCGGTGGCCGCCGCCGCGGCGCTCTCGGGGCGAATCGCCTCACCGGAAACAATTATGGGAGAATGACCATGAAAGGAACTGCACATAAGTACGGGGACAACGTCGATACGGACGTGATCATCCCGGCACGGCATCTAAACACCTCGGTCCCCGCGGAACTGGCGGCGCACTGCATGGAGGACATCGACGCCTCCTTCGCCGCCCGGGTCAGGTGCGGCGACATCATAGTGGCCGGGCGCAACTTCGGCTGCGGCTCGTCCCGCGAACACGCCCCGCTTGCGATCAAGGCTAGCGGCGTCGCGTGCGTGATCGCGGAGAGCTTCGCGCGCATCTTCTACCGCAACGCGCTGAACATCGGCCTCCCGATTCTGGAATGTCCAGCCGCGGCGCGCGCGATATCGGCAGGAGACGAGGTGGCCGTAGATCTTGAGGCGGGCGAGATCGTAGTTTGCACGACCGGGCAGCGTTTCCACGCAGAGCCGTTTCCGCAGTTTATGATGGACTTGATCGCGGCCGGCGGCCTGGCCTCCTACCTGAAAGGAAGAAAATGATGAAAACGAAGATCGCGGTTCTTCCCGGCGACGGGATCGGGCCTGAGATTGTCGCGGAGGCCGTGAAGGCGCTCCGCGCAGTGGCGCGTCGCTTCGGGCACGACTTCGAGATGACGGAATGTCCAGTCGGCGGCTCGGCCTACGACATGTGCGGTGACTGTCTGCCGGAGACAACGCTCGCCGCGTGCAAAGCGGCGGGCGCCGTCCTTCTCGGGGCGGTGGGGGGACCGAAGTGGGACGCTCTGCCGCCGGAGAAGCGTCCGGAGCGGCGCGCTCTTCTCACCCTCCGCCGCGAACTGGGCCTCTTCGCCAACCTGCGCCCGGCAAAAGTGTGGGATGCGCTGAAGAGCGCGAGCCCGCTCAAGGACGAAATCGCCGCGCGAGGCATTGATCTCCTGATCGTGCGCGAGCTAACGGGCGGCGCCTACTTCGGCGAGAAGGGCCGCACGGAGGGCGGGAAAAGCGCATACGACGTGACGCCGTACTCCGCGCATGAAATCGAGCGCGTGGCCCGCGTCGCGTTCGAGGCGGCACGCGTGCGGCGGCGGAAGGTGACGAGCGTGGACAAGGCGAACGTCCTAGAGACGTCGCGCCTGTGGCGCGAGACGGTGACGGCCCTGCAGGCGGAGGAATACGCCGATGTGGAGCTCGACCACATGTACGTGGACAACGCGGCCATGCAGCTCGTGCGAGAGCCTTCGCGCTTCGACGTGGTCCTCACCGAGAACATGTTCGGCGACATCCTCTCCGACGAGGCATCGCAGATCACAGGCTCCATCGGCATGCTGCCGTCGGCGTCGCTGGGCGCGGCTGAGGGCGGCATGTACGAACCGATACACGGCAGCGCGCCTGACATCGCTGGGAAGGGAATTGCGAATCCAGTGGCGACGATCCTCTCCGCCGCGATGATGCTGCGCCATTCCTTCGGCCTCTCCGCCGAGGCGGACGCGGTGGAGCGCGCCGTGGCGGGTGCGCTTGCCGCTGGAATGCGCACGCTAGACATTGCCCCGGACGGCGCCTCTTCGACCGTCTCCACGCGGGAAATGGGAGACGCCATTGTCCGCTGCCTGGAGAGCCTTCCCGTGTAGCCGCAGCATGGATCCGCACATCGGATTCTCCCGATGTGGGCATAGGGCGTGACTATATGACGGCTCAGAAATTTCCTATAGCCTATGGGATGCCGCCATCTGATATACTAGTGCGCAACAGCACAACAGGAGAAACCGAAGATGGACGACAGACAGGAGCTGAACCGCAACTTGGCGCAGATGCTAAAGGGCGGCGTGATAATGGACGTGACGACGCCCGAGCAGGCGAAGATCGCCGAGGCGGCCGGCGCGTGCGCGGTGATGGCGCTTGAGCGCATCCCCGCCGACATTCGCGCGGCTGGCGGCGTCTCGCGCATGAGCGACCCCGCGATGATAAAGGGCATCCAGGCGGCCGTCTCGATTCCAGTGATGGCGAAGTGCCGAATCGGGCATATCGCAGAGGCCCGTATACTTGAAGCGATCGAAATCGACTACATTGACGAGTCAGAGGTGCTCTCGCCCGCCGACGACGTTAGGCACATCGACAAGACGAAGTTCGCCGTGCCGTTCGTCTGCGGCGCGCGCGATCTCGGCGAGGCTCTGCGCCGCATCGGCGAAGGCGCCACCATGATCCGCACGAAAGGCGAACCCGGTACGGGGGACGTTGTGCAGGCCGTGAGGCACATGCGCAAGATGCAGAGCGAGATCCGCCGCGTCGTGTCGCTGCGCGAGGACGAGCTATACGAGGCGGCGAAGGAGCTTGCCGCGCCGCTTGACCTCGTCAAGTACGTCCATGAAAACGGCAAGCTGCCAGTCGTCAACTTCGCGGCCGGCGGCGTGGCGGCC